>NZ_CAIJDS010000047.1:0-63693 GCF_903819475.1 Rhodococcus sp. UFZ-B548
ACACGCCCACAGTTTCAGGACGAGTGGTCGTACACCACTCTGCTGGACTCAACCCTCTTCGATGGCGGAATTAGCCAATTCGGAGTGGAACTGGCGCTAATCCAGGTCACGAACATCGGCCGCGTTGCGGTCTCAGTAGAGGACGTTTCGCTTGACCTCGGACGAATGACCTGGTGGAAACTTTGGAGACGAAGCATTGCTGGAATACCCGTTCAAGCACACGAGGGGCACGACAAGAATTCGGCACGACTGGAGCCGGGAGCCAGTGTCACCGTGATATATCCCCTTTGGGCATTGGTGAAGGGGACCAAGCACGCAGCTGACCGTAGGTCCTTGACCGTTCGCGGGACCGCAACCCCAACAGGTCGCCGCGCGCGTCTATCCCCTCGCCGACATTCATGGCGAATCCCGCGCAATATGAATTCGCTCTTCCCAGACTTTCAGCTCACACCCGACGTTCGCGCCTACCGAATGCTCTGGCACATGACGTCCGAGAAAGACGGCAGGACGCCTTTCGCGAGACACTGGCACAAAATTCGAAAATCGCTGTCAGAAGGTGCCAACGAACTAGAGCTCGACAAATTACTTGAGGACCTGGCTCCTGACTCCAACGCATTCATGACCGCAGCGAATGTCAAAGCCGCCTACGACGGCGAAGATTTAGCCGAGTGGGGAATTGCACAGGTGTACTGAACAATCGGGGGCGCTATGTGGACACGGTTTGGACACATTCCGCCCTCAGTGAGCATCAAGTCGTGTCACTAGATAATTGGTAAATTTGCAGGTGGCGGCCGGTACGGCTCCATCGCCGCTGGACCCTCGGTGGTCGATTTTTATTTCGAGTCTCACCGAGGGCACCACCTGCCGCAGTTGGCCGTACCGCAAGGTTTCGGCATTCGGCTGTACCCCAGATCGACCGCAGTTAGATTCGATCCATGAACGGTCGTCGCCTGATTGCTCTGCTCGGAGCCATATCTGTTTTCGCGCTGCTCCCCGGGTGTCAGACTGACGACCAATCCGACACTGCCGGCGAATCCAACACTGCCGGCGAATCTTCCACCCAGACCGTCCTCGATGCTGCAACACAGGCAGGCACCCTTCAGGTCGGCACTCCCCCGATCGATGCCCCACCAACCGAGATCTCCACGCTTGCTCCGTTCCCGAACGACACGGAGATCCCTTCACCGAATCCGCGCGTCGACGTGACCGAGATCGACGTGACCGATCACGATGGTTTCACCCGAATCACCTACCGATTCGACGGAAATGGATCAGTGTTCTGGAAAACCGAATATGTCAGCGAAGCAATCCGAGCGGGTGACAGCACAGTCGTGGACGTCGGAAGTCGATCGATACTTCAAGTCGACCTGATGGGAGTCCAATCGGATTCGTCGCTCAACTCCGTATCTCACGAGGGCGAAAACATCACGCGCATAGACAGTGCGGCCAGGAACAGTGCGATCCTGCAGTCGTTTGTCGGCACGGTCGACATCCGTCCGGCATACACCGTATCGACATCCGATTCACCGTCCCAGTTGATGATCGACATCCCCACGGCAGACAGCTGACTGTCGAATACCCAATTGCGCGCTCAGCTCAGCCATTCCAGCGCAGCGGTGCTCGACGCGGTAATTCGGTTATCGAGGGGCGGATGAATACTCCGTCTCGAAACCGAGGTCTCACAATCGATCCGAGGCGATTGCTGGGTCCGGTCCAACACGACTGTCATGATTCTCACTCCATGCCCGAACTTCCGCTGCTCGAACTGCTGCTGCCAGTGTTTGTTCCAGCAGGACGGCAACCGTCATGGGGCCGACGCCACCCGGCACTGGTGTGATCGCACCGGCATGTGGGAGCGCAGCGGCGTACTCCACGTCTCCGACGTTGCCCTCGTTGTACCCCGCATCGATCACCACTGCCCCAGGCTTGATCCACGCCCCTTTGATCAGTTCCGGAACACCGACGGCCGCGATGACGACGTCTGCCGAGGCGACGTGGGCGGCCAGGTCGACGGTTCGCGAATGGCAGTACGTCACCGTTGCGCCTCGACGCAGGAGGAGCATTCCCATCGGCAATCCGAGTATCGGGCTTCGGCCGACCACGACAGCATGCTTCCCGGAGAGTTCGACGCCTGTGGCGTCGAGCAGGCGCAGGATGCCACTCGGTGTACATGATTCGAATCCCCCACCGGTCAACGCCATTGCCGCGAACGCTGCCGAGGTAACGCCGTCAACGTCCTTGTCGGCCGAGATGGCATCGAACGCAGCCCGTTCGTCGATGTGGCCTGGCACCGGGTGCTGCAGCAGTATGCCGTCGATCGAAGGGTCCGCCGACAGCGCTCTCAGCACGTCGACTAGTTCTTCGGTGGTTGTACTCACCGGGAGTTCGACCGTCCGCGACGTCATTCCGACGGCGACAGATCGTTTGGCCTTCATCTGTACATACGCCTTCGAGGCCGGGTCCGCTCCCACGATGACGGCGGCCAGGCAAGGAACGTGCCCCGTCTCATCACGAAACTGCCTGGTGCGCACTGACAGGTCGGCGAGCGCAGCATCGGCAATTGCGCGTCCGTTGATTATTCGAGCGGCCACGTTCTGGCTGGGCAGATTTTCGGTAGGCAGATTTTCGGTAGACATGAATCCCCCTTCACACAAGATGTGTGAAGCACCCAGGCGGTCGATGCCTCGCGATGTGCACTCCCCGGTGGTAATTCCCACCCGCGCCAGTCGTGCGTGGTCAGCGTACCGCGCGTTTGTCTCACTGCCACGAAACGCATCCGGAACGCCGCTCTCAAAACGAGACAAATCGACATAACCTATCAATAGGTAACGATCTGACCTGCAGTTATTCCATCCTAAGCAATTAGATGGCACGATGGGGGCAACCGCACGGGCACCAAGCATTGGAGGCACCGATGGACAACGGCAAGATAAACCTTACCTATGACGGTCGGGTGTCACTGAGCTTCCAACTGGCAATTCCGCACGCACCGGACAAGGTCTGGAAAGTGATAACGGAACGCGAGTACCTCGACGCCTGGTTCCCGGCGGACGTCGATTTCAATCTCACTCCAGGCGCGGATCTGCTGTTCAAGGTGACCCCGGAACAAGTCGAGCGATTCGGACTGCCCGCAGATCACGTGACGCGCGGGACGGTCATCAGCGTCCACCCGCACCGAATTCTCGAATTCCTCTGGGACGCAGATACTCTGCATTGGGAACTGGCACCGGACGGCACCGGCGGCTGCTGGCTGACCCTCACCCACACGATGGAAGACGAAGAGTCCGCGTACGCCCACGCTGCCGGCTGGCACGCGGGCTTGGAAGTTGTTGCGGCCCAACTCGATGGACGCGAAGTCGACTGGTCTCCGTGGGACCGCGCCGACGAACTCTCACCGCAATATCGCAAGTCTGCTTGATTCTGGGCCCGAGTTCAGTCTCGGGCCCGCATCTCATTCCCCTTTACGCGGGAAATGCCTGATCATTCCTTCTTGGACCACCGTCGCCAACAGCAGTCCTTCCACCGAGAAGTACCGTCCGGTTGCCAGACCGCGCGAACCTGCGGCGACCGGCGATTCGGTGGCGTACAGAACCCAGTCGGTGAACCGGAACGGGCGATGGAACCAGATCGAATGATTGACCGTCGCCGCGACGATACGATCATGACCCCAGGACAAACCATGAGTGGTCAGAATCGAATCGAGCACGGTGGTGTCGGACGAATATGCCAGCGTCGCAGCGTGAATGAGCGAATCGTCCGGCAGATCACCGTCGGGGCGCATCCACACCCGATTGTGGTTGAGTTTCTCGCCGGTGCCCTTGAGGATCCACGCCGGATCGTTGGCGTACCGCATGTCGATCGGCTTGAGCGCCGCACTGAAATGCGGCAGTTTTTCCTCGTACCCCAACAGATGATCGCCGATGGGAGGCAACGACTCCGGAAGTGGAACATCCGGGATCTCGACAGCATGGTCGAGCCCCTTGCCGGAGTCCTGGAACGCCGCGAGCATCACGAACAATTCGTTCTCACCCTGATAGGCAGTCACCTGACGGTTGGCGAATGCCCTCCCGTCACGATGACGCTCCACCCGGTACTCGATAGGCGCCTTCACATCTCCGCCCCGAATGAAATGGGCGTTCACGGCATGGATGGGGCGATCACCATCGACAGTCCGTCCGGCGGCCATCAGTGCCTGAGACACCAATTGGCCGCCGAACGTCCGCGAACCTACCTGTTTCGGGTGGTATCCACGGAACGCGTCGTCACCGATCTGCTCCAGATCCAACAGACCGAGAAGAGTACCGAGGTCGGTGGACGCGTTCGCGTGGGTCACTCAGTGGTCCTCTTCGCCGATACGGTGGACGTGAATGAGGTTGGTGGAACCGACAGTTCCCGGAGGGGATCCGGCAACGATGACCACGAGGTCGCCCTTGACGTACCGCCCGAGGGAGAGCAACGCACTGTCCACCTGACGCACCATCTCGTCGGTGGTGGCCACCGCATCGACCAGGAACGTCTCGGTTCCCCACGTCAGCGTCAGCTGACTGCGCACCGCGGGCAGCGGTGTGAAGGCGAGCAACGGCAGCGGCGTGTGCAGACGAGCCAGTCGACGCACCGTGTCACCGGACTGAGTGAACGCAACCAAGGCCTTGGCGTCGAGACGTTCGCCGATGTCGCGTGCTGCGTACGAGATGACTCCGCGCTTGGTGCGCGGGACATGGGTCAACGGTGGGACACGGGTTGATTCGTTCTCGACGGCCTCGACGATGCGGGCCATGGTGCGAACGGTTTCCATGACGTACTTGCCCACCGAAGTCTCGCCCGAGAGCATGACTGCGTCGGCGCCGTCGAGAACGGCGTTGGCGACATCGGATGCCTCTGCGCGAGTGGGACGTGAGTTCTCGATCATCGACTCGAGCATCTGCGTCGCGACGATGACCGGCTTCGCGTTCTCACGAGCAATCTGGATTGCGCGCTTCTGAACGAGCGGGACCTGCTCGAGCGGCAACTCGACACCGAGGTCACCGCGGGCGACCATGACGGCGTCGAACGCGAGCACGATGGCTTCGAGATTGTCGATGGCCTCGGGCTTCTCGAGCTTCGCGATGACGGGAACGCGGCGCCCGACTCGATCCATGATGGCGTGAACCAATTCGACGTCCGCCGGTGAGCGAACGAAGGAGAGTGCAATGAAGTCGACACCCAGCTTGAGAGCGAACTCGAGGTCGGCGATGTCCTTGCCCGACAGGGCTGGAACGGAGACGTTCATACCGGGCAGTGAGAGGCCCTTGTTGTTGCTGACCGGACCGCCTTCGGTGACCCGACAGACGACGTCGTTGCCGTCGATGGACGTGACGACCAGGCCGACCTTTCCGTCGTCGACCAGCAGTCGATCGCCGGCCTTGGCGTCGCGCGCCAATTCCTTGTACGTGGTCCCGACGCGATCGTGCGTTCCCTCGACGTCGTCGACGGTGATACGAACCTCTTCACCGTTGGCCCAGGTGGTCCGCTCGTCCTTGAATCGGCCGAGGCGAATCTTGGGCCCCTGAAGGTCGGCGAGAACACCGACGGCCTTTCCGGTGGCGTCCGACGCGGCGCGGACGCGAATGTAGTTTTCTTCGTGATCGGCATGCTCGCCGTGGCTGAAGTTGAGGCGCGCCACGTCCATGCCGCTCTCCACGAGCTCACGGATGCGGTCGCCAGAAGCTGTCGCAGGTCCAAGTGTGCATACAATTTTTGTCCGTCGGTTCACGGCTCGAGCCTAGTCGCTACCCCACCGCACTTCTATCCGGCATTTGCGACCTGCACTTTCTGTACTTACTCGATTCAGTTGGTCAGCTCACGAACAGCGGAAATGCCTTTGGATGAACCGGAGCCGGAAGCGCCGACTCGCCTGTGAGAAACACGTCGACGGCACGTGCGGCCGACCGTCCCTCGGCAATCGCCCACACGACCAGCGACGCGCCGCGATGCGCGTCGCCGCAGACGAATACGCCGGGTGTCCGGGTCTGCCACCCGACATCACACTCGATTCTGCCGAGTGGATCGGTGCCGACATCAAGGTCGGTGAGCAGTGGGGCGGTTTCGACGCCGTCGAAACCCAGAGCGAGCAGGACCATCTCGCACACCAGATCCGTCGCGTCGCCGGTCTCCACCAGGGTCCGTTGTCCGTCCTTCGCTCGTGACACGGCTACCGGAACCATCCGGATTGCGCGGACCGCACCCCCACCGTCGTCGAGAAATTCCTGCGCCGCCCATCGGAATCGTTTGTCACTGCCCTCCTCGTCTGCCGGCGAGCTGCGTAGGACCCGCGGCCACAACGGCCATGGGTCGCGATCTCGATCGCGGCGTGCCGGAGGTGGGACGTGGTAATCCAATTCCGTCACCGAGAGGGCGCCTTGGCGATGCACCGTGCCGAGGCAGTCGGCGGCCGTGTCGCCGCCACCGATGATCACGACGTTCTTACCTCGCGCCGAGATGCTCGAGGCTCCGTCACCCTCGCATTCGTGGTTGGCCGCACGCAGGTACGTCATCGCACGATGGATTCCGCGAAGACTACGACCCGGTACGTCTGTGTCTCTGGCACGGTCAGCCCCGACCGCCAGGACTACCGCCTCGAATTCCGTCGAGAGGTCGTGCGCGCTCACGTTCACTCCGACGGCGCAGTCGGTGACGAATCTGGTCCCCTCGGCGGTCAGTTGTTCCAGCCGCCGGTTGATGAGGGCCTTGGGCAACTTGAATTCCGGAATTCCGTAGCGAAGCAGTCCCCCGATCCGATCGCTCCGCTCGAACACCGTGACACTGTGTCCGGCTCGTGTCAGTTGTTGAGCCGCGGCCAGTCCCGCCGGTCCCGAACCGACAACCGCAACACGGTTTCCGCTGTGAACTACCGGTGCCTGCGGCCCCAACCAACCCGACTCCCAGGCGTTGTCGACGATTGCCTGTTCGATGCGCTTGATGGTGACACCCCCCGACGTGTGCTCGCCGTCGAGTGCGAGAACGCACGCCGTTTCGCACGGTGCGGGGCACAGATGTCCGGTGAACTCGGGGAAATTGTTGGTGGAATGCAGATTCTCCGAGGCTTCGGACCACCGTCCACGCCGAACCAGGTCGTTCCATTCCGGAATGAGATTGCCGAGCGGACACCCCACGTCGGCCGAATGGCAGTACGGCACAGCGCAGTCCATGCAACGCGAGGCCTGTGCAGATACGTCTCGATTTCGCACGACGGGATCCAGCGACTCGTATACCGACGCCCAGTCCCCGACACGCACATCGGGCGATCTGGTCGGTGAGCCGGATCGTTTCACGTTGAGGAACCCGCGTGCGTCAGGCATGAGCCGGCACCACCAGTTCGTTCTCTTCCACGACCTTCCGGTAGTCGACAGGCAAAACTTTGGTGAATCTCGGACTCTGGCCAACCCAGTCGTCGAGAAGTTTTGCCGCCACCGGCGAGCCGGTCGCAGCCAAATGCTCGCCGAGAAGTTCGACCAGCTGACTGCAGTCTTCCGCCGAAGGTCGTTCCAGAACGACCATGTCGCCGTTGACCTTCTCTGCCTTCACGTCGAGTACGAAGGCAATTCCGCCGGACATTCCCGCAGCAAGGTTCCTACCAGTTGGACCGATGATGACGACGCGACCCCCGGTCATGTACTCACACGCATGGTCTCCGACGCCTTCCACCACAGCGACCGCGCCCGAGTTGCGCACCGCGAATCGTTCCCCGACACGCCCCCTGGCATAGAGCGCACCGCTCGTAGCGCCGTACAGCAACGTATTGCCGGCAATCACCTGATCCTCCGCCACGAAGGGCGCGTCCTCACTCGGCCGAAGCGCGATTCGTCCACCGGAGAGCCCCTTCCCCACGTAATCGTTTGCATCGCCGACGACGACCAGCGAGATGCCGGGCGGCAGGAACGCACCGAGTGACTGGCCTGCCGTTCCACTGAGCACGACGTCGATGGTGCCTTCAGGTAGCCCGACGGCGCCGTAGCGTCTGGTCACCTCTGCGCCCAGCCTCGTTCCCACCGCCCGATCCGTATTGTGTACTGGCAGTTCGATATGCACGGGTCGAGCGTCCTCGAGTGAGTTCGCGGCGCACTCGATCAGGGTGCGTTCGAGTTCGCTCGAAACAGGTACACACGGCGGGTAGGCCGCGCCGGTCGGCGCGGCCGGAACGTCGAAGAGTGGTGAGAGGTCCAACGTGCGACTCTTCCAATGCGCCACCGCCGGAGACATTTCCAATACGTCTGCGTGGCCCAGAGCGTCGTCGATACTTCGAAACCCCAGTTCTGCCAACAAACGTCGTACGTCGTCGGCGATGAAGCGGAAGAAGTTCTCGACGTACTCCGGCCGGCCGGTGAATCGCTCGCGCAGTTCGGGATTCTGCGTTGCTACTCCGACGGGGCAGGTGTCGAGGTGACATACCCGCATCATGACGCAGCCGGCCGCGATGAGTGGCGCCGTGGAAAACCCGTACTCCTGCGCCCCCAGCAACGCGGCGACGACGACGTCCCGCGCCGTGCGCAGACCCCCGTCACACTGGACGACGATCCGATCGCGTAACCCGTTGAGCACCAAGGTCTGCTGAGTTTCGGCCAGCCCGATCTCCCAGGGCGTACCAGCGTGGTGGATGGACGAGAGTGCCGCCGCGCCCGTCCCGCCGTCGTGACCGGAGATCAGCACCACGTCGGCGTGCGCTTTGGCCACACCTGCCGCAACTGTCCCGACTCCGACTGCGCTGACCAACTTCACGTGTATCCGCGCACGATCGTTTGCGCATGTGAGGTCGTAGATCAATTGGGCGAGATCCTCGATCGAATAGATGTCGTGGTGCGGGGGCGGAGAGATGAGGCCGACTCCAGGTGTCGAGTACCGGGTTTCCGCGATCCACGGGTACACCTTGGACCCCGGAAGCTGCCCTCCTTCACCGGGCTTGGCGCCCTGGGCCATCTTGATCTGAATGTCAGTGGCATTGACCAGGTAATCGCTGGTCACCCCGAAGCGACCACTCGCGACCTGCTTGACTGCGCTTCGACGCTTGTTGTCACGCAACCGCTCCGGTGACTCTCCGCCCTCACCGGTGTTCGAACGTCCGCCGAGAGCATTCATCGCAACCGCCATCGTCTCGTGCGCCTCGGCAGAGAGGGAACCGTAGCTCATCGCACCGGTGTTGAATCGAGCGAGAATCATCTCGACGGGTTCGACCTGATCGAGGGGAATCAGCTGACGAATCTCACGCCGAAATCGAAACAATCCCCGAAGTGTTCCGCCCTGCGCGCTCAGTCGATCGACTTCATCGCTGTAGCGACGAAACATCTCACTTCGCCCCGTCCGGGTCGCATGCTGAAGGAAGAACACGGACTCGGGTGTGAACACATGCAATTCACCACCGCGGCGATACCGGAACTCTCCACTGCTGCTCAACTGACGATGCTGCACCGTACGATACGTGGCCGCGTGACGCATCAGAACTTCTCGCGCGACTTCGGTGATACCGATCCCGCCGATCCGACTCCGTGTGTTGCAGAAGTATTCGTCGACCAATTCTCGGCCCAAGCCCACTGCCTCGAATACCTGTGCGCCCGTGTAGGAGTGAACCGTAGCGATTCCCATCTTCGACATCACTTTGAGCACGCCGGAATTTGCCGCTCTCAGATAGTTGTCCGATGCCATTTTCGAATCTATCCCGGGAAGTTCGTCTTGCTCGCTGAGTGCTTCTACCGATTCGAGAGCAAGATAGGGGTGGACAGCCGCCGCACCGTAGCCGATCAGCAGCGCGATGTGATGAACTTCGCGCGCGTCACCCGACTCGACGACGAGGGAAACCTTGGTTCGCAGGCCATGACGAACCAGATCGTGGTGCACGGCAGATACTGCGAGCAATGACGGAATGGGAGCCTGCTCAGGGCCCGATCCACGGTCGGAGATCACCAGAATCTCGATTCCGGCTGCGGCGGCCGTTCGGGCGGACTCACGAAGCCTCTCGACGCCTTCGCCGAGACTGCCTCTCGGATCGAAACCTCCCCGTAGGACAGCGCTTCTCGGAGATCTTGCGCCGCATAGTTCGGCGACCTTCGCCATCTTCCCCGGTCCGATCACCGGTTTATCGAGAACAATCCTTCGGCACGACAGCGCCGACGCTTCGAACAAGTTCTGCTCAGCGCCGAGGGTGACACCAAGCGTCGTGACGACTTTCTCGCGAATCGCGTCCAAAGGCGGGTTCGTCACCTGAGCAAAGAGCTGGACGAAGTAGTCGTACAACAGCTTCGGCCGATCCGAGAGAACGGCGAGAGGTGTGTCGACTCCCATCGATCCCAACGGCTCCGATCCTGTGCGAGCCATTGGAAGGAGAACTTCCTGCAAGTCCTCTGCCTGGTATCCGAAGAGCAGCTGCCTGTGCAACAGCGGAGCCGGATCGCCTCGGGCAGGTGCCGACTCGGGGATTTCCTCGAGATCGACCAATCCCCCGTCGACCCATTCCCTGTAGGGGGCTGTGCTCGCGAGTTCGGATTTGATCTCCGCATCGGAAACGATGCCACGGCGAGCGGTGTCGACGAGGAACATTCGACCCGGTTCGAGGCGCCCCTTCTCCAACACCTCGGACGTCGGAGCGTCGAACACACCGCTCTCACTCGCCAACACGATACGGCCGTTCCTCATCCGCCACCATCGCCCTGGGCGAAGACCGTTGCGATCCAACACCGCCCCGACAACAGTGCCGTCGCTGAACGTCACGGACGCCGGACCGTCCCATGGTTCCATCAGGCAAGCGTGAAATTGGTAGAAGGCCCTCATCTCGTCTGGCATCGAAGAATCGTTCTCCCAGGCACCGGGAATCATCATCGCGATGGCGTGCTGCACACTGCGGCCCCCGAGCGTCAGAAACTCGTTCACTTCGTCGAACGACGAAGAGTCGGATCCACCCGGGGTACAGATCGGAAACATGCGATCGATGTCCCCACCCAAAAGTGCGCTCCGCAACATCGGCTCGCGAGCGCGCATCCAATTCCTGTTTCCCACAATCGTATTGATCTCGCCGTTGTGAGCGATGCAGCGATACGGCTGAGCAAGTGACCACGACGGAAAAGTGTTCGTGGAGTACCGACTGTGCACGACCGCCAAGGCAGTTCGCATTCGGGCGTCGCATAGGTCGGTGAAGTAACCGGGTAACTGCGTCGGCGTGAGCATGCCCTTGTACACGATGGTTCGGGCGGACAACGAGGGGAAATACACCGCATCATCGGCCGAATGAATCCGCTCGACTTGTCTCCTGAGCGCGAACACTCGTCGGTCCAAGGCAATTCCGCCCACACTGCGATCTCTTGGCTCGGCGCACGTCACAAAACATTGACTGATGTACGGAGCGCACTGCGCGGCAACGGTTCCGACGCAGTCACGGTCGACTGGGACCTCCCGCCACCCGATAATCCGCAGTCCTTCTGCCGCTGCGTACCGGTGTATCCGAACTACCGCCCGCCGACGTGCTTCCTGATCCACCGGGAGAAAGCAGTTTCCGGCTGCGTAGGTGTTCTCACCCATCGCGTTGGGTGGTGGAAGCTCGAACGCGGTCACCGCGTCGAAGAATTCCGTCGGCAGCTGAAGAAGGATGCCCGCACCGTCACCACTGTTGCACTCGCGCCCGACTGCGCCACGATGGGTGAGATTGGCCAGGACCGCGAGCGCCTCGTCGACAATGGAATGCAGGTGACGTCCAGAGGTGTCTGCTACCACGGCTACACCACATGAATCGGTTTCCTGATCGGGGTCGTACAGGCCTCGAGGATCAGGTATTCGAGAAAACGGCACTCGGCGACCTCCACACGGTCATGCAGCCGACGTTCGCTAGTTTATCAGCACATAACCGCAGGTCGCGAGAGTAAAACTGTGGCCCCCTGACGACGAGCGTCAGGGGGCCACAGTTCCGAACATCGTTTTCGATCAGCTACGCAAAGGTCGGTTGTACTGATCGCGCACACTGCCGGTCAACATCATGATGCCGTCGATGAGCGGCCAGATGCCACCGATTCCACACGTCAACCAAGTGACCGCGATCTGTGCGACAGCCATGCCGGGCTGGTTGAGGTAAAAACGTCCTGCTCCGAAACCGCCGAGCAGAATGCCCAGCAATCCGGCGGTCGTCTTCGACTTGTCCGAATACGGTTCGCCGGTCATCGGGTCACGTCCGTACGGTGCGGACGGGTCGACAAGGCCGAAGCCAGGCTGAGGATAACCCTGACCTTGCGGGTATCCCTGCGCCTGACCGTAACCGGGCTGCGAATATCCAGGCTGGGGGTAGCCCTGCTGCTGACCGTAATTCTGGCTTCCCTGCGGCGGAGCGGCGGGGTAGCCCTGCGGCGGAGCCGCGTAGGGATTCGGAGTCTGATCTGCCGGCGCACCGTAAACGGGACCGTCCGTCGGGGTTTGGGTCGGCCTCGAGTAGTCCGGCGCCGGATAGTCGGTCGCCGGATAGTTCTGGGCGGCGTAGCTTTCCTGCGACGTGTACGGCGCCGTGGGCTGATTCGGGGTGGAATCAGAATCGGCAGTGGGGAACGCTGTAGTCGATTCGGTTCCGGTCGGCGGCGGGTAGATGGGGTGGTTTCCCCAGCCCGGGCCGTTCCCGACTCCCGAATACGTGTCCCAGCCTGGACCGGTGCCGGTGGTCTCCGTCGACGGAGTCTTCTCCGTTGGCGCCGAGGTTTCCGTCAACGACGCATCCGCCGTCGCGTCGTAGTCGAACGGCGACCCGAACTGGGGTGGAACCGGCGGCTGCGATCCTGACGAGTCCCCCGACTCGGACGGTTCCGGATTCTTGTTCAAGTTAGGCAACGTACTTTCCTTCGATTCGACGACGGTACGTAATAGCTTTTGTTATCGGGCCACGAGAAGGGTTCGGCCTTCGCGTGGCCGGTCCCCCACACATCTGTCTTCGCGGTTCATCCTCGCGGTTCATCCTCGCAACGGCCGGCGAACACCGTCCCGCGCATTGCCCGAAAGTATCACGATGCCGTCGACGAACGCCCAGATCCAAATTCCGATGGCAAATGGAATTCCGATGAGGAACGCGGACATGAACAGCGCGAAGAACATGCCGAGCAGTTGGCACAGTCCGATGCCGACGCTCCCGATGTAAAGACGACCGACTCCACAGATTCCGAAGAAGCCCAGCAAGATCTGCAACAGTCCAGCTGTGGCTTTCGACTTGTCGGAATACGGTTCCCCCGTTACCGGGTGCCGACCGTACGGCGCATAGGGATCTCCGAACCCGTACATCGATGGAGCGGGCGGTGGCTGCTGATATCCGTACGGATTGGGCGCGCCGTAGACCGGTCCCTGATCCTCGGGAAATCCCCCTTGCGAATAGGGACCTGTCACGGCTTGTCTTTCTTCGACAGCTTCACCGCGTCCGACGACTCATCCGACGCTGCCGTGGAGGCGCTTGCCTCACTGGAAGCGGATTCAGCAGCATCGGATTCAGAATCTTCAGCGTCGGCGCCTTTCGCGTCGGCCTTCGCCGAATCAGTTTCGGTAACTGGCGCCGCGACTCCTGCTTCGCCGGCAGCTACCGCAGCGACGTAGTCCTTCGACTTCAAATCAGCCGGATCCTCACGACCCTTCTTCGCCAGGAAGAAGTAGGCCAGTGCGGCGAAGAACACGATCCCCGAAGTGAATGTGTTGACTCGAATGCCGGCGATCTCGTATGCGAAATCGTCGCGCATCAGTTCGACGACAAACCGGCCCAGGCAATAACCCGCGACGTACAGAGCAAACAGGCGTCCGTGACCGATCTTGAATCGGCGGTCGACGAGGACCAGCAGGATCACGATCAGGACGTTCCACACAGCTTCGTAGAGGAACGTCGGGTGAACGACCCGAATGACTTCTCCGTTGGAGACACCTGCCAGTTGATCGAGCTGGCCTGAGGAGTTCACACGCTCGAAGATCTCGAGGCCCCATGGGACGGTGGTCTCGCGACCGTACAACTCCTGGTTGAAGTAGTTGCCGATACGACCGATGGCCTGCGCGAGCAGGATTCCGGGCGCAATCGCATCACCGAGCGCGGAAACCGGAATGCCGCGTCGACGGCAGCCGATCCACGCACCGATGCCGCCGAGGAACACAGCTCCCCAGATTCCGAGGCCTCCCTGCCACACCTTGAGTGCATCGAGAGGCTGACCGTTCTCGCCGAAATAGGCGGGCCAGTCGGTCAATACGTGATAGAGCCTGCCACCGATCAGACCGAACGGAACAGCCCAGATCGCGATGTCGAGAACGGTCCCCTTCTCGCCGCCGCGGGCGACCCAACGACGATCTCCCCACACGATCGCGACGATGATGCCGAGGATGATGAAGAGCGCGTAGGCGCGCAGCGCTACCGGTCCGACGTACCAGACGCCTTGGGGCGGGCTGGGGATATAGGCCAGTAGGTCCACAGTTGAGGTCACGACGCCACGGTAGCCGAGCGGACGCCCTCGGCGAGTTCTTCGGTGAGCGAGCGAACCGCTCCCAAGCCGTTCTCGACCGCGGAGACCAGAGCCGAGCCGACGATGACGGCATCGGCGTATGCCGCGATTTCGGCAGCTTGTGCGCCGGACCGAACACCCAATCCGACGCCGACGGGAATGTCGGAATGCGCGCGGATTCGTGCGGTCAGTTCCGGAGCCATCGACGACACGGCGTCGCGAGCGCCGGTGACACCCATTGTCGAGGCCGCGTAGATGAATCCACTACTCGCGTCGAGTGTCATCGCGAGCCGTTCTTCCGTCGAGGACGGGGCGACAAGGAAGATCCGGTCGAGGTGGTGCTCCTCGGATGCTTCCATCCAGGCGCCTGCTTCTTCCGGAATGAGGTTGGGGGTGATGAGTCCGAGCCCGCCGGCGGAAGCGAGGTCTCGTGCGAACTTGTCGACGCCGTACTGCAGTACCGGGTTCCAGTAGGTCATCACGACGGCCTTGCCGCCGACCGAACTGATCTGCTCGATCACGGTGAAGATGTCGCGAAGGCGAACGCCGTTGGTGAGTGCGGTTTCGGCTGCACGCTGGATGGTCGGACCGTCCATGACCGGATCGGAGTACGCGACACCGACTTCGATGATGTCGCAGCCACCGTCGACCATCGCTTTGAACACGTCGATCGATTCGGGAACGGTCGGATAACCGGCAGGCAGGTAACCGACGAGGGCGGCACGCTTGTCAGCCTTGCACGCTGCAAAGGTGGGTGCGAGGCGTGATGGTCGTTCGCTCACTTGTCCGAGCCTTCCGTGTTGTCGTTCTGGTCTGCTGCATCAGCCGGAGCGGTTGCCTGACTCGAGGCGCCGTCGAAGAGACCGAACCAGCTTGCGGCGGTGTCCATGTCCTTGTCACCGCGACCGGAGAGATTGACGACGATGATCGCGCCCTCGCCGAGTTCCTTGCCCAGTCGGAGCGCGCCGGCAACGGCGTGGGCGGATTCGATGGCCGGGATGATGCCTTCGCGGCGCGAGAGCAGCAGTAGAGCATCCATCGCTTCGCTGTCGGTGACGGGTTCGTAGGTGGCACGCCCGATATCGCTCAGGTAAGCGTGCTCGGGTCCGACGCCCGGGTAGTCCAGACCAGCAGAGATCGAGTGCGATTCGATGGTCTGACCGTCTTCGTCCTGGAGCAGGTAGGAGTAGGCACCCTGGAATGCGCCAGGTGTACCGCCGGCGAACGTTGCTGCATGCCTTCCGGTTTCGACACCGTCGCCGGCTGCTTCGTAGCCAACCAGCCGTACCGACAGATCGTCGATGAACGGGTGGAAGATTCCGATTGCGTTGGAGCCGCCTCCGACGCAGGCTGTGACTGCATCGGGCAGGCGGCCGGTCAGTGCCTGAACCTGGACGCGTGTTTCGAGGCCGACCACTCGCTGGAAGTCGCGAACGATGGTGGGGAACGGGTGCGGGCCTGCCGCGGTACCGAAGCAGTAATAGGTGTTGTCCGCGTGGGAAACCCAGTCGCGCAAGGCTTCGTTGATCGCGTCCTTGAGCGTGCGCGAACCGGTCTCGACCGAAACGACCTCCGCGCCGAGCAGGCGCATGCGTGCGACGTTCAGTGCTTGACGTTCGGTGTCGACAGCACCCATGTAGATGACGCACTCGAGACCGAGCAGTGCACAGGCGGTGGCCGATGCCACACCGTGCTGGCCCGCTCCGGTCTCGGCGATGATGCGGGTCTTGCCCATACGCTTCGCCAGCAGAACCTGACCGAGAACGTTGTTGATCTTGTGAGAACCGGTGTGGTTCAGATCTTCACGCTTGAGAATGATGCGCGCACCGCCGGCGAACTCGCTCATTCGCGTTGCCTCGAAAATCGGCGACGGACGCCCGGTGTAATCGCGCTGCAAGCGATCGAGTTCGTTCAAGAACGTGTCGTCCGCGCGAGCCTTTTCGTACTCCGCAGTGACTTCCTCGATAACCGCCATGAGAGCTTCCGGCACATGCCGTCCGCCATAGACGCCGAAATGCCCTCCGGCATCCGGGTCGTGAGAGCGCTCGGTGAGTCCCGCGCTGGCCGGCGGCAGATTGCCGCCCTTGAATACTGCACCGGAGCCTGGTTCCTGAGTACGTGAAGTCACCCCACCAGTCTGCCCCAACGGTGTCGCTGGTCACCGCCCGGGTGCATCAAAGCACGCCGGGCGGGTGAAGCGCTTTATCGAGACGGTTTGGGGCAGGACGGGTGTGCACCGGCATTGACCAGATCTGCGACGGCCTTGCGAGGGTCGCCGCTGGTCACGAGGCCTTCACCGACGAGCACTGCGTCGGCGCCCGCACCGGCGTACGCCAACAGATCGGCAGTTCCGCGAACACCCGATTCGGCGATCTTGATCGTCTCGGTCGGCAGACCGGGAGCAATGCGACCGAAGGTGTTCTTGTCCACCTCGAGGGTTTTGAGATTGCGCGCGTTGACACCGATCACCTTGGCGCCGGCTTCGAGCGCGCGGTTGGCTTCTTCCTCGGTGTGCACCTCGACGAGGGCAGTCATTCCCAGAGATTCGGTGCGATCGATCAGCGAGGCGAGCGCCTGCTGTTCGAGTGCCGCGACGATCAGCAAGATGACGTCGGCGCCGTGAGCGCGAGCTTCGTGAATCTGGTACGGCCCCACGATGAAGTCCTTGCGCAGCACCGGAATGGTGACCGCTTTACGGACTGCGTCGAGGTCGGCCAACGAGCCGTGAAAACGGCGCTCTTCGGTGAGAACACTGATGATGCGTGCGCCACCGGCTTGGTAAGCCGCGGCAAGCTCTGCGGGATCGGCAATGTCGGCCAGCGCACCCTTTGAGGGGCTCGCTCGCTTGACCTCGGCGATGACGCCGATGCTCGATTCCAGAAGTGCTGCTGCAGCATCGAGTGCAGGCGGTGCAGCGGCCGCAGCAGCCTTGACTGCAGCGAAGTCGAGTACGGCTTCGCGGGCGGCGACATCAGCGCGCACCCCGTCGAGAATCGAGTCGAGTACGGTCATCGTGGCCCGAATCCTTTCTGGGCAAGAGCCCGATGTGAGATACGTCATCAGGGTGGTCTCAGCCTAGTGGGACGAAATTTTGCTACTCCGCCGGGGTACCCACGCAGGTGAGGGTTCAGTCTTACTCAGTGCGACGACCCCGGTTTCGCACCGTTGCCTCCCCCAGCTCCGTCGTCCCCGTCAGCCACTGTCGGGTCCTCTCCGGCATCGAGCGCGTCCCACAACATCCGTTGTGTCACAGGCTCGTCCGACGCGGGCGTGTCTCCCTGACCGAGCTTGGCTGCAGCTTCGCGGCGCGCGGCCGGGTTGTCGTACTTCGACGACAACCCGCCTCGCACTGGAGGTTTGCGCATCAGAAGTACTGCTGCGCCGAGCGCCGCCACCGCTCCGAGCAACGCAAGCAAGGCAGGCAGTACCGAAACAGTCGTCGAGAGATCTTCCGGGTGACCGGACAACTCGGCCAACTCCACCGCTCGGTCCGCAGAGGCTCCAGACACCAACAACTGCACCGCCGGAACCGCTACCGCGACGGCGACGAGTGCCACCAACAGTCCGACCACACGAAGCGCCCAACCTCGCACCGCGAACGACGCCGCGATCGCCGCCAGAAGCGCGAGCGCGAGCGGAGTCATCGCCGCCGCCCAGGTGCTGCCGTCGAGGTCCGTCGTCCGCTCCAGCGTCTTGCCGTCGCTCGAGGTCAGATGAACCCACGTCATTCGTGAGCTGCCCCACAGAGCTGCTGCCGACAGTGCAAGCAAAAGCGTCCTCGGCACAGCGGTGCCACGAGAAGCCCTTGTAGGCTGCTCCGCTGCAATCGACTCGTTCTCACTCACTGATCGTCACCTCCGATGGTGCGCAGGGTGTGCGCCGACGCGATGGCGCTCAGCACTGCCATCGCCTTGTTGCGGGCCTCGGTGTCCTCGTAGACCGGATCGGAGTCGGCGACGACGCCGGCGCCCGCCTGGACATATCCGATCCCGTCCTTGATCAATGCCGTTCGGATCGCGATCGCGGTGTCGGCGTCGCCGGCGAAGTCGAGGTAGCCGACGATGCCGCCGTAGATACCCCGCCTGGTGGGCTCGAGTTCTTCGATCAGCTGCATCGCACGCACCTTGGGTGCCCCTGACAGGGTTCCAGCGGGGAAGCATGCGGTGACCGCGTCGAGAGCGTGCTTTCCCTCGGCCAGATGACCGGTGACGGTCGATACGAGATGCATCACGTGGCTGTACCGCTCGATGTGCCGGTAGTCGTGCACCTTCACCGTGCCCGGGCGACAGACACGACCCAGATCGTTTCGCCCCAGATCGACGAGCATGAGGTGCTCGGAGTTTTCCTTCTCGTCGGCGAGGAGGTCCTTCTCGAGCAGGATGTCGTCCTCCTCTGTGGCACCGCGCCATCTGGTTCCAGCGATCGGGTGTGTTGTCGCGACGCCCTCGGCGACGGTGACCAGTGCTTCAGGGCTCGAACCGACGATCGAAAACGCCGTCTCTCCGTCACCGTTCGGCACGTTGAGCAGATACATGTACGGGCTGGGGTTCGACGCGCGCAGCATCCGGTACACGTCGATCGGTGCTGCAGTGCAATCGATCTCGAATCGCTGCGAGAGAACTACCTGGAATGCCTCGCCCGCTTCGATGTCGCCGATCAACTTTTTGACGTCGACACCGAAGCTCTCGGTGGTGCGTTGACGACGGTAGTTCGGAGTCGCTTTCGAGAATGTCGACACCGTCGATTTCGCCGGCGCCGCGAGAGCGCGAGTCATCGCGTCCAACCTGGCGACCGCGTCGTCGTACGCCGTGTCGACACGCTCGTCGGTGCCGTCCCAGTTGACCGCATTGGCGATGAGGGTGATCGCCCCTTCGTGGTGATCGACAGCGGCGATGTCGGCAGCAAGCAGCATGACCATCTCGGGTATCTGCAGGTCGTCGACCGCGGAGTCACCCAATCTCTCGAGGCGCCGCACCGCGTCGTAACCGAGGAACCCGACCATTCCGCCGGTCAGCGGGGGTAGGTCGGGAAGTCGCTCCGAACGAAGTAGTTCGAGGGTGGCACCGAGTGCATCGATCGGGTCACCGCCGGCCGGAGCACCGGCCGGAACATTGCCGTACCAAGCCGCCTCTCCGTCCACGACGGTCAGTGCAGCCGGACTCCCGACGCCGATGAACGACCACCGCGACCACGAACGACCGTTCTCGGCCGACTCGAGCAAGAAGGTGCCTGGACGATTGCCGGCCAACTTCTCGTACGCCGAGAGCGGAGTTTCGGAGTCCGCCAACACTTTCCGAGTGACCGGAACGACCCGGTGCTCAGCTGCGAGGGCACGGAACTGCTCCCGAGTGGTGGTGGAATCGGACGCGTCACCGACGATCGCGGTGTCGGACGACCGTGCGGACATGGAGGTGGGCTCGCCGTGCATGCCTCCATCATCCCAGGCTCCCCCACACGGTCGTCGTGCGCGGGTAACCTCGGCCGAATGAAACCAGGCCAACTCGCCCCCGATTTCTCGCTGCCCGACCAGGACGGAACTCCGCGCTCGCTGACGAGCCTGCTCGCGAACGGCCCCTTGGTCCTCTTCTTCTACCCGGCAGCCTCGACGCCGGTGTGCACCGCCGAGGCGTGCCACTTCCGTGACCTGGGCAGCGAATTCGCCGCGGTGGGCGCTTCGCGGGCAGGTATCAGCACCGATACGGTCGAAGCTCAGTCCACCTTTGCCACCGCACAATCCTTCGACTACCCCCTGCTCGCCGACACCGACGGCAAGGTAGCCGAACAGTTCGGCGTCAAGCGCGGACTCCTGGGCAAGCTGGCTCCGGTCAAACGCTCGACCTTCGTGATCGACACCGACCGCACCGTTCTCAAAGTCATCTCGAGTGAACTTCGCGCCAACACGCACGGCGACCAGGCACTCGAGTTCCTTCGCAATCGAAGCTGACTCACCTGGGCGAAATGATTCTCTGAGCAACCTGATTCTCTAGGCGACCTGAATCGAGCGCTTCGCAAGTCCCATCCAGAATCCGTCGATCACCTGGGTGGGCACCTGCTCCGGATCGGACGACGCACCGAGCGTGACGAACAAAGGGGCGAAGTGCTCGATGGTCGGATGCGCGTACGGCATCCCGGGAGCTTGGGCGCGGAAGTCGATCAACGAATCGACGTCTCCGGCAGCGAACCTCTCCCCTGCCCACGCGTCGAATTCCGCCGACCATCCCGGGGCCTGCGCCTCCGGTGACGGATCGCGCAGGAACGGCAGCCCGTGCGTGGTGAATCCGGATCCCACGATCAGCACACCTTGCTCACGGAGTGGCCGTAGGCGTTCTCCGAGATGGAGCAAACGCTCGGGATCGAGGGTTGGCAGCGAAATTTGCAGTACCGGGATGTCTGCGTCCGGGTACATCACCGTGAGCGGCACGTAGGCACCGTGATCCAGTCCTCGATTCGGCTGCTGAACCACTCGTTCGTTGTCCGGCATCAACGCGGCGACCTGAGCGGCGAGTTCCGGAGCGCCGGGAGAGTTGTACTTCGCGCGGTAGAACCTCTCGGGAAAACCACCGAAGTCGTAGATGAGCGGGGTGCCCGTGGTCGTCGAACCGATCGTCAGCGGTGCTGATTCCCAGTGCGCCGAGACGACGAGGATTGCCGTCGGCCGCGGAAGATCGCCGGCCCACGCCCCCAATTGGTCGACCCACAACGCGCTGTCCACCAGCGGCGGAGCACCGTGGCTGAGATACAGCGCAGGCATGGTTGTGGTGGACATATGGGCTCCTCGGGATAGACATTCGTCGTTAAGTTGAAGGTTCAACTTAATATAGGACTCAACACTTGCGTCCCGCAACTATTCCCCGCAATATTCTTCTGGACATGCGTCTGAGACGCTGTACACCAGCACGCTCCGTGCACGAAGAATGCTCGACCCGAAGGAGAAGTCACCGATGAGTGAACCGACCGCGCAGCCCGACGCGCAGTCTCAGACGAAGTGGCTCACAGCCGAGCAGCAGGAAGCCTGGCTGACACTGATCGCTCTCGTGACACGGTTGCCTGCCGCACTCGACACTCAACTGCAACGCGATTCGGCACTCACCCACTTCGAATATTTCGTGCTCGCCGCACTCTCGGACGCCCCCGACCACAAGCTCCAGTTGTCGGTACTGGCCCAGCGCGCGAACGCTTCCCTGTCCCGCCTCTCGCACGTCGTCACGAAGATGGAGAAAGCCGGCTGGGTGAAACGGGAAGTCATTCGCGGCAGCCGCGGCTCCAACGCAGTACTCACCGACGAAGGAATGACAAAGGTCGTCGCGGCCGCGCCGCCACACGTCGCCTCGGTTCAAGGTCTCCTCTTCGAGGGCCTCGATGATCGCCAGGTCGCCCAGCTTTCGTCCTTGGGGACTGCAATGCTCAGCCAACTGGACAAGGGAATCGCCGCCGGACTCGGCAAGGCCTGACCCCTTTCCCGACACCAGCGGTCTGATCCTTACGACGGCGGCTTCGTGAGGTCGAGTGCAGCCAGGTGACTGAACAGCATGCTCGCTCCGATCGGGTTTCCACCGCCGGGATACGTAGTCCCGCTGGCCGCTGCCATCGTGTTGCCCGCCGCGTACAATCCGGCAATCGCCGTACCGTCGGCTTTGAGCACCCGCCCGGTTGCGTCGGTACGTAGACCACCTTTGGTCCCGAGGTCGGAGATACCGAAAGCGGCAGCGTGAAACGGTCCTTGGTCGATCGGTACGAGCGGTGAAGCCCCCTCCGAAAAGGCACGGTCGTACGCAGTGTCTCCTCGGCCGAAGTCCGTGTCGACGCCGGTCGCCGCAGACTCGTTGAATCGCTTCACGGTCTGCACCAGTTCCGCTGCGGGAACATCGATCTGGGCGGCGAGGTCTTCGAGCGTCTGGGCACTCTTCCACAACCCAGCATCCACATACTGCTGCGTCTGCGCCATGGGCACGTTGGGCGCCTTCACCGGCGGCACTGCACCTTCCCTGTTGTCGTAGATCATCCAATACGGTGTGGTTACTTTTCGTGCCCGCATGTGTTCTATGACGGAGCGACCCAAGCGGTCGTACGGCGCAGACTCGTTGACGAATCGACGACCGTTGTCGTCCACGAAGATTCCGCCGGTGAACCACAGCGCAAACGCGGAGCGGCCATCCGGATGGGTGAGCCCCGGCGACCACCAGGCCTCCCCCATGAGGTCGGTATCGGCGCCCACGGCGATAGCCGCCTGATGCGCCTTGCCGAGATTGCCGGGACAACCCATCGTGTCGAGCGCAGAGCCGGGAACACCGAATTCGGCACGCAGGGTCTCGTTCTGTTCGAATCCGCCCGCGGCCAGAATCACTCCTCTGCGGGCTCGGATGGTTCGACGCCGACCACCTTGTTCGACGACCGCGCCGACGACCGATCCGTCCTCGACGACCAATTCTTCGAGAGTGGTGTTCAGGTGCATGGCGGCGTTGGCGAATGTCGAAAGTGCCAGCAAGAATCGACCGATCAACGACTGCCCGCCGACGAGGTACGCCGGCAACTCTTCTCCCAACCGCTCCGTCGCGAGCGGCGATCGAAGTGAATCACGAAGCACACCAAGCTTCTTAGCGTTCATCGGTTTGGGAACGATGTGTCGACCGCTCGCGCGAGCCTTGGGTTTTTCCCCGAAGTAGTCGGGCCACGGCAGTATCTGGAACTCGAAATTCGAGTCCTCTTCGAGATAGTCGATCAACCCGGCGCCGCCTCGAACGTATGCCTCCTGGACGTTGGCAGGTGTCCGATCACCCACCACCGAACGGTAGTACTCCAGCGCATCTTCGATGGTGTCGTCGTCCCCACCCCGGCGAAGAACGGCGTTGCACGGGAACCACATTCCGCCGCCGCCCGAGTACGCCGTTGTTCCGCCGTACTTGTCGGTCGCTTCGATCACAATGACGTCGAGGCCTTCGCGTGCTGCCGTGTACGCGCCGGCGAGTCCGCCGCCCGATCCCACAGCGAGTACGTCGCATGTCTCGTCCCACTTCGTCATAATCAGCCTCTCCGATCCTGGGCACATTTCCGAACGTGTTCTAGAAATCGTTCTAACACATGGACTTAGCGATCGCGGGGGATCGAAATTCTGTCCCACCGAGCGGGAGCGAGACATGACGCCGAGCGGGAGCGAGACATGACGCCGAGCGGGAGCGAGACATGACACCGAGCGGGAGCGAGACATGACACCGAGCGGGGAGCGAGAATGAGCGGCGATAGCGCACACTTTGCTCGCATGGGTCTGATCCCGTAGTGTCTGGACACATGTCTGGTAAGACCAAGTTCGAGTCCACTCGTCGACGGCTCACACAGCAGCAAGCCGAAACCGTCGATCGATTGACCGCGGCAGCGATCACGGTCCTGCGCGACAAAGGGTTTGCCGATCTGACTGTGCGAATGGTGGCAGCGGAAGCCGGTGTCGCCGCAGCCACGGCGTACACCTATTTTTCGTCCAAGAGTCACCTTGTGGCAGAACTGTTCTGGCGCCGACTCGACGCGGTACCGCACGAGCCCTCCCCCGAGGCGGAACGAGAAGCGCAGGTCTGCTCGGTCCTTCGAAGCGTCGCACTCCTCGTTTCCGACGAACCGGAGCTGGCCGCGGCCGTGACCACGGCGATGATGGGCAATGATCCCGACGTCGAACACCTTCGGGGACGTATCGGCAAGAACATCCGCGAGCGGCTCATCGAGGCGCTGGGGCCGTCATACGATCCCGACGTACTCGAAGCACTCGAAATCTCCTGGTCCGGAGCGCTTGTCCGAGCCGGCATGGGTTACGAGTCCTATTCGCAGATCGCAGACCGGCTCGAAGTCACTGCCAGGCTGATCATGGCGGGCCGCGACAACCTTCACTAGACGGGGGTCATGGCACTCACCAGCCATGTGCCGTCGACTCGATCGAGTGTCACCTCGACTCGGCTCGACGTCGACGCTGGTGCCGGCCGCGCGATACTCGTCGTGATCTGATCGACGAACAGGAGCAATTCTGCTCGGTCTGCAGCAGCGGAGAGCACTCCGACGTCGACTACTCGCGCCTTCGTGCTGATTCCTTGCTCCTTCGACTGGGGTGCAACGGTTTTCGATCCGAATTCGGCGAAGCGGTCCTGAAATGTTCCACTTGCGCCCTCGGCAGCATGTGCAAGATCCTCGTCCACCGTGTCGCTGTTGTAGGTCAAGAGATTCTCGACGAGCATCGGCGCCACACCGATCACCTCGACACGTGCGGTTTCAGCGGCTGCCGAACGGTGGTGACTCCAGAGCAGAGTCCCGCCGGCTCCCACCAAGATCAGCGCTGCAAACGCCAAGACCACGCGCTTCACGGGACGAACTCCACACTCGACATCAGTACCCGACCGTCGACCTCTTCGACACCGACGCGAAGACGGTAGGTTCGCGCCGAAGACTCTCCCGCCGAATTGCCGACCTGAGCCGATGCCGCGATCAGTACCACCCCCGAGGTTCCGGATTCCGATGCCAGGGCGGCGGTGTCGACATGACCGTCGGAATCGACGGCGAAATCACGGATCGATGCGACGAACGCAGATTCACCGGACTTCAGTTCGTCTGCAAAAGTTCCCGTAGTCAGCGACTTCAGCTCCGCGAGATCCTCGTCGAGCGTGGCAGAGTGAACGTCGATCAGAGCAAGGGTTCCTGCGACAGCACCGTCGACGAACCCTTGACGCTGGGACTCTCGCACGCGGTCCGATCGAACTGCCAGACAACCGAAGACGACAACGACGCTCAGAGCCGCGAGTGCAATCCAGACCAGGGCAGTGAGTACACCGCGCTTCCCTCGGACCGGATCCAGCACCTCACCTCTCAGCGATTCGTCGGCGTCAGCAACTGTTGCCACGGCTCCCCCTCCCCCGGACCGGAGTCAGCCGGAGCCAACTCCGTGTGTTGATAGTCGACTCCGTCAGGCCCGGTGTACAACTCGCCGGGCGCATTGGTCCCCGACGGCACGTACGCTTCGGGGCTCCGGCAGATCTCCGGGCTCGGTGCTCGTTTGCCCGGTACCTCCATGCAGGGAATGTTCCGAGATCCACGAACGGCGAAGACCGAGTTCTGTGGCACTTTGCAGTACAGATCAGCCGGGGTGTCCGGCACACTCGTCTGGGTCGGGTCCCGTCGCTGATCGGCAGGAAGGTAACCGGTCGAGCACGCCGCAGGGTCCTGCGCTTGGAGATGGAAGTTGACGTTCGCGGCGCCGTCCACCTGCCCGCGTTGTACGACGGTTTCCTGTGCCGCGACCAGTGGCGGCAAGATGACGAGCACCTGTTCCAACCCGGCGTTGTACGTCAAAGCCACCTGAGCGGTGCTGGTGAAATTGGCAAGCAGCACAGGCAAAGTGGGTTTGAGGCCTTGAAACAGCAGGTCGGCTTCAGTCGCGAAGCCCGGTCCGGTCTCGAGGATATTGCGCACGGAGCCGTCGGCGACCTCCAACTGTCCACTGAGCTGAGCGACACTGGACGCCCACTGGCGAATCTGATCGCCCGTCACCACCTGTGTCTGCAGGAGCGGATCCAACTGCTGTACGAGCGTCGTAGCCGGCGTTGTGGCAGCGGACATCTGATCGACGAACGAAGTGGTCGAATCCAGCAGACGAGCCAGATCCTCTCCCCTGCCTCCGAAAGCTGCCGCGGACTCGTCGATCACCGATCGCAACTTGTCCTGCGGTACGGATGCGAGCATCGCCTGCGCCTGATCGAGGACCGGTCCGATCTCGGTCGGGATCGTGACAGCGTCGGGGCCGATCACGTCTCCGTCGGCCAGAAAGGGTCCGTCCGCGGTGCTCGGCTGCATGTCGACGTATTGCTCACCGATTGCCGACACGCTTCGCACCGCTACTGTGAGTCCGCTGGAGGGAACGGGAACCGCACTCTCCAAAGATAATTCGGCGCGTACCACTCCCGGAGAGAGACGCACCGACCTGACCTGACCGACGGTGTCGCCGCGATAGGTCACGTTCGCGTTCCGATACAGGCCGCCGGCGTCGGGCAGTTCGACTGTCACCGAATAGCGCCCGATGCCGAGCATGGTCGGAACTCTCAGGTACGAGATAGCCGCTGCGCTCATGCCTATCACCGCCAGGATCGCGAAGATCGTCAATTGCCTTCGCACCAACTTCGTGAGAATCATCGTCCACCGTCCTGGGCGGTCCGCCCTGTGCTACTTGGGTCGGTCCGCCCTGTACCACTTGGGGCGGCCCGCCCGGTGTCACTTGGGGCGGCCCGCCCGGTACCCAGAGGCGCGGTCAAAGGATCGACCAGTATTCCGTTCTCCACCGGAGTTTGCGGCGCCCCGAACGGAGTACCGAAGCCGAGGCCCGACTGGAGGCGATTACTCGTGAGGTCGATCAGCGCCCACAAATTGGTGTAATCGCCGCGCATTCCGTCGTCGATGGTCGTCTGAGGGAAGGGGAAGGTACTCAGATTGCCCAAATTGTTGATCAGGTCCGGTCCTGTTTCGACCACCTTCTGCAGCGTCGATTCCAAGGCGCTCAAATTGGCTTTCAAATCGTCGCGGGTCCGGTCGACCAGATCGGTCCCGACGTCCCCGAACCTGCCGACCGCATCGAGGGCGGTGGTCAGGTCGACGCGTTGGGCGCTCAGTTCCGCCAAGGCCGGATCAAGGGTCTCCAACGCCTCACCGAGAACGTCTCGCTGAGCCGTGATCTCGCCGGCGAACACGTCGAGATTCTCCATGGTCGTGACTATCGCCTCGCGTTGACGGTCGAGTGTCTCGGTCACGCTGTCCATCTGGCTCAGCAGGTCGCGCGCCGCATCGGTCCGCCCGCCGAGAGCGGTGTTCAGTTCCGTGGTGATGCTGTGAATCTGGGCCAGCCCACCGCCGTTGAGCACCAAGGACAGTGCCGTCAACGCTTCCTCGGTGGTGGGATAGACACTGGCCGATGCAAGGGGAATCACGGATCCCTCCGACAACCGCCCTTCCGGCGCCACCTCGGTGGGCGGCGCGAGCGCGACGTGTTTGGATCCGAGCAGACTGGTTTGGCCGATCTTGGCAGTCGCGTTGGCGGGCAGCGACACCGAACCGTCGAGCGCAACCGTCACCCGGGCGTGCCAGTTGTCGGTCTCGATCGCACTGATACTTCCGACTGTCACGTCGTTGACCATGACCGGAGAGTTGGGACTGATCGACGTGACGTCCGGCATCTCGATCACGACCGAGAAACTTCCCTCACCGCGGCCGGCCGCGCCCGGCAGCGACACCGAATTCAGCCCGCTCCATTGACAACCCGTCAGAACGAGCACGGCGCTCGCCGCCACACACACTGTTCCCCACCGGCGGCCAGTCATCGTGATCCTGTCGACGGCATGAGCAAGCCGGTCAGATCAGACGCCACCGGTACCGTCGGAAAACTCAAGGCGCCAGTCGGTTCCAGATCAGGCTCGCTGTACACCAGTTGGTCCGGAAGAGCGCCGAGCGCCCGGGTCGGGTTGATGCTCAGGTCCGGGTAGTTCGCCTTGATCGTGTTGAGCAACGGGCCGAGGTATTCGATGCACAAATCCGCGCCCTTCTTCGAGGTGTCGTTGGCCAGGCCGGCGATTCCGCCGCAGATCAAGTCGATCGGGTTGCCGACGTTCTGGAATGCGGGCACACCCACCATCGCTCCTTGGGCCGGCCGGTAGACGTTGTAGTAGTTCGACAACGCTGTCGGAGCCAGATGCAGTACCTTCTCGAGACCTGCGCGCTTGTCGACCAATACCTGGGACACGTCGGCCAACTTCGCGATCTGCTCCGTCAAGCCGGTTCGGTTCTGTTCGACAAACCGCTGTACGTCGAC
The DNA here is from genome assembly GCF_903819475.1 of Rhodococcus sp. UFZ-B548. Classification (NCBI taxonomy): domain Bacteria; kingdom Bacillati; phylum Actinomycetota; class Actinomycetes; order Mycobacteriales; family Nocardiaceae; genus Rhodococcus; species Rhodococcus sp. UFZ-B548. Next base: position 28,288 of record NZ_CAIJDS010000047.1, read on the forward strand.
GACGGCGGCGTCCAGATCGGCGAGAGCCGGAGCCAATTGCGTCCGGCTCTCGGCGAGCACACTCGAGACATTTGCCAGTCGTCCTTGGAACTGAACGATCTGTTCGTCGCTTGCGGCGAGTGCGGTCGTGAAGGTCTGCAGGCCGCGGATGGTGCCGAACAGATCGACTCCGCCTTCGTCGAGTGTGCTCATAGCCTCCGAGAGTTCGGTCACCGAGCGCCCCAGCGCTTCCCCGTTGCCGGCCAGTGCGGATCCGGCACCGTCGAGGAAGTTGGCGGCGGGACCGCGATCGTCCCCGTCGGGACCCAAAGCATCGGCAGCCCGGCCCAGCTGTTCCTTGATCTGGTCCCACTCGACCGGGACGGCTGTTCGGTCGAGCCCGATCTCCGCACCGTCATTCAGTGCGTCGGCGCCGTCCGTCACCGCCGGCGTCAACTGCACGAAGCGGGCCGAGACCAGCGACTGGGCAACGATCACCGCTTTCGCGTCCTCGGCGACGGGAACCTCGCGCGCCAATTTCAGTTCGACGCGCATTCGATCTCCCTGTGGGGCGATCTCGGTGACGCGGCCGACGTCGACTCCCACGACACGAACGTCGTCACCGACATACAGGCCGGTCGTCGAGGTGAAGTAGGCGGTCACGTTGTAGTAGCGCAGATGTTGCACCACAAGGTATCCCGACAAGACGACGATCGCCGCGCCGACGACGCTTCCACCGACGACGGCGATTCGACGCCAGTTCACCGGTTTGCGAACTCGTAAGGCACCCATCATCGAACCTCCGGAATCGGTAGCGGCGCAGGGGGTAGCCCGAACATCGCGTTGATCAACGGTTGGGTGTATTGCGCCGGTACCAGGTTCTGGACGTAGGCGTAATAGAAGGGACCGCTGGCCACGGTGTCGCCGAGCGTGCCCACGTACGTACCGAGACCGTCGATTCCCTGAGAAAGGTTGTCCTTGTTGTTCTGCAGAATGCCGACAACCGTGTCGAGTTTGCCGAGGACCGGTTGCAATTGCGCCTCGTTGTCGTGGACGAGTCCGCTCAGCTGGGTCGACAACGCCGAGATGTTCGTGATCACTTCCCCCAGCGCCGCCTGTCGCCGATCCAGTTCTCCCAACAAGGCGTTGCCGTCGACGAGTAGCGCGTTGACCTGTGGTCCACGCTCGGCCAGCGTCCCGGCGACGTCGTTTGCATCGGACAGCAAGGTGCGCAACATGTCGTCGCGTCTATTGACGCTGTCGGAGATCCGTGCGACACCGTCCAGCGCCGGCCTCAGGTTCGGCGCACTGTCGGACATCACCTGCCCCACTGCGTCGAGCGATTCGGAGAGCTGGTCGAGATCGATGTCCTCGACCGTCGTGGTGAGGTCACCGAGCACGTCGGGCAGCGAGTACGCCGATCTTGTTCGCTCGACCGGGATCTCGCCGCCGACCGCGATCCTTCCCGGACCGTCCAGATCGAGCGATACCGCTCGCTTGCCGAGCAACGACATCGTGGTGACGGCTGCCGACGTGCTCTCTCCCAAACCGATCGAGCCTTCCAGTGTGAAATCCACGCGGGCGAGTCCGTGCTCGACCTCGATCCGGTCCACCGTTCCGATCTTCACTCCGGCGGCGTTGACTTCGTCTCCCGGCGCGAGACCGCTGGCGTCGGCGAACACCGCGCTGTACCCGACACCCGATTTCAGGAACTGCAGATTCTGATACTGGAGCGATGCCAATACGACGGCGGCCGTGACGACCAATCCCACGACCCCCACGCGTACGGCCTGGCTCTGTGCCATCTCTCTCATCGTGGTGCGCACCTTCCGGTCGTCTGATCCACCAGGTCGACAGTGAGCGGCGTACCGTCGGCACCGTCGACCTTCAGTGCGATTCCGCACAGATAGAAGTTGAAGAACGACCCGTACGAGCCGACTCGGATCAGCTGCTTGTAGTTCGAGGGCATGGACGCGAGAATCCGATCGAGCTCACTCTGTTGCTCGATCAGCGGATTCAGGCTTGCGTCCAGCTTCGACAGGTTTCCCGCGATGTCCGGGCGAACTCCGGCGAGGAGATCGGCGAAGGTGCCTGATGCGGTGTTCACACTCTCGACGGCAGTCCCGATCATCTCCCTGTCCGCTGCGAGCCCGCTGACCAGCTGTTGTAGGTGATCGAGAGTGTCACTGAACTGACCACCGCGGCTGCGCAATTCACTGAGCACACCGTCGAGGTTGCCGATCACTCGACCGATCAGTTGGTCGCGGTCTGCGAGAGTGTTCGTGATCGATCCGGTGTGCGCCAGCACCGATGCCACAGTTCCGGACTGGCCTTGAAACACCTCGAGCAAGGACATCGACAACGCGTTGACCTGCTCCGGGTCCAGGGCTTGAAACAGCGGCTTGAAACCACCGAGTAGCGCATCGAGGTCGAGTGCCGGTGCGGTGCGATCGACGGGAATGCTCTCGCCCTGTGGCTGCGGTTCCGCGATCCCCGGATCGTCGAGCAGTTCGAGGTATCGATTACCCACCAGATCCTGATATCGAACAGCGGCTCTGGTCGATACAGTCACGGTGTCACCCGTATCCACACTGAAACTCACGTGGGCACGGTGATTCCCACCGAATTCGACGGAGCCGACAGAACCGACCGGCACACCCGCAATGCGCACCTTGTCGCCGGCTCTGAGCCCGGAGGCGTTGACGAACTCCGCCGAGTACGACCTCGCGTCGCCACCTCGCATCTGGCCGAACACGAGGATCAGCCCGGCGTTGACGAGGATCATCACCAGAACAAAAATTCCGAACTTGACGGTGTACCCACGAACTTTCATCGGATCTCCGTCCCGAACAGGTAGCTCATCAGATCCGGGACCGTGTTCATCGGTTGCCCACCATTCGGCTGACGCTCGGGCGCAAACGGATTCACCCCGGTATCGGTCACCAGGTACGGAGCATTGACGTTCGGGTCGCGCAGTGGAAGACCCATACACTGCGGGCCACCTGTTGCCGCGACCTTCGGAAGGTCGTCGGGATATCGGTACGGTTCGGTTCCGGCGATCAGACCGATCGACATCTTGATTCCTGGTTGTCCGTTGTAGGCGCCGTCGCCGATCTTCTTGCTCTCCTGCAGTCCGTGGAACATGCAGGGAATCACCGGGGAGTATTCCTCGAGCAGTGCGGTGGTCGGCCGCAGTAACGACAGAACGGTGTCGATACCGTCGGCGTTGGCTCCCAGTACATCTTCTCCGGTGCGGGCGACCCCGATCACGTTGAGCAAGAGGAGATCAAGATTCTGCTGCTCGTCGAGAACAGTGGTTCCCGTCGTCGTGAGCGAGTCGAGGGTGTCCATCAAGTCGAGAACAGCGTCGCGGTAGGTCTGTGTGACGGCTGGTAAATCCGTCAACACATGATCGAGAGCCTCACGTGCAGTGTTGAATTCGAGCAAGGAGGAATCTGCTTGTTCGAGTGCGACCCCGAGCCGTTCGCCGCGTCCTTGCAGAGCAGTCGAGAGGGCACCCAATGTCGAATCGAGTTTGCCCGGGTCCACCGTCCGGAGCACGGTGGTGAGTTTCTCGAACACCGTGTTCAGCTCGACGGTCACCCGGGATGCGTCGATCGTCGCTCCGGCGGCAAGTCGCGCACTACTCGGCTGCTCCGGCGAGGACAGGCTGACGAACTTCGCGCCGAAGGCCGTGTTCGACGTGATCGCCACATCCACGTTTGACGGAATAGATTCGAGCGCTTCGGGATCGATCGACAACGACAGTTGTGCGGTGGCGTCGTCAGTCGGCGTGATGGACTCCACCGAGCCCACGGTCACCCCGGCCATCTTCACCCGTGCGCCCGGATCCATCACGAGCCCCGCGCGCTCCGCGATCACCGTGATCGGGACGCGAGCGACAAACACCTGGTTGAAAGACGCGACCGACAAAGCGATGACCCCGACGATCGCCGCAGCCAAGCCCAGAGCAGCCAACTTGTAGCCGTATCTGTGCACGCAGTCCCCCTAACCGGACAGATTGAAGTTGCCGGAACCGCCGTAGAGCGCGAGTGAGACGAGCAGGGTCACCGCCACGACGCAGATCAGCGAGAGCCGAACCCCGCGGCCCACTGCAGTTCCCACGCCCGACGGTCCCCCGGACGCGTTGTATCCGTAGTACGTGTGGATCAGCATCACCAGTAGTGCCATCACGAGCACTTGAACGAAGGACCATGCGACGTCGACCGGATCGAGGAACGTCGTGAAATAGTGGTCGTAAAGACCGGAGGACTGACCGAACAGCACGACCGTGGTGAATCGTCCGGCCAGAAATGATCCTACGAGCGCCAGTGAGTACAGCGGCAAGATCGCGATCATCCCTGCGGTGACGCGGGTGCTGACGACGTACGGGACCGAACTGATCGCCATCGATTCGAGGGCGTCGATTTCCTCACTGATGCGCATGGCACCGATCTGCGCGGTCGAACCTGCTCCGATCGTGGCCGACAGGCCGATTCCCGCGATGACCGGCGCAGCGATACGAACGTTGATGAAGGCGGAGAAGAATCCGGTGAGCGCTTCGACTCCGATATTTCCCAGTGAGCTGAAGCCTTGGATCGCAATGGTGCCGCCCGAGGCTAGAGTCAGAAATCCTACGACCGCAACCGTGCCGCCGATCACTGCCAAAGCTCCGGTGCCCATGCTGATCTCGGCTACCAGCCTCAACACTTCTTTCGGGTGTTTGCGAATTGCCCACGGGATGTGAGCGATGGCGCGCGCGAAGAAGACAGCTTGTCGCCCGACGTCGTCGATCGAGCGTGACGTTCGAGCCACCCGCGCCCGCGTGCGTCCGAACTTGCCGATTTGTGCCAGCGAATCCGACAGCGTCACCTCGATCACCCCGCCGTCAATCGGATGCCGACCGCGGTGACGATGGTGTTGACGACGAACAACGCCATGAACGCGTACACCACCGTTTCGTTGACGGCCTCCCCCACGCCTTTCGGCCCACCCCGTACCGACAGTCCGCGATAGCAGGCCACCAATCCCGCCAGCATCCCGAACAGTGCAGCTTTGACCATCGACAACGCCACCTCGGGCAGGCCGGTCAGCAACGTGATTCCCTCGACGAAGGCGCCAGGGTTCACGCCCTGGAGAAACACCGAGAAGGCGTAACCGCCGGCGATGCCGATGACGCAGACGAGTCCGTTGAGCAGCAAAGCCACCACGGTCGACGCGACCACCCGCGGAATCACCAACCGATTGATCGGATCGATCCCGAGCACCTCCATGGCGTCGATCTCTTCACGAATCGTTCTCGATCCCAGATCGGCGGCGATGGCTGTCGCGCCCGCACCTGCCACGATCAGCACCGTCACCACCGGACCGACCTGAGTCACGGCACCGAGCGCGGCCCCGGCGCCGCTGAGGTCGGCGGCACCGATCTCGCGGAGAAGGATGTTGAGGGTGAAACTCACCAGGACCGTGAACGGCACGGCTACCAACACTGTCGGCACGATCGACACCCGGGCGATCATCCAACTCTGCTCGAGAAACTCCTGCACCTGAAAGCGGGTGCGGAACAAGCCCACTGCGACATCGGCGCCCATCCGGTAGAACTGGCCGAGTTCGCGCATCGGGCCCGCAAGTGCAACTCTTCCGCTGTACACGTCAATGCCCCGAAGGACATGACGTGGAGTTGCCGTAGTCGACCTTGAATTCCTTGATCCCGTTGAGCCAACCGGACGAGAGCCTGCTCGGATCGCCGAGCTTGCTGATGTCGGGCATGTGATCGGCGATCTTGCCGAAGATCAGATCGACCTCCATTCTGGCCAGGTTGGCGCCGACGCAGTAGTGCGGTCCGGTTCCTCCGAACGCGAGGTGCGGGTTCGGGTCTCGGGTGATGTCGAAGACGTCGGGGTTCTCGAAGACGGTTTCGTCGAAGTTCGCCGAGCCGTAGAGCAGTACGACACGCTGCCCCTTCGCAATCGCCGTGCCGGCAATCTGTGTGTCCACCACTGCTGTTCGTTGCATCGACGTCAGTGGCGAAGCCCAGCGGATGATCTCGTCCGCGGCGGTGCGCGGACGCTCACGCTTGTACAGTTCCCACTGATCCGGATGCTCGAGAAATGCCATCATGCCGAGTGTCGTTGCGTTGCGCGTCGTTTCGTTGCCTGCGACAGCCAACATGATGACGAAGAAACCGAACTGTTCCGGGGTGAGTTTCTGTCCGTCGATGTCGGCATGCACCAAGCGCGAGATGATGTCGTCGAGCGGTTCCTCCCGTCTCGCCTCGGCCAGTTGATAGGCGTAGCCCAGGATCTGCGCCGACGCCATCCGAGACTCGCCGGCGAGCGACTCGTCGTCGTATCCCGTCATCTGATTCGACCATTCGTACAGCTGACGGCGCCCGTCCTGCGGTACACCGATCAGATCCGAGATCGCCTGCATCGGTAACTCGCTGGCGACCTGGCTGACAAAATCACCGCTACCTTCCGCCACGGCAGCCGACGCTATGTCTTCTGCCCGCGCTTCCAGCCCGGCCCGCATCGCTTCCACCGACCGCGGAGTGAACAAGCGCGCCACCAACTTGCGCAGCTGTGTGTGCTCAGGGGCGTCCTTGTTGATGAGGACGTGTTTTGTCGCCTCCAACTCCTCCGCCGAGATGTTGTCTTCATGCCGCGGAATGCAGCCGTTGACGTTGCTCGAGAACTCCTCGCTGCGCAACGAGACGTCGCGGACGTCTGCGTGGCGGGAGACAACCCAACAACCACCGTCGTGAAATCCGCCGGTACCCGGTTCCTGGGCGTTCCACCAGACCGGAGCGCATCGTCGTAGTTCGGCGAACTCGGCAAGCGGGACGCGCTCGCCGTACAGATGCGGGTCGGTCACGTCGAACCCGTCGGGAAGGTCGATCTCAGGCATTGCAGATGCTCCTTTACGGATGGGTGCCGGGTGCCGGGTGTTGCGTGTGAGCGCTATTCGATCCGGTGGACCGGGTCGCTGTTCTGTGAGAACTCCTTGGCCCAGCGGTAGTCCGGCTTGCCGCTCGGCGCTCGAACGACCTCGTCGGCGATCCAGAAGGAACGCGGAATCTTGTAGCCGGCAAGCTGAGTGCGGGTGTGTTTTTCGATGGAATCGAAATCCGGTTCCACACCATCGCGGACGCGGAGCACCGCCGCCACCCGATTGCCCCACCGCTCGTCGGCAATGCCGATCACTGTTGCGTCGTAGATGTCGGGATGGGCCTTCACCACGGCTTCGACCTCTTCCACGAAGACTTTCTCACCGCCGGTGTTGACCACCATGTTTCCCCGGCCGAGGAGAGTGACCGAGCCGTCGTCCTCGATCCGCGCTCGGTCTCCGGTCACCACTGCCCGCGCGCCGTTCACCTCTCGGAATATCTCCGCCGACTTCACCGGATCGTTGTAGTAGCCCAGTGGGACGTTGCCGAGTTTCGCCAACCATCCTTCGGCCCCCGAACCCGGCTCCAACACACGGTTGTCGTCGTCGACGACGACCGTGAATCTGTTGGCGCCCACTTTGGGTCCGCCACGCTGCTCGAGCCCTTTGGTTGCGAATCCGATTCCGCCGAAGCCTGTTTCGGACGATCCAACCGAATCGGAGATCATCAGATTCGGAAAGACGTCGAAGAACGCGTCTTTGACCGATCCGGAGAAGAGCGCAGCGCCGGAGGCGAGCACGGCCAGGCTCGACGCATCCGGTTGCAATTCGTGATGGGCTTCGACCAGTGGACGGCCCATGGCGTCGCCGGTGATGACCATGACCTGCGGGCGATATTCGGCGACGACTTTCCAGACCTGTGCCGCATCGAACTTCGGTTCGAAGATGACAGTGTTTCCGGAGAACAGAGCGTTGAACGTCGGCATCAGTGCCGAGGTGTGGATCAGCGGTGGAAGCATGCACCACCGCATCGGTTCGGCTGCCGCGGCGCCACCGCGCGACTGCTGGTACTCGTCGGCGATCGGCTCACCCGAATAGAAGTCGTAACCGCCGGCCAACACGCGCCAGATGTCTTCCTGCCGCCAGACGACGCCTTTCGGTCGTCCGGTTGTTCCGCCGGTGTAGAGAACGTAGACGTCATCGCCGGAACGCTCGGGAAAAGCATGTTCACCTACGCGCAGCGGGGATTGGTTGCCGAGCGCATCCTCGTACGCCACTGCCCCCGGAATCGACGGTTCGTTCCCGAGAGCGAGTTCGTCCGCCGCCTCGATCACGTACTTGACCCGCGGCGCGGACACCAACGCCTCGGCGACCCGCTCAGCGAAACCACGATGGAAAACCAACGCCGTGAGATCCGCATTCTCGTACAGGTAAACCAATTCGTCGCTCGTGTAGCGGTAGTTCACCGTGACGGGAACGCCGCGGATCTTGAAGGCCGCGAGGACAGCAACCATCGCCTCGATCGAGTTGTGCAGTTGAATACCGATGTGCGAACCGACACCCAACCCGACGGACTGGAAGTAATGCGCCAATCGGTTGGCCCGCTCGTCGAGCTCACGGTATGTCACCTCCTCGCCGGAAACGATCAGCGAGAGGCGATCGGGCATCACATCGACGGAATGCTCGAACAGGTCTGCAAACGTGTACGCCATAGGTTGAGTCCTTCGGGTTCGGCCGGTCAGACGACGAAGAGAGGCAAAGGGATTCCGCGATCTTCGAATACGAATGCCGCGCCGGTACTGACCTTCGTAATGGCGACTTCGACGCATTCCGGAGCGGGAGCTTCGGTGATGTCGACGGCCAGAAGGAGCCCCGCGGCATCTTCGGCCACCACTCTCACGGTGAAGTGCGGATTCACGCCGCGGACCAAAGCCTGGAGGGGATCGAGGTGCTCGCTGCCGAGCAAGGTCGGCCAACCGCCGTCGCGGTCGACAAGAGCGTCTCGCGAGATCCACAGCTCCAGAGCACCGCCGTCCGGTCGGATCTCACTCTCCACATACTGCTTCGGATTCAGCAAGGGATGCACGGACAGGACCAATGCCAACGATTCCAGAGTCGAAGGAAGCCCGAGCGCATCTCGAATACGCTGTGCCGCAACTCCCGCGATTCCGGTCAATTGCTTTCGCGTGATCTCGCGCGCCTTGTCTTCGTCGGCACGGCGGCGAACCGCTGCCAGAAAGCCCAACGCCAACAGATGATGCTGCACGCAGATCTCCTCTGCGATACGAACCAAGGCCGATCGCGAGAAGTCGGAAAATCTCAGGTCGGACAACAACGGACCCGAGTAGTCCGCCCTACCGTCCCCACCGTGATCGATCGGGCTCAGCTCGACCGTCACCGCGGCGGTGCGTCCGATCTGCTCGGTGTGCGCGGTCATCACGGGAGGCGTGTGCGACGGGTCGATGGAAACGGTCCAGGCGCAGTGCGGATGTCGGTCCGCGGGCCTGCGCGGTGGTCGGTGAATCGGCCGGATCTGGGCGTGCGGGTTGGTCGCGATGGCCGTCGCATCGAAAGTCGGATCCTCGATGTCGTGACACATCGAGGTCACGAACTCATCGCCCAACGGCTCGACGTCCATGAGTGCTCCGCAATGATCGAGCCAGAATTCACCGTGCAGCGGATCGTCGACCCGGTATCGAAAGTCCATGAACTGTGGCGGAGCGCCGATGTCGAGTTGTAACCCTTTGAAGATCGTCACGACGTCGTCGCCCTCGTATCCGAGAGCCTTCTGCATGCGGCGGGTGTACCAGGGGCTGGCCGATTCCCACTCCTCGACGGCCACCTGCGCCATACCCTCGCGTCCGAATTCGACGATCAGATGCGCCATGCCCGAGCGATCGATCAGCTGCCCGCACAGGAGCAACTCGGGCACCAACACGGCAAGGTCGCGCTGCGAGAGTGTCTCGAAGGAATCGCGCACCGTCATCGGACTCACCACAGCGGGACCGGCGCGGTGCCCACCGGATACCAGCCCGGTAGCGGGTCGCCCGAGATCGATCGCTGGATCCGGCCCTGCATCCCCTTCGAGAGAGCGTTGTTGCCGATCATCTCCATGAACAGTGCCGACACGTTCCCGAAGTCGAAGAAGTCACGCTGCCAGGACCATTGGAAGTCCCCGCCGTAGCGGAACCAACTACCGCCGATACCGTAGACGGAGTAGTTGCTCCCGTCCTCACGCTTGGCATCGGAAATCTGCTTCCACAAGCCGATCACGTTTCCGCTACGTTCGTCGATCACAAAGTCTTGATACGGGTACTCCCAGCCTTCGAGGCCCTTCATCTCGAGGCCGAGTGCGACTTCGCGAATCTCCTCGCGCCCCACCGCCATGAAATCCTGCTTGGGACCGTAGTTCCACCCGTACGTGGCGTCCTCGGTGTACATGTCCGCCAACGGTTTCCAATCACCGGCGGCTTCGGCCTTCTTGTTCGCCTCGATCCAGCGTTGGACCATCTCGTCGAGCTCTGCGCGGTCGAAACCGGTCATCTGAACTTCCTCCCTCGAGTACTTGAATTCGCTGCAATCAATCGACAATCCGCTGTAATCAGTCGACAATTCTCAGGGCGCCGGTCGGGCAGTACCTGACCGCCATCTCAGCTTCACCGCGGAGCGACTCGGGCGGGTCCGAGTCCAGAAGACTGACCTTCCCCCGCTTCGGGACGACAAAGATCTCCGGTGCCTCGAGCTCACACGCCGCATGGCCTTGGCACAGGTCGAGGTCGACTTCGACGTGCATGATCACCCCTCACGCCCGGGACGTGTTCTGCGCCGGTACCTCACCGCGCACGGCTGCTGCAACTGCACGACCATCTTGCTGTGGTCGTTTCGGTAGGACTCCGACGGCTGCGCCATCTCGAACTCGAAGTCCCGCAGCAGGATCGAGAAGATCGCTTTGAGCTGCATCTGGGCGAATGCAGCACCGACGCAGCGATGCCGGCCGGCTCCGAACGGAATCCACGTCCAGCGGTTGACGATGTCCTCTTGATTCGGGTCGATGTACCTCCCGGGATCGAAGGTGTCCGGTCGGGGGAAGTCCTCGGCGATTCGATTGGAGATCGCGGGCGTCGCAGCGACAAGATGGCCCTCTCGGATCTCGAAGCCGCCCACTTCGAAATCTCCACGTGCCACCCGCAACAGGATGATCAACGGCGGATGCAGTCGAAGGGTTTCCTTGACCACAGCCTCGAGAACCGGAATCTGGCGCAGGGCATGAAAACTGATGTCGGCGCCGTCGGAGTACAGATTGTCGAGTTCGTCGACGACGTCCGTCATTGTGTCGGGATGCCGCAGCATCTCGATCAGCGACCACGCTGCCGTGCCGGAAGTCGTGTGGTGGCCGGCGAACATCATCGAGATGAAGATGCCGGTGATCTCGTCGGCACTGAACCGGAGGTCGCCGTTCTCGTCCTTGACCGAGACCAACACGTCCAACATGTCGCGGTCCTCCTTGCCCTGCGGAGGATTCGCGATGCGCCCGTTCATGATGTCCTGTACCAGTGCGACCAACGCCAACCGGGCCTCGTCGCGGCGGCGGAAACTCTCGATCGGCGCGTACGGATCCACGAAAGCCAATGCATCCGTTCCCTGTTCGAGCTCGTGATACAGCTTGGCGAAACTATCGTCCAGTTCGTCGCGGAACTTCTTGCCGATCAGGCACGCCGACGAGGTGTAGATGGTCAGCTCGGCGAAGAAGTCGAGCAGATCGATCTCGCCTTCGTCTCCCCACTGCGCGACCATCGCCTCGACCTCGCGGCCGATCGTGGCGGCGTGCCCGCGCATCTGTTCGCCGCGCAGAGCCGAGTTGTGCAGCATCTCCTTACGCCGCTCCGGGCTGGCATCGAAGACGACGCCTTCACCGAATATCGGCTTCATGAAGGGGTACGCAGCTTGTTGGTCGAGATCCTCGTCGGTGGAGCGGAAGAAGAACTCGTTTGCCTCGGCTCCGGACAGCAAGATCACTGTGCGGTCGGCAAGTTGAAAGGCGCCGACGTCACCACATTCCTCACGCACCCGGCGCATGAGCGCTATCGGGTCGGTTCGCAGTTCCTCGAGGTGCCCGTGCGGGAGATCCCCGCCGGACACCCGCGGCGGCTCGGGCAGTGTTCGCGACGTCTCCTGCACTCCGTGCGTCATGTCGTCTCCTGTGAGTTCGCAGTGGGAAGTTTGTCCAGTGGTGCCTCGGGCTGAACTTCGACGAGCACGATGTGTGCTCCTCGCGGCGCCGACACAACGGCGACGATGGCATTGGCGATGTCCGAGGCGCGCAGAAAGTAACCATGGCGGGCGAACCCCCACTTACTCCACGATTCCCCGACCGGTCCGATGATCTCCGGCGTCGTGTCCATCCCCATGCCGGTCAGTGTCGGCCCGGGTCGCACGATCGACGCGCGAATGCCTGTTCCTTCGAGCTCCATTCGCATCTGGCGCCCCATTGCTTCGAGCCCGGCCTTGGCCGCGTCGTAAGCACCCATGAGTGGACGCTGGCGCTCGGCACAATCCGAGCCGATCAGTACGAAGTCACCGCGCTGTCGTTGCCTCATGCCGGGGAGTACGCGATGCGCCAATCGCTGCGCACCAACGAGGTGGACTTGGATCTGCCGTGAAAACGCCTCTGGATCCATCTCGTCCGCAGCCCCGAATTCGAGGTCACCGGCACCGGAGACGACCATTTCGGTGGGACCGTGGACTGCCTCTGCGGCCGAGACGAATCCGTTGACCGAATCACCGTCCGTGACGTCGAGGAAGTGGGCGAACGCTTCACCACCATTGCTGCGGATCTTCTCGGCGATGGCTTCGCATTCGGTGACTCGACGCGCACCGAGCGCAACCGGATGGCCGAGTTCGGCCAGGGCATACGCAGTAGCGGTGCCGATTCCCGACGATGCACCACTGATCAGTGCCGGCCGGCGAACTGGATTGGGTTCGAAACGAGGCATCAGCGCACCTGCACTTTCACCGGCAGGGCCGCAAAGCCCCGGACGTTTGTCGAATGAACACGCTCGATTCCGGACTCGTCGACTTCGTAGTCGCTGACCCGACGCCCGAACTCTGCGAGGGCGATCTTGGCTTCGAGCTTGGCAAGGTGGGCACCGAGACAGAAGTGCACGCCACCACCGAAACTCGCGAGTTTTCCCGACGAACTCCGGCCGATCTGGAAGCTGTCGGCATCCTCGAAGACGTCGGCGTCTCGGTTGGCCGATCCGATCAGGAGCAGGACCTTCTCCCCCGCCGGAATGGTGCGTCCGTGATATTCGAGGTCGACAACCGAAGTCCGAGCCACGATCTGGCTCGACGTGTCGTAGCGAAGAGTCTCTTCCACCCATTCCGAGGCTCGTTCGGGATCGTCGAGAACCGGTGTGATCTGCTCCCTGTGGTGCGAACCCCAGTACAGAGCGTTTCCGAGAAGCTTGGTCGTGGTCTCGTTTCCGGCCACGACCATCAGAAACATGAATCCGAGGATCTCCTGGTCCGAGAGTTTGTCTCCGTCGATCTCGGCATCGAGCAAGGCCGAGGTCAGATCGTCCGTCCGCGATCGGCGACGCTGCGCGATCATCTCCTTGTAGTAGCCCATCAAACTGATCGAAGCCTCCACCGCAGGTTGCGGCACGTCGAGAACACCCGCCTCTCGATGCACCACCAGATCCGCCTTGCGCCGCAGTTCGGCCCTGTCGGGTTCGGGAACCCCCATGAGTTCGGAGATGACGTCCATCGGCAGCTTTCCCGCCACCTCCGTAATCCAGTCGAACTCCCCCGCGCCCAACGCAGGTGCCAGATGTTGCTTCGTGAGTTCGAGGATCCGGCCGTCGAGCTCCGCAACCCGTCGCGGCGTGAATCCGCGAGAAACCAACTGGCGCAACCGCATATGGCGGGGATCGTCCATCGCGAGAAACGACATCACATAATGCGCGTGTGGACCGTAGGCTGCTGGGTCGAGCGATACCCCGTTGGCGCTCGAGAGACGCTTGTTGTCCTTGAATCCGTCGACCACGTCCGCATATCGCGACAACGCCCAAAAGCCAACGTCCGGATTGTGATACAACGGTGATTCTTCGCGCAGACGCTTGTACGTCGGATACGGATCGTCGTGAAAGTGGTAGTCGTACGGATTGAAGACCACCGGATCGATCAAAGCTTCTGTCATGATTTCTCCAGGATCAGTAGAGCTGAGGCCTCGAGGCGTCCAGCGATTTGCGCGTAGGTTCCGTAGCCGATCCCTGCTCGCAGAAGCGCCCCGGCATAAAGCATTTCGAGCGCTTCCAACACTTCGGGTTCGCCATTCGGATCCAACGCCGAAGCGAGTCGTTGATGGATCTCGAGTCCGATCCGCCCGCGAAGATGTTCCACTTCAGGATCGGATCCGAGCAGTGCATTGGTCACGGCGGCCGATACCTCCGGTTCGTCCGCGAGAAGCAGCGCGATGTTTCGAAGTACAGACAGCACGTGCGCGGTGCGATCCAACCCTGAGCCATCAGGCGCCGACGAGTTCTGAAGTCTTCGCCAGAAAACCTCTGCGACCAGATGCTCCTTGGACGCGAAATACGTGTAGGCGGTCGCAGTTCCGACACCCGCTTCGGCCGCAACCGAACGGACAGTCAGTCCGGAAAACTCTTGTTTGCGTAGAACTTTCACTGTTGCTTCGGCAAGCCTGGCCACAGTTTCCGCCTGTTTGCCCGTGAGGCGCCTGCGAGTGGATTCATAGACAATCGATCCCCCGCCACTTGAATCGCCCCGTTTGCTGGACACGTGTCTGGACGTTACTACAGCGCCCTGTCCAGGGCAACGAAATGGGGAAACTTCGAAAATTCACCACTCACAGGCAGCCACGAAGCGAAAAGTTCTACTACAGACCGATCTTCATCCCGGCACCAGCGTCCACGCGCAGTTGCTGGCCGGTGACGAATCGCGACTCGTCCGAGGACAGGTACACGACCGCATGCGAGATGTCCGCGGGCTCGACCCACGGGGTCGGCATCGCCTGCATGAACGGGAACGTCACTGCCGCATCCTCGGCGGTCGGATTCTCGAGGTCGGGACGGAACGTCCGGTACATCGGCATGCTCTGCAACATGTCGGTGTTCACGTTGGTCGGATGAATCGCGTTGACGCGAATGGAACTCGGCCCGAGAGTCAGTGCCAACGAACTGGTATATGCCTGAATCAGCTTCTTGGCCAGTCCGTATCCGTCGCCACCCGGACCCTGGAGCGCCTGCTGCCCGTTGAATCCGGTCTGTGGCACCAGGCCGGCAACAGAGCCGATCGCGATGATCGAACCCCCTTCGCCGAGGTATTCCATCGACGCGTGCACTGTATTGACGACACCGAGAAAGTTCACATCGAACGCGTCGACGAAACCGGCAGTCGACACGTGCTTGCCGAGCGGACAGATACCGGCGTTCGCCACGACGACATGCAATCCGCCCAACTGACCTACCGCCTCGGCAAGTGCCGTTTCGAGTCCGGCGCGATCGCGGACGTCGACACGGGCCGTCACCACCTGCTGTCCGGTCTCTTTCACCAGTCGAGCCGTTTCCTCGAGATCGGCAGGACTGGCGAGCGGGTATTCGTTGCTGGCGATGTCTGCGCACAGATCGAAGGCGATGATGTGCGCGCCCTCCCGTGCGAGATGAACGGCATGACTGCGCCCCTGACCTCGAGCAGCACCGGTCACCAGCACCACTTTTCCGTCAACTCTGTTCATTTCGACCTCTCTCCCGTGAATGTGAAGGCGTGTACGTGAAGGCATGCATGTGAAAGCGTGGATGTGAAGGCGTGGTTGTGAATGTGCGGTGAACCGTAGCCGCGCCGCCCCGGACACGAGGCGCTTTTCACCGAAGCAGATCCCGAGACGCTCTCGAAATCTCTTATGCCCCAGAAACCATTGCCTCAACCACGAGTGTGAACTAGAGTCCAGACACATGTCCAGAAAGAGAGGGTTCGCGTTATGACGCTTCGACCCGCAGACAGTTCTGCACTTCTCGTCGACGGAAAGCTGGTTCCCGGATCGGGTGGAACCTTCGAAGTTTTCAACCCGGCCACCGAGGAACTGATCGGCCGTGCGGCCGAAGGCACCACCGCGGACATGGATGCGGCCATTGCCGCTGCGCGCCGTGCGTTCGACGAGACCGAATGGGCACGCGACCACGGGTTTCGCGCTCGCTGCCTGCGCCAACTGTGCGACGCACTCCAGTCCCACATCGAGGAGTTGCGTGAGATCACCGTCGCCGAGGTGGGCGCACCCGTCATGCTGACGAGCGGTCCGCAACTCGAAGGCCCGATCGAAGATCTTCGCTACTGGGCTGACCTGATCGAAACCTATTCGTGGGAACAAGATCTCGGGCACGCGTCACCCATGGGGATTCCGACCCATCGCCGCCTGCTCAAGGAAGCGGTCGGCGTCGTCGGCGCAATCACACCGTGGAACTTCCCGCACCAGATCAATTTCGCCAAACTCGGCCCCGCCCTCGCGGCCGGCAACACCATCGTTCTGAAACCCGCGCCGGACACGCCCTGGTGCGCCGCGCTGGTCGCCAAGGTGATTGCAGAAGAAACCGAGATCCCGGCGGGCGTCGTCAACGTGGTGACGTCGACAGATCACTCTCTCGGCGCGCAGCTGTGCAGCGATCCGCGCGTCGATCTCGTGTCCTTCACCGGTTCCACCGCCACCGGACGCACGGTGATGGCCACGGCCGCGCAAACCCTCAAGAAGGTCTTCCTCGAACTCGGGGGCAAGTCCGCATTCATCGTCCTCGACGACGCGGACATCAAGGGTGCATGCTCGGTTGCCGCGTTCTCCGTGTGCGTTCATGCCGGTCAGGGATGCGCACTCAGTACCAGACTTCTCGTGCCGCGCGCTCGGTACGAAGATGCTCTGGCCGCGGCCTCCGCCGCGATGGCGGGTATCCGAGCCGGTGACCCCAGCGCGCGCGGAACGGTGTGTGGTCCGGTCATCTCCGCGCGCCAGCGCGCCAGGGTGGAGAGTTACCTCGCCCTCGCGGTCGAAGAGGGCGGCACGATCGTGACGGGTGGAGGCCGACCCGACGATCACCAGAGCGGCTTCTTCGTCGAACCCACTCTCATTGCCGGGCTGGACAACTCGTCTCGCGTAGCGCAGGAGGAGATTTTCGGGCCCGTTCTCGTGATCATTCCGTACGACAACGACGACGACGCTATCCGAATTGCCAACGATTCCCCCTACGGCCTGTCCGGGTCGGTGTGGGGCACCGATCCCGATCGCGTCGCGCACGTCGTTGCCGGTGTCAGAACCGGAACGCTGAGCGTCAACGGCGGCGTCTGGTATTCGGCCGACGCACCGTTCGGCGGCTACAAACAATCCGGGATCGGCCGCGAAATGGGCCTCGCCGGTTTCGAGGAATACCTCGAAACCAAGCTCGTCGCTTCACCTTCCTGACATTCCACACCCTCACCCCACACCCTCACCACAGAATCATCACCACGAAAGTAGGTCGACATGGGACGTTTCGACGGTCGCACCGCGATAGTCACCGGAGCAGCGCAGGGTATCGGAGAGGCGTATGCCCGCGCTCTGGCCGCGGAGGGGGCCAACGTGGTCGTGGCGGACCTCAATCGCGAACTCGGTGAAGCTGTCGCCAAGCAGATCACGGCGGACGGTGGAAGTGCCGTGTTCAAGGACGTCGACGTCGCCGACGGGGAGTCGACTGCGGCACTTGCCGACTTCACGATCGAGCAGTTCGGTAGCATCGAGCATCTGGTGAACAACGCTGCCATCTACGGCGGAATGAAGATCGATTCCCTGTTGACGGTGGACTGGGACTACTACCGAAAGTTCATGAGCGTCAACATGGACGGCGCATTGCACGTGTGCCGGGCGGTCGTACCTCATATGCGCGCGAAGGGCGGTTCGATCGTCAACCAGTCCTCCACAGCAGCCTGGCTGTACTCGAATTACTACGGACTCGCGAAAGCCGGCGTCAACAGCCTGACACAACAACTCGCGACCGAACTCGGCTGGTCGAACATCCGGATCAACGCCATCGCTCCCGGTCCCATCGATACGGAGGCGACTCGAACCGTCACCCCCGGCAACATCGTCAAGGACATGGTAAAGCGAATCCCGTTGCAGCGCATGGGAACGCCGGAGGATCTCGTCGGCATGTGCCTGTTCCTTCTCTCCGACGACGCAGGCTGGGTGACCGGGCAGATCTTCAACGTCGACGGAGGCCAGGTGTACCGGTCATGACGGAATCGGCGCCGAAAGCCAGCGCTTCGAAAACCAGACTGGGATACATCGGCCTAGGCAACATGGGCGCGCCGATGGCGCAGCGCCTCCTGGACTGGCCGGGCGGACTGGTGGTGTGTGATGCCCGCGCAAATGCGCTCGAACCGTTCACCACTGCGGGCGCGAGCGCAGCATCGACGCCCGCCGACGTTGCAGCGCAGGCGAGCATCATCTCCGTCACGGTGCTCGACGACGCGCAGGTACGCGAGGTTGTGTGCGGGCCGCACGGGATCCTGTCGACCGCACAGCCAGGCACTGTCGTCGCGATTCACTCCACTATCTCGGACACCACGGCGGTGGAACTCGCTGACATCTGTCAACAGCGTGGTGTTCTGCTGGTCGACGCCCCGATCAGTGGCGGTGCCGGCGGCGCAGCGCAGGGCAGGCTGGCAGTGATGATCGGCGGCTCCGACGAGGCGTTCCAAGCCGTACGCGAGCCCTTCGGATCCTGGGCCGAGCTGGTGGTTCACGCCGGTGACGTCGGCGCGGGAACGCGAATGAAGCTCGCACGCAACCTTCTTCACTTCGTCTCGTTCACCGCCACGACCGAGGCCGCGCGACTCGCCGAAGCAGCAGGACTCGATCTCCGCACGCTCGGAAAGGTCGTCAGGCACACCGATGCGATCACTGGTGGCGCGGGCGCGATCATGCTGCGCGACACCACCGCACCGGTCTCGGAGGACGACCCGTGGTTCTCGATACTGCGGCATGTTCGCAATCTCGGGGAGAAGGACTTGGCCTTGGCCATCAACCTCGGCGATCGGCTGAATCTCGACCTGCCGCTCGCGCACCTTGCGCTCGCCGGACTTGGTGCCGGTCTGGGCGTCGGGAATGACAGCGAAGACAGGCCGGCCGAACCTTCAACGGCGTCTTCGGCATCTACTACTCGGGAGCACGCATGACCGACACCACTCACATGACCGATGCCGGTGGAACCGACGAAAGCCGCATCTCCGAGGCCCGCACTCGTGGCGTCGCGAAGATGAACGAGGTGTACGGCTGGGAGCTTCCCGCCGACGTTCCCGGCGACTTCTTCGCGGTCACCGCCGACCACCTCTTTGCCGACATCTGGACGCGACCGGGACTGTCGGTGCGTGACCGACGACTACTACTGATCGGTGCCATCACCGCCCAGGGGCAGAACGATGTGGCAAAGATCCAGATCAACGCTGCTCTCCACAACGAGGAGTTGACCGAGCAGCAGTTCGAAGAGGCCGCGATCTTCCTGTGCCACTACGTCGGCTGGCCGCTGGCCACGGGACTCAACAATGCGCTGATCGCCGTGAAGGCCGACAGACGTAAAGCCGCGCGCGCCAGGGAGAAGGCCGCAGCCGATTCCGCGAAAACGGACACCGACTGACTTTCGATCGAGATACTGCCATCAGGGCATCAATCACACCCACCGATTCCCCACCAACCAACCAGAAGAACGAAGGATCCGAATCCATGGCCGAGGCCAGCTCAATCCGTCCGCAGTCCGCCGCAAGCATCGAGCAGTGGGACTTCGAGGCTGACGTCGTCGTCGCCGGCTACGGCATTGCCGGAGTGAGTGCTTCGATCGAGGCCGCGCGAGCGGGCGCCGACGTATTGGTGCTCGAGCGCACGAGCGGCTGGGGCGGCGCTGCGGCGCTGGCAGGTGGTTTCATCTATCTGGGCGGCGGGACCCCGTTGCAGCAGGCACTCGGGTTCGAGGACTCCCCCGCCAACATGAAATCGTTCATGATGGCCGCACTCGGGCCCGGCGCCGACGAGGAGAAGATCACCGACTACTGCGAAGGCAGTGTCGAGCACTACAACTGGCTCGTCGACAACGGTGTGCCGTTCAAGGAGAGTTTCTACGGCCAACCCGGCTGGGAAACACCCTTCGACGACGGACTCATGTATTCCGGCGGCGAGAACTCGGCACCGTTCAACACGATCGCGACACCGGCCCCTCGCGGGCACGTGCCGCAGATGAGCGGCAAGCGCACCGGGGAGAAGGGCGGTGGTTTCATGTTGATGAAGCCACTGATCGAGACGGCCGAAAGCCTCGGTGTACGAGCCGAATACGACATGCGAGTCCAGCGCCTGGTCGTCGACGGCGATCGAGTAGTCGGCATCATCGCCAAGCAGTACGGCAAGGAAGTGGCAGTTCGAGCACGCACGGGTGTCGTACTGGCGACGGGCAGCTTCGCCTACAACGAAGCGATGATCCAGTCGTACGCCCCACGGCTGATCGGGCGCCCCGGTGCGGCTATCGAAGAGCACGACGGCAAGGCCATCCAGATGGCGCAGGCACTCGGGGCCGACCTCGCACACATGGATGCAACCGAGGTCGCATTCTTCGGCGACCCCCAGTTGATGATCCGCGGCATCCTGGTCAACGGACGCGGCCAGCGCTACGTCAACGAAGACACGTACCCGGGAAGAATCGGCCAGGAGACGCTGCTGCGCAACGAGAATCAGGCCTACCTGATCATCGACGAAGCTTCCTACGAAGAGGGCTGCGCCGCCGACAGTTCCACACCGTTCTTCAGATTCCAGCCCAAGTGGGTGGCCGAGACCGTCGAGGAACTCGAATCCGACATGGGCCTGCCGGAAGGCACCCTTCAGTCGACCGTCGAGGTCTACAACCGGCACGCCGCCCGTGGTGAAGACCCGGTACTCGGTAAGAAGAAGGAGTGGGTCAAGCCGATCGGCTCACCCGTCGCTGCGCTCGACCTTCGCAATTTCACCGCCGGATTCACGCTCGGCGGTCTGCGCACGTCGATCAACTCGGAGGTCATCCACGTCTCCGGCGAACCGATCCCGGGTTTGTTTGCCGCTGGACGCTGCACCGCCGGCGTCTGCGCCGGTGGATACGCCTCCGGAACGTCCCTCGGTGACGGCAGCTTCTACGGGCGACGCGCGGGAATCAGCGCTGCCAAGGGCTGAGCGCCTCTTCTCAAATGTCAGCGTCCTCAATGTCAGCGTCCTCGCTGCGACGTTCGAGGAACAACGTGTCACGCCACCTGCCACCGAGTTGAGCGATACGCGAGCGAGTGCCGACGATTCGGAATCCGACGGCCTGATGCAAGGCGACACTCGCCCGGTTCTCCGGGAAGATCGACGACTGCACCGTCCAGATCTCACTGGCGTCGGCGGCTTGCACCTGTCGGCGAAGCAGCAGCTTGCCTACGCCGCGCCCGCGAGCGCCGCTACCGATGTAGATGGAGTTCTCGGCGACCCCGCGGTAGCAATCACGCGAGGACACCGGGCTCAGGCTCGCCCAGCCTTCGACTCGGCCGTCGATCTCGGCGACCCATCGATGATCGGGCAACCATTGCGCGTCGAGCTTCTCGGCTGACGGCACCGACGTGGTGAACGTCGCGGTTCCGGTGTCGATTCCTTCGCGGTAGATCGAGCGCACGGCATCCCAGTCGCCGGATTCCATGCGGCGCAGCACCACATCGTCGGGAAGAACTCCCAGTGTGTCTTCGACCGGGCCACGCGCAGCCACGACGGCGGCCGCTGCCATCAGATCGGAGTATGCCGTTCCGGCAACACTGACAACCGAAGTGCCTTCACGCACCGAAGCCTCGACAAAACCGACCTCGATCAAGGCCTCGAGGTGAGCACTCAGCGCCGACGGCTCGAGTGATGCGGCGTGTGCAATCGTGTCGACGTCGATCGGACCGCCGGCAGCGAGTCGGAGCACTCGCAGCCGCGTCGGATCACCCAGGCACGCAAACCTGCGCGCAAGTACATCGGTGTCGAGGGGCGCGAGTGTTTCTGAACTCATAGGGCGACTATAACGCCGCTGACCTGCAGTTCGGTCGGCTAGGTGGGGCGAGCGGGCCCCGAAGTGAGAAACAACTCAGCCGCCGATCCTCGGGTTCACCGGCTAACGCGCACCGATCGACTCGGCAATCATCGACCACGAGTTGTGAAGATCGTCCTGCCAATAACCCCAGGAGTGAGTGCCAGTTGCCCGGAAATCATAGGTGGCCGGGATGCCCAGGGAGTCGAGCCGCTCGGCCAAACGCTGGGTGCACTGGTTCGTCCCGGCCTCGATGACTCCACCCACGATCACCTGGTTCGCCAGAACGCCGAGGTCGCCGTTGACCATCGGTCCGCCCAGATTCTCGTGTGGGCCGGGCAGGCCCGATCCATTGCTGATGTAGAGGTCGACCCCCCGCAATCTCTCGGCGTTGACCACAGGATCGTTGGCTACCCAGCCCGGACCGCCGGGAGGACCCCACATGTTGTCCACGTTGCCGCCGCGGAATCCGACGACGAATCTCACGTAGTCCTGACCGGGTTGAGTACTCGTCTCGGCGCACCCGCTGAAGGCGCCGACGGCACGGTAAACGGATGGCGCCGCCTCGGCCAGGCTCAGAACGGAGGTTCCTGCCATCGACAATCCGGCGACGGCATTCACACCCGTCGTCCCGAGCGTGGCATCGACGATCGGTGGCAACTCCTCGGTGAGGAACGTGGTCCACTTGTTCAGCCCGAGAACAGGATCGGGCTTCTCCCAGTCGGTGTAGTAGCTGTAGGCACCGCCGATCGGGTTGACGACGTTGACGTTCTTGTCGCCGAAGAAGTCGACGACGTCTGTGCGTGTCTGCCACGTCGCCGTGTCCTCGCCTCCGCCCGCGCCGTTGAGCAGGTAGAGAGTCGGCCGGGGCGCACTCGTGTCTGCCGGCCGAATCACCTCGAGTGGGATCACCTTGTCCATTGCAGCGGAGTAGACGTACATCGTCAGCTGACGGGCGTTGATTTCCTCGACGTGATCGAGAGCTGAACTGTCTGGAGGGGATGTTCGCGCCTGATCAGCCGAGGCAAGCGCCGCTTCACCGAACAATCCCGTCCATGCGACGAGGGCGACGACCAGTATCGCCCGAGTACGTCCGATCCTTCTCATTGCCGCTCCTCGTGCTCGATTGCGGTGCCCGGCAACAGCTCGGTGGCGCTCGCTTCACGGGCGTGCGGCTCGGTGGCTTCACGTTGTCATGCCCGTTCGGAGTATCCGGAAAACATCGAGAGCACCCGAGCCATCTCCGGTCCGATGACCGCCATGGCCGGTGCCTCGATCATCTCGTTGTGTCCGCATCGCACCGGTACCTCCACGATCCGGCCCGTCACGAGCGGACGCCATTCCTGTGGCGACCTCTCCCGCGGAATCGTGTCGTCTTTTCCGTCAGCCGGGAAGATCAGCAGGTCTCCCTCGTAGATCTGGGGAACGAACTGGTGCGTGATTCTCTGCGAAGTCTCGTACCCTCTGGCAATCCGCTCGAGGTCCCGACCGTCGACTCCCGTCTCGGGCCCGAGCCTCCGGGCCAGCACGGCCGCCGCCTCGTCGAAGGTCAGATCTCGGTCGGTCTCGATCTCGAGGCCGAGTCCTCGCAGTAGGTCTCGGACGTCGAGTGCGGCTGACGCAGAGGCATCGCCGTTGTCGGGGTAGCTGTCCATCATCGTCAGTGTGGCAACTTCGCGGCCGGACGATTGCAGTTCGACGGCCATGGCGTGCGCGATGACTCCGCCGAGGGACCAACCGAGCAAGTCGTACGGCCCGTCCGGCGAAACGGCTTCCATCTCTTCGACGTAGCGATGCGCCAACTGTTCGATCGACTGATAGTCACCGTCGTCGCTGAGTGCGGGTAGCTGAAGTCCGTACACCGGTCGGTCCTCGGGCAGATACCGCACCAAGCCGGCGTACCCCCAGGACAGGCCGATACCAGGGTGCACACAGAACAGCGGTCGCCCACTTCCTTCTGTCCGCAGCGGAACAACCACGGCGAGAAGCTCTTCCATGCCGGCGTCCACTGTCGGCATGTCGAGGCGTCGAGCGATTCCAGCGGGTGTCGGGTCGAGGAACATCCACTGAAGCGGAATTCTGCGTTGGAAACGGGAGTGCAGTGCGCTGACGATTCGGGTGGCTACCAGGGAGGACCCGCCCAGGTCGAAGAAGCTGTCGGTAGTGCTCACCCGGCTGACACCCAGAACCTCGACAAACGAGTCGACCACGGCGCGCTCGGTGTCGGTGACCGGCTCGCGGAACTCGGCTGCAGCCGAACTGAATTCGGGTTCCGGTAGAGCCTTTCGGTCGAGCTTGCCCACCGGTGTCATCGGAATCCGCTCGAGAAGTACCACTGCCGACGGAACCATGTGCGAGGGAAGTCGGTCGGCTGCGTACGCCCGTATCTCGTCGCTGTCGGAGGCGTCGGCAGCTGACGCACGCACGTACGACACGAGGACCGTTTCACCCGACGGTCCCGTGTAGCCGACAGTCGCGGCGAAGTCCACCGACGGATGGCGTGAGAGAACTGCATCGATTTCCCCGAGTTCGATCCGAAAACCACGGACCTTGACCTGGAAGTCGCTGCGCCCGATGTATTCGAGTGTGTGATGCACTCCATCGCCGGACCCAACGATTTTGGCACTGTCACCGCCGGATTCACGCCAACGCACGACATCTCCGGTGCGGTACATCCGGCGCCCCGGCGATCCGTACAAGCAAGCGACAAATCGTTCCGACGTGAGCGACGCCCGATTATGGTACCCACGTGCCATACCTGGGCCGATGATGTACAACTCCCCCGGCACGCCCACCGGTACGGGCTGCAAACGCTCGTCCAGCACCAGGAAGCCGAAGCCCACTGCCGGCGAGCCGATGTTCACTCCCGCACCGGGTTTCATCGAATCGCTGACACTCGCCTGCACGGTGGTTTCAGTCGGGCCGTAGCCGTTGTGCAGCCTCCGACCCGGCGCCCATTGCGCGACGACCTCCGGCGGGCAGGCCTCGCCCACCAGATCGAGAACACGGAGCGCCTCGAAACCGTTGTCCCCCAACGCCGCCAGCGCGGTCGGTGTAATGGTGGCATGAGTGACCTGCTCGCGCCGGAAAACATCGGCCAATTCGGCGCCACCGTACACAGCAGGCGGAACGATCACGACTTGCGCCGAGGCGCTGAATGCCATCGTCAACTCGAAGATGGAAGCGTCGAAACTCGGCGATGCCAACTGTGAGACATGAGAGTCGTGAGTGACCTCGAACCTCTCACGAGTTTCGGCCGTGAAGCTCGCCAAACCTCGATGAGTAATGTTCACTCCCTTGGGTTTCCCGGTAGATCCCGAGGTGTAGATCAGGTAGGCCGGATGATCGAGGTTCAGTTCACCGGTTCGATCGTCATCGGTGATCGGTTCCGGCGACAGCGCGGCTACCCGCCGGGCGAAGTGTGGGTCGTCGAGTTCCAGCCAGGGAACAACGTCGGGTAGCTGAGTTCGGCTGGACTGAACGGTCAAACCGAGCGAGGCTCGGCAATCGGCGAGCATGTATTCGACGCGCTCGCGCGGATAGGCCGGATCGACAGGCACAAAAGCCGCTCCGGCTTTGGTCACCGACCAGATCGCCACCACCGATTCGATCGAGCGAGGCATTCCCAGTGCCACGAAGGTCTCCGGGCCCACACCGCGACCACACAACTCCCGGGCAACACGATTCGACCACTCGTCCAGGTCGCGATAACTGAGCTGCCGGTTCTCGAGCGACAGGGCCACCGAGTCCGGATCGATCGCCACGGCGTCCGCCAACAACTCAGGCCACAATTTCGGAGGTACTTCGGGGAGCCCATGCGCCGGCGTCAACTCGCGACGTTCAAGATCGCCGAGTAGATCGATGTCACC
Organism: Rhodococcus sp. UFZ-B548; assembly: GCF_903819475.1. Classification (NCBI taxonomy): domain Bacteria; kingdom Bacillati; phylum Actinomycetota; class Actinomycetes; order Mycobacteriales; family Nocardiaceae; genus Rhodococcus; species Rhodococcus sp. UFZ-B548. The sequence continues at coordinate 54,113 of NZ_CAIJDS010000047.1, forward strand.
GATCGGTACCTGCGGATTCCGGGTCACGGCCTCGAGTACACGAACGAACATGTCGGCAAACCCGCTGACCGTACCGGGGTCGAAGAGATCGGTGGCAAAGTCGACGGCTCCGCTCATCCCTCCCGGTGCACCGCGATCGTCGTACTCTTCGGCGAGGAGGAATTCCAGGTCTACCTTCACTACCTCGAGTTCTGGGTCGATCCCGCGGACTTCCAGTCCCGCCAGCTTCAGAATCGGCCGATCGTTGTTCTGGAATTCCAGCGACACCGAGGAAATCGGTGCATAGGCGCTCGACCGTTTCGGCCCGACCGCGTCCACTACCCGCTCGAAGGGAACGTCGGAGTGCGCGAACGCGGCGACGTCGACTTCGCGGCAATGCGCAACCAACTCCCGGAACGATTGAGCCGGGTCGACCTGTGTGCGCAGTGCGAGCGTGCCGACGAACATGCCCACCAGATCATCGAGGGCACGATCTCCCCTGCCGGCGATCGGCGTTCCGATCACGATGTCGTCGGTGCTGCCCAAACGTGCCAGCAAGAGCGCGAGCGCTGCATGCACAGTCATGAATGCAGTGGACTCTTGCTGCCTCGACACGCCTCGGATACGGCGGTGAAGATCACTGCTGATCGAGAAGTGAATCCGCGAGCCGTGAAAACTCTGTTGTGTCGGCCGGTCTCGATCGAGGGGAAGTTCCAAGAGGTCGGGAGCGCCTGACAGTGCGCGTCGCCAGTAAGCCAACTGCTCGGTGATCACCGACCCAGGTTCGTCGCCGGAGCCGAGAATCTCCCGTTGCCAGAGCGCAAAGTCGGCGTACTGGACTGGAAGCGGCGTCCACTGGGGTTCCCCGCCGTACGCGTGGGCCTCGTATGCAATCATCACGTCTCGGGTCAGTGGAGACATCGAGAAGCCGTCAGCCGAGATGTGGTGCACCACTACGGCAAGTACGTGTTCGCGCTCATCGATGGTGAACAACGCTGCCCGCAGGGGAATTCGTGCGGCGACGTCGAAACCGGCCGAGACCATTCGGGCAAGCTCGTCACGGAGATGATGTTCGTCGGTCACCGATGTCTCGGCCAGTTGTGGGAGCGCGGCGCTTTCGGTGGGCACGATGTGCTGGACCGGTCCGTCGCCGTGGACCGGGAACATCGTTCGCAGCGATTCGTGGCGGGCGATGACATCGGACATCGCTGATCTCAAGGCCGGTTTGTCGAGTTCACCGCTCAACCGCACCACGAGCGGAATGTTGTAAGCAGGAGAACTGGTGTCGAGTTGATTGACGAACCACATCCGCTGCTGAGCAAACGACAAGGGGATGTTGTCGGGTCGGGGGCGCGGTTCCAGTCGCTCCGACCGTTCGGCGACCGACTGGTCGATCACCGTGGCCAACTCGGCCACCGTCGGCATCTCGAACAGGTCCCGCACGCCGACGGTAGCTCCGAGCACCGCCCGTAGCCTCGCCGCGACCGAAGTGGCGCTCAGAGAATTTCCACCGAGCTCGAAGAAACTGATGTCGGTACCGACTCGTTCGAGGCCGAGCACCTCGGCGAACACGTCCGACACTGCCTGTTCGACCGGGCCGACAGGGGGACGGAAATCCCCTGTGGTCGTCTCGATTTCGGGTCTGGGCAATGCCGAACGGTCAACTTTTCCGACAGCGGTCAATGGTATGTTCTCCAGCACCGTGAGAACGGCAGGCACCATGTGCGAAGGCAAGCGCCGGGCCACGGCGCGAATCAGGAGCCTGGTGTCCAGTCGACCCGCGGTGGGCACGACGTACGACACGAGTCGGGTGTCTCCGGTGGGGGCGGAATCGGCAACCGTAACGGCAAATCCGACGTTGGGCTCCGACATCAGCACACTGTCGATCTCACCGAGTTCGACACGGAAGCCTCGAACCTTGACCTGGAAGTCGCTTCGCCCGACGTACTCGACACACATGTCCGCCGTCCATCGCACGATGTCGCCGGTGCGGTACATCCGCGTTCCTGGGTCGGCCGGATTGGCAACAAAGCGCTCTGCCGTCAACCCCGGCCTTCGGTGATATCCCCGCGCCACGCCTGGTCCGGCCAGATACAGCTCGCCGGGGACCCCGACGGGAACCGCTTGAAGTCGAGCGTCGAGCACCAGTTCACTGACGCCACTGACAGGTCCACCGATCGTGATGCGTTCCCCGGCGGTCATGGGCGGACTGACGTTGGACATGATCGTTGCTTCGGTCGGTCCGTACGCGTTGTACAGGCGGCGGCCAGGTCCCCAGCGAGCGACGAGATCGGGTGGGCACGCCTCGCCCCCGAATACGACTTCCGAAAGTTGTTCCAGCCCAGCCGGGTCCACCGTTGCCAATGCCGCCGTGGTGATGAACGCGTGCGTGACGGAGTGCTCGGCCAGAAGCTGCGCCAGGTCCTCGCCCCCGTAGATCCCGGGTGGAGCGATAACCATCGTCGCCCCGGCGCCGAAAGCCTGCAGATATTCGAAGAGCGACCCGTCGAAACTCGGAGTGGAGAAGTGCAGCGTGCGTGATTGTGGAGTTGCGCCGTAGCGTTCGCGTTGGTCTCGGGCGAAGTTGTCGAGCCCTCGCTGTGTGACCACGACTCCCTTGGGCACGCCGGTCGACCCCGAGGTGTAGACCACGTAAGCAGCTGAATCCAACCCGATCGGACGGAGTCGGTCGTTGTCGGTCAACGGGCTCCCCGAGAATTCCTCGCACTTCTTCGTGAAATGCGGATCGTCGAGAATCAGCCACTCCGCGATATCGGGCAATCGATCTCGGCCCGCGGTGGTGGTCAATCCGAAGCTGACCATCGAATCGATCAGCATGTGATTGATCCGCTCGTCGGGATAGGCGGGATCGATCGGCACGAATGCAGCGCCCGTCTTGGCGACGGCAAGTATCGACACCACGGACGTGAGAGAACGTGGGACACCGACTGCTACGTAGTCCTCGGTTCCCAGTCCTCGCGAGACCAGCACGCGAGCAATGCGATTGGAGAGGATGTCCAGCTCGCCGTAGGTCAGGCTGCCGTCCGCCGATTCCACGGCGAGCGCGTTCGGATCACGCTGGGCTGCCGCATCGAAGATCTCCGGGAAGACGCGCGACGACCCACCAGCCGTGCCACGGGCCGGCACCAATTCGGCACGTTCGGACGGGGCGAGCACCGACACCACAGCCAAGGGGCGATCCGGCTGGGCACACGCTTCGAGTACACGATGCAGTCGTCCGGCGATCTCTTCGATGTCGGCGGCACCGAAAACCTCGGGTAGGTACTCGAATTTCAGGCGGAGTCTGGTGTCGACCGATGCCACCAGGCTGAGCGGGTAGTGGGCAGCGTCCTTGGCTTCGACATCGATGATCCGGATCCCCGCGAGATCGGTATCGGACGAAAGGCCCTGACGGTCAGCGGGATACGATTCGAAGACAGTCAACGTATCGAATCCGGTCTCCGGCCCCGTGGCTACTTGGATCTCGGAAAGCCCGAGATAGTGATGATCCGACAGCTCTGCTTGCTCGGCCTGGATCCGCGCGAGGAGTGTGCCGATACTTTCTCTCGGGCGCAGAGTGATTCGGACCGGAATTGTGTTGATGAAAAGCCCGATCATGGTTTCGATCCCGGTCAGCTCGGGAGGTCGACCCGACACCGTCGCTCCGAACACCACATCGTCTCTCCCGGTCAGTGCAGCGAGGACGATCCCCCACGATGCCTGAACAATTGTGTTGATCGTCAGCCCGAGTTCACGCGCCATCCCGCGAAGTGAGGTTGTGAACTCCTCGTCCAGATCGAACACCCACTCGGCCGCCATGGTGGAGAGTCGACGAGATCGAACCGCCGGAGCCAACAGCGTCGGTCCTTCGACTCCGCTCAGCGTCCTCGCCCATAAAGCTCGAGAAGCTTGCTGATCGCGGCGGCTCATCCAGGTCAGATAGTCGCGATACGCGCGCGCGTGAGGCAAGGCCGCCACTTCACCGTCAGCGGCATAGAGCGTCGCCAACTCCCGGATCAGCAGTGGCATGGACCAGCCGTCCAGAAGGATGTGATGGTTGGTGAGCACCAGCGTGAACTTTTCGGGGGCGAGAGCAATCAGCGTGAATCTGATCAACGGCGCCTGCGCCATGTCGAACGGGCGCGCTCGGTCCTCCGCCAGTGCTCGATCAAGATCCTGATCTGTTGCACCAGTGAGGTCGATTTCCTGCCACGGCGCTGCCACGGTGCTTCGGACCACCTGGACGGCACGGCCGTCCGCGCCGTGAAGGAAGGCGGTACGCAGGTTCTCATGCCTGTCGAGCAGCGCGTCGGCGGCGCGATGCAGGCGCTCCGAATCGACTGCGCCGGCTAGATCGAGAGCCACTTGTACGAGGTATGCGTCGACCGATCGTTCGGCAAGTTCGGCATGGAACAACAACCCCGCTTGCAATGGAGAGAGCGACCAGACGTCGCTCAGGTCGGGGCACCGGCTTTCGAGGTCGTCGACCGCGTCCTGTCGAAGATCGACCAGATCGAAGTCCGAGGGTGTGAATCCGCCGCTGTCCGTCGCGTACTCACCGAGCCCGGCCAATGCGTCAACCCACCACTGCGCCAGGTGCCGAGCGTCGTCCGCGCCCAGAATGTCCGGTGGGAACGTCCAGGTGGCAACGAGCTGCGGGCCGTCCTCGGTATCACTGTTGTCGGTGTCGCTGTCGTCGACGGTCATCACGTTGACCTCGAGGACGCCGGCGAGTGGGAGATCGACGGCCGTAACCGTCCGCAAGTTCTCGTCGCGGATCGGTACCCATCCCGCTGAAGCGTCGGCCTCGGATCCACCGACGCGTCCGAGGTAGTTGAAACTGATCTGGGGCTCCGGAAGTTGCGAAAGAGTGTGTGCCGTTTCGCGGTTCAGATAGCGCAGCAGCCCGAAGCCGATGCCGCGGTCCGGCACCGCCCGGAGTTGTTCCTTGACGGCCTTGGCAGCGACGCCCGCAGCCGGACCGCCGGCGAAGGCGTCGCTCGGATCCACTCTGCTCAGATCGATCCGCACCGGGAAGATCGACGTGAACCATCCCACCGTGCGAGCAAGATCTGCTCCGGGAACCACCTGTTCCTCGCGTCCGTGTCCCTCGAGGCTGATCAATGTCTCCGGATTTTCGATCCCGCGCTCCCTATGCCAGCGGACCATCGTAAGAGCCAAAGCCGTCAACAAGCCGTCCTCGACGCTCCCGTGAATCGCCTGCGGCACTGTCGTCGACACGGCCTCGGTCAATGCCGTGGGAACTCGTACTTCGATGTCGGTGGTGGCCGAGGCGGTGTCCCTCTTCGTCAGGGCGCGCACACCCAGAGCCGGATCTGGACCCGCGAGCACCTCTCGCCAATAGTCGAGTTCAGCAACCCGATCCGGCTCGCGCGCGGCGTCGACGAGGCCACGTGCCCATCGACGCATCGAGGTCCCGACCGGAGCCAGTGACGGGTCGACGCCTGATTGCACCTGCGCACAAGCAAGTGCAAGATCGGGGATCAGGATTCGCCAGGAAACACCGTCCGTCACCAGATGGTGCGCTACCAGTAGCAACCGTTTCTGGCGCTGTCCTTCCTTTTGAATCTGTCCGTCGGTGTCGAGCAGGACTGCCTGCACCATCACACCTGTCTCCGGGTCGAGCCGCCCCAGAGCTGCGTCGAGTTCTGCCGAGACCGTCTCCGCGGCAGCACCCTCCAGGCTCGCGTGGCGTACGGCGGTCTCCGCCCGCACCGTACCTGCTGGCGCAACGTCCATCCGCCGAGCGGATTCAGGATGCAGCGTCGCCCGGATGCCCGCACGGAGGATGTCGTGGTGGTCCAGCACGACCTGCATCGCCTGTGTCAGCGTGACCTCGTCGAGCGTGGCAGGAACCGCGAGGAGAACAGATTGTGAGTACCGCCGAAAATCTCCGCCGCGATCGAGCATCCATTCCGCGATCGGTGTCAACTCGATCTCCCCGACGCCGCCACCGGGCAACTCGTCGAGAACAGCGTGACCGCCAGACGTACCGGCCGTCTCGGACAGCGCCGCAACGGTTTTGCGTTCGAATACCTCGCGTGGTGAGATCAAAACTCCGGCAGACTTGGCTCGCGTCACCAACTGGATGGACATGATCGAGTCACCGCCGAGAGTGAAGAACGAATCGTCGACCCCCACCTCGTCGAGTCCCAGAACCTCGGCGAACAGGCCCGCAAGGATGCTTTCCGTCTCGGAGGCGGGGCCACGACTCACGGTTGTCTGTAGCCCGAAGTCAGGTTCAGGCAACGCTTTCCGGTCGAGTTTGCCGTTCACCGTCAGCGGCAACGCCTCGAGAACCGTCACGACAGCGGGGACCATGTGTGCCGCCAACCTCTGTGAGAGATACTCGAGCAACGCCGCCGGAGAGACAGTGGCAACGACCTCCGGCACCACGTAGCCCACCAACCGGTCTCTGCGGGCCACGACCGCCGCCTGAGACACGCCCACTCCGGAGAGCAGCGCAGCCTCCACCTCGCCGAGTTCGATTCGGTACCCCTTTACCTGCACCTGCAGATCGTTTCGTCCGAGGTACTCCAGCTGCCCGCTGTCGTTCCAGCGCCCCAGGTCACCGGATCGGTACATACGCGCCCCACTGACGGTGAGGTCGGGAATGAACCGCGCGGAGGTCAGACCGAACCGGCCGAGGTATCCGCGTGAAACCTGATCGCCGCAGACATACAGTTCACCCACCACACCGGGCGGCACCGGGTGCAACCGCTGATCCAACACATACACACGCAATCCGGGCAACGCCCGACCGATCACCGAGGCCGATCCGTCACGCGCCAGCTCACGATCGAGCGGTAGGTGGCTGACGTGCACCGTGGTCTCCGTGATGCCGTACATGTTGACCAGATCTGGTGACGACGTCCCATGGCGGGCGTACCAGCGCGTCAACTGTCCGAAGTCGAGGGCTTCTCCACCGAAGATCACGTAGCGCAATGACAGGGCCGCGCTCCCGATACGCCGGTCGGCTTCCGCCAATTGATAGAAGGCAGTGGGAGTTTGATTGAGCACCGTGACACGTTCGTGCCGTAGCAATTCGAGGAATGCCTCTGGTGAACGGGCCGTGAAGTAGTCGACCAGCACCAGCCGGCCACCGTGTGCGAGTGCGCCCCACATTTCCCAGACCGAGAAGTCGAATGCCTCGGAATGGAACATCGTCCACACATCGCCGCTGTCGAAGCCGAAGAGCGCTCCGGTGTTTGCCAGCAACGTCACGACGCTGCGGTGGGAAACCTGCACCCCCTTCGGACGCCCGGTGGACCCCGAGGTGTAGATCACGTAGGCCACCGAATCGGGTCGGAGCGGTAGCAGCCGGTCTTGGTCGGTCACCGGAAGCGGAGAAAACCTGTGCAGCGCTTCGAGAATCGCCGGGTCGTCCACGGAAATCACTGGAATCTCGTTGTCTGCGATTGCGTCATCGTCTCGTATGTCGTCGCCGTCGGCCCGAGTGGTCAGCACGCACTTGGGTGCGGAGTCACGCAGCACGAAGTCCACGCGGTCGACCGGAGAAGTCAGGTCCACCGGTAGGTATCCGCCGCCCGCCTTCACCACCGCCAGCAATGCCACCACCAAGTCGATCGAGCGGGTCATCGCGACTGCCACCAGGGTTTCCGGCACCACACCCTGAGCCACCAACAGTCGAGCGAGGCGGTTTGCTCGCTCGTCGAGTTCGCGGTAGGTGACGGACAATCCGTCGCAGCGCACCGCCACGGCATCACCGGACGTCAGCACCGCACGATCGAAGAGATCCGACAGCGAATCCTCGTGGGTTCCGACGCCCGAGGCCGAGGCCGATGGCGCAACCAGCATCTCGCTGTATTCGCCAGCCAGAAGTATGTCGATGTCGCCGACGACTGCCGACGGATCCTCGATCACGGCGCCGATTACTCTCTCGAAGCGCTCCGCGATGCGCGTCACCGATACTCGATCGAAAATATCTGTTGCATAACGGAAACCGGCGCTGATACCGGCCGGCCCACCGTGCTCGTCGACGTGTTCCATCACACTCAGTTGTAGATCGAATTTTGCAACCGCGAGATCGATGTCGAGCGAGCGAGCCGTCAGTTCCGGCAATTCGAAGCGCAGTCCCGTATCGGTCTGGAATTCGAGGAGTACTTGAAAGAGGGGTGAATGCGCGGTGGAACGGTCGGGCGAGAGGTGATCCACCAACCTCTCGAAGGCAATGTCTGCATGGTCGAGTGCACCGAGATCCGTTGACCGCACCGCGGCCAACACCTCGGCAAAGGTTGCTCCGGATTGGACGGGTGTGCGAAGCACGAGCGTGTTGACGAACATCCCGACCACATCGTCGAACACCGAAGCACCGCGCCCTGCAACCGGAGTGCCGATCACTACGTCGTCCGACGCCGAAAGTCGTGCCAGCAACACCGCGAGCGCCGCATGCATCACCATGAACAGGGACGCACCATTCTGGTGTGCGAGGTCGGTCAAAACTCGATGGATCTCGGGTGAGAAGTCCATCGAAACCACCGCCCCCTCGGTAGACCGTTTCGGCGTTCGTGGTCGATCGAGAGGGAGCGGCAAGACTTCTGGAATATCCGACAGCTTCGTTGTCCAGTAATCGAATTCATCCGACGTCGACGTTCCCGGACCAACTTCTGCGTCGAGGATCTCCCGCTGCCACAGGCTGTAGTCGGCATACTGGATGGGCAGTGGCTCCCAGTCCGGATTCTGCTCCTGAGCACGGGATGTATAGGCGCGCATCAGGTCACGTGCCAGTGGCGCCATCGAGAAACCGTCCGCCGCGATGTGGTGGACGACGATCGCAAGAACATGCTGCTCCGGCCCGATTCGGAGTAACCTCACGTGCAGCGGGAACTCTTCGGCCACATCGAATCCGACGTCGAAGAACGCGCGCAAATCCGTAAAAAGCCGCTCGCCGGAAATCGGCACGGGGTGGATTCGAGGAGCAGCAAGCGCTTGTTCGGCGATCACCTGGTGGGGCCCGTTCGCGGACGTCGGGAAGATCGTTCGAAGGGTTTCGTGCCGTTCCACCACATCACCCAGTGCGGCTTGGAGCGCACCCGAATCCAGGAAACCGTCCAGTTGTAGTGCGACGGGGATGTTGTAAAGCGGAGACGAGGTGTCGAACTGGTTGACGAACCACATGCGCGCCTGTGAGAGCGATAGCGGAATGTGTTCTGGCCGGGTCTTACCCGCGATTTCTGAAATCCTCGAACCTTCCCGCCCCGAACCTTCCGGCCCCGAACCTCGCAGCACAGCTTGTAGCTTATCGATCGATGCCGCCAGATCAGCGACCACGGGAGTGTCGAACAAGGCCTTCACACCGACATTCGTGCTCGATTCGGATCTGATGCGCGCTGCGACGCGAGTGGCGCTGAGCGAGTCTCCACCCAGTTCGAAGAAATTGTCGTCGGCGCCCACCTGGTCGAGATCGAGCACCTCGGCGATGGCTCGAGCGACCAGAACTTCGGCTCGTGTGCTCGGCGTCCGATAGTCCGCGGCTGTAAAAGTAGTGTCCGGGAGGGCTTTACGATCCAACTTCCCATGCACCGTCACCGGAAACTCCCCCAACACCACCACCACCGACG
>NZ_CAIJDS010000048.1:0-61214 GCF_903819475.1 Rhodococcus sp. UFZ-B548
GGCCTACCAGCAAGGTTTTGAGATATGTCAAAACTGCGTGCAGATAATTCGGGTGTCACAGCCATATTGCAGCGCCACGGTTTCGACGGGTGGTACGTGCTCGAGCAGGACACCATTCTGGCCGAGGCTCCGTCCGACGAGGGACCGGTGCGCGATGTGCGAGCGAGCGTCGAGTATCTGCGGTCGGTTCTGTGACACCTGCCCCGCTGCGGATAGGCATTCTGGGAGCCTCACGCATCGCCGAGAACGCGATGATCAAACCTGCAACGGCCACCGGGCACCGCCTGGTGGCCGTTGCCGCACGCAGCCCCGAGCGGGCCAGAGCCTATGCAGCCCAGCATGGGATCGAACGGGTGGTCGGTTCGTACGCCGAGCTGATCTCGGATCCGGAGGTGGACGTCGTCTACAACGCGCTGCCCAACAGCCTGCACGGACCGTGGAATCTCGCCGCCGTTCAGGCCGGCAAGCACGTGCTGACGGAGAAACCGTTTTCGAGCAACGCGGTGGAAGCGCGTGCTGTAGCCGAAGCAGCACGCGTGAGCGGAGTGACGCTTCTCGAGGGGTTCCACTACCTCTTTCATCCGGTGAACCGGCGCCTGCTGGATGTGGTTCGGAGCGGCACAGTCGGCGCGGTCACTCGAGTGGAAACCGTACTGCGGATGCCCAAACCATCCGAGAACGACCCGCGGTGGGAGCTCGCCTTGGCAGGCGGGTCACTGATGGACCTGGGCTGCTACGGGTTACATGCTTCCCGGATGCTGAGTGACGTCTGTGGTGGTGCGCCGGTGGTGACCGAGACCCGCCACGAGGAATACGCTCCGGGGGTCGATTCGTGGTTCGACATCGAACTCGAGTATCCCGGCGGAGCGCGGGCATCCGTTGTGACAACGATGTTGGACGAGCAGTACCACTTCACCTTCCGGGTCTTCGGAACCAACGGAGACGTCCTGGTGCACAACTTCCTCCAGCCGGACGTCGACGACCGTGTCTCCGTCACTGTCGATGGGCGCACGAGTATCGAGCATCTGGGCACGAAGTCGTCGTACACCTGGCAACTCGAAGCGTTCGCCGATCATCTGTCCGGGGTCTCGGCGCTGCCGATCGGACCGGGCGACGCGGTAGCCAACATGACGATGATCGACGAGGCGTACATGCATTCCGGCCTCGGGGTTCGGCCGACGACCATCCTCTGACGAAACGACTACAGCCTCGGTTCGATTCGAACCGAGGCTGTAGTCGCGAGGTTTTGATCTAACGGCGAAGCTCGTGGGTCAGTGTCTCGAGCTCGTCACCGCCCGCCATCTCCTTGGTCAGTTCTTCGAGTGAGATGTCGTCGTACTTGGCGTCGAGCTTCTGCCTGCCTCGGTTGAGGAGCACGAAGTGATCGCCGACCATGTACGCGTGGTGCGGATTGTGCGTGATGAAGATGACGCCGAATCCCTGTTCCTTGGCAGCGGTGATGTAGCGCAACACCATTCCCGACTGCTTGACGCCGAGCGCTGCTGTCGGCTCGTCGAGAATCAGCACGCGGGCACCGAAGAAGATGGCGCGGGCGATGGCAACACACTGACGCTGACCGCCGGAGAGACTACCAATCGGTGCGTCGACGTCAGGCAGTTCGATGCCCATCTTCGACAGTTCCGAAAGAGTCGTCGCGCGCATGGCGTTGGCGTCGAGCGACTTGATCAGACCACCCTTGCGCAGTTCCTGCCCGAGGAAGAAGTTGCGCCACACCGGCATCAACGCAACAACGGCGAGGTCCTGATAGACCGTGGCGATGCCTTTGCCAAGCGCTTCTTTAGGCGAGTGGAACGTTGTCGGTTCGCCGTCGACGAGTAGTTCACCTTCGCTCTGCTGGTGCAGACCGGCGATGATCTTGATCAGCGTGGACTTGCCTGCACCGTTGTCACCGAGCACACCGGTCACTTCACCCGCACCGACGCGCAGGTTGATTCCCTTGAGCGCGATGATGTTTCCGTATTGCTTACCGACGTCCTTGAGCTCGATCAGTGGCACGTTGCCGCCCGAGTTCGAGAGAGCGGGAACTTCAGCTGTGGTACTCATGTGTCACCTTTTCGCAGCGTAGTTGCGGAATGCGTTGTTGGCGATGACCGCGAACAGCAGCATGGCGCCGAGGAAGAACTTGAACCAGTCCGGGTTCCAGCCTGCGTAGACGATGCCCTGGTTGGTCATACCGAAGATGAATGCGCCGATCGCAGCGCCGATCGCGGTTCCGTAACCACCGGTGAGCAAACAACCGCCGATGACTGCGGCGATGATGTACAGGAACTCGTTACCGACACCCTGACCGGACTGAACGGTATTGAACGAGAACAGCAGATGCATGCCCACGAACCAGGCAGCAAAGCCGACGGTCATGAACAAACCGATCTTGACTGCGGTCACCGGCACACCGATCGCGCGGGCACTGTCCTGATTGCCGCCGACCGCGAAGATCCAGTTGCCGATCTTGGTCTTGAACAAAACAAATGTTGCAATCGCGGTGAACAGCAGCCACCACACGACCGTGATCTTGACGGACACCCCGAAGACCGAGAACGACGACGCGAATACCTTTTTCGCGGAATCGAATCCGGCCATGTCGGAGACGCTGGGTGTGGCAACCTGACCACTCACGAGCTTGGTGACGGCCAGGTTGATTCCGGTCAACATCAGGAACGAGCTCAGGGTGATGAGGAAGCTGGGAATCTTCGTCTTCATGACGAGGTAGCCGTTGAAGAATCCGACCGCGAGCGAAACGACCAGCGCCAGAATCGCACCCACCCACAGATTGAGGTGCAGGTTGTAGGCGATCATCGACGCGGCGAGCGAGGACGTGGTGACTGCGACGCCGGCGGAAAGGTCGAATTCGCCGCCGATCATGAGCAGGGCGACCGCACAAGCCATGATGCCGATCGTGGAGCTGGAGTAGAGCACTGTCGCAAGCGCTTCCGGCGTACGGAACGGTGCCGCGACGATACAGAAGAAGATGAAGATGGCGATGGCGCCGACAAGTGAACCCATCTCCGGGCGGAGCAGTAGGCGCTGAATGCGCTTTTGCTCCTTCACCCGTTCATCGGTCACGACTTTGTGGGCGGCAAGGTCGAGATCTGCCTGAGTGGACATGATTTCCCTTCCGTGCTGGACAGGCGCACGGAGGGCGGACTCTCAGCCCTCCGTGCGCCTGGATCAGCGAGTTCCGTTCTTGGCGTACTCGGCGACCGAGTCGATGTTGGTGTTGTCGATGAACGCGGGTCCGGTCAGGGTCGGCAAGCCGCCACCGATCACGTTGCCGTTGTTGAGGTAGAGCCACAGCGAATCGATAGCGAGGTAGCCCTGCAGGAAGGGTTGCTGGTCCACTGCCCACTGCACGTCACCGGATTTGATGGCGTCGACGAGCGCCGCGTTGGTGTCGAAAGTGACGACCTTCGCCTTGCTGCCCGCATTGCCGACCGACGTCACGGACGTCAAAGCAAATGGAGCACCGAGTGCGAGAACTCGATCGATTGCCGGGTCCTGTTGAAGTTTCGCGGTGATGGTCGATTCCACCGACGGCATGTCCTTGCCGTTGACGTTGAGAATCTCCGTCGTTCCCTTGAACGACTTCTTCACTCCGGCACAACGTGATTCGAGGCTCACGTTGCCCTGCTCCTGAATGACGCACAACACCTTGGTGGCACCTTCGGTGTTGAGTCGCTCGCCGGCAGCTTCACCGGCAATCGACTCGTCCTGACCGAAGTACTCCTTGACACCCATGTCCTTCCAGGTTTCGAGGCCCGAGTTGAGGGCGACCACCGGAATGCCCGCAGCGGTGGCACTTTGGACCGCGGCAACCATGGCGTCGGGCTTCGCGAGGGTCACGGCAATCCCGTCGACCTTGCTGTCGATCGCACTCTGAACCAAGTTGGCCTGATTCGGCGCCTCGGGATCGGCGGAGTACCGAAGCTCGATGTTGTCCTTGGCCGCTGCGGTTTCGGCTCCCTTGCGCACCAGATCCCAGAACGTGTCACCGGGAACTTCGTGAGTGATCATCGCAATGGTGGCGCGGGGCGTGTCCGCCGTACCCGCGCCCATTCCGGATCCGGAAGAATCCGGCTTTCCGCCGGTGCTTGAACAGGCGGCCAGACCCAAGACCACGACTGAGGCTCCGGCCAGTACGGCAACGCTCTTGCGTCCCGTGAGAAACGACATGTGAACTCCCTCTCGACATCAACCAACGGCCCGCGAACGGATGGTGCTCGGTTGTATGTGAAAGATGTAATACCCGTCACAGTCGAATGTCAATAGTTTGTTCTGACATTAGGACTGCTTATCAAAGACCGAACAAACTGGTTGAAGTCGAAACTGCAGGTCAATGCCCTGCGGGTCCAGCTGAACCTCGAACCACCAGTTGTGGCTGCGCGACAATGTCCTTGCCCAATGGCCCACTTCCGCCGTCGAGGCGTTCGGAGATCCGCTCCACCGCGGCGCCGCCCAGAAACGCCGTGTCCTGCCCGACACTGGTCAGATCGATGTGCGCCAAACCTGCCAATGCACTGTTGTCGAATCCGATCACGGAAACGTCGCCAGGCACTGAGATCCCGGCACGCAGGAAGACGTCGAGAACTCCGAGCGCGCAGCGATCGTTGAAAGCGAAGACCGCCCCGGGTAACCCACCCTCGACCATCGACCTGGCGGCAGCTGCGCCGAACTCCTCCGTGAGACCGCCAGGAAGAATTCTCGGCTCCAGACCTGCCGCTCGCATGGCCTTGCGGTAGCCCTGACACCGTTCCTGGGCGCCCGGGCCTCGCCCGCCGTCGACGTGGGCGATCGAGCGGTGCCCGAGTTCGACAAGGTGATTCACGGCCATCACCGCGCCCGCCTCGTCATCTGTTCGGACAACATCCACGTGCACTGACGACATCTTCCGCGCGATTACGACAACGGGAACCTTGTCGGCCAGGTCGACGATCTCTGCTTCCGGCGCCTGTGAACCCAACAGCAAGATCGCCTCACACCGGTCGTCGAGCAGGGTCCGCGTTGCACGAGAATCCGGCCGTCGCTCCGAGACCGCACTGAGGACGACGTCGTAGCGCGACCGTTCGGCGGCCACATAGATTTCGTCTAGCAGCTCCGCGTGAAATGTTTGCGCCGCAACGTAACTGACACCGATCAGGCGGCTGCGATGTTGGCGCAGCAGTCGCGCCGCGTTGTCGGGTCGATAGCCGAGTTCGTCCGCGGCCGCCTTGACCCGTACCCGCGTCGCATCGCTGGCACCTGGGACATCACGAATGACGATGGACACCAGAGCGCGTGACACACCGGCCAGGTCTGCTACGTCTTGCAAGGTGGGGCGTCGACTGTTCACCTCCACAGACTAGATCGTTCCAGCGAATAAGCACCGAAGCATTGACGCGCGCCGCATCCGGCGCTTTACTGGCATGGACTAGAACGATCTAGTTCCTCATTCTCACTCCGAACGGAGCCCCCATGTCTGCCTCTGTTGCAGTCGGTCTCATTGGCGCCGGATGGATCGGCCGCTTCCACGGCGAGTCCGTCGCGCTGCGTATCCCCGGCACCCGTCTCGTCGCCGTCGCCGATCCTGCGCCCGGCGCTGCGGCGTCGTTGATCGAACGTGTCAGTCCCGACGCCCGCGCGTACACCGACGCCCTTGAGCTGATTGCCGATCCGACCGTCGAAGCGGTGCTCATCAGTACGCCCGCATCAACTCACACCGATCTCGTGGTGGCCGCCGCGGAGGCCGGCAAACATGTCTTTTGCGAAAAGCCGATGGCCTTGACACTCGAGGACGCCGATCGCGCGATCGGCGCGTGTGCCGCGAACAACGTTGCGCTGCAAGTCGGTTTCAACCGGCGCTTCGCCGCCGACTTCACCGCGGCCCACGACGTGATCACCGCCGGCGGGATCGGAACCCCACAGCTACTTCGTTCTCTGACCCGCGACCCAGGAATCACCGCCGACGTCGCCTCCCGAGTCAAGCCGTGGACGATCTTCAACGAGACACTGATTCACGACTTCGACGCTCTGCTCTGGCTCAACCCCGGGGCACGCGTCGTCGAGGTGTTCGCGCAGGCCGATGCTCTCATCCATCCGCAGTACAAGGAGCAGGGGTACCTCGACACGTCGATGGTTCAGTTGCGCTTCGACAACGGCGCCCTCGCGTCGGCCGAGGCCAACTTCCAAGCCACCTACGGTTACGACGTTCGCGGCGAAGTTTTCGGTTCCGGTGGAATGGTGAGTGCAGGCGAGGTCACGCGGACCGCGATGCGTCATTACAGCTCACCGGGCGTTCTGGCCGACACACCTCGGGTGAACATCGAACTGTTTCACGACGCCTATGTCGCCCAGTTGGCGCACTTCGCAGACTGCATCCGCTCCGGCAGCGCGCCGTCGGTCGACGGTCTGGATGCCCGCAATGCGCTGGAAATTGCATTGGCCGCAAAGGAATCCGTGGAAACCGGACTACCCGTATCATTGCTGGCGGTGCCGCAGTGAGCCCCTTCGATTTGGCGGTCTCTGCCGAGATGACGTTCACCGAACTCCCTGTCGTCGAGCGTGTTCGGCGGATCTCGGAGGCGGGGTTCGCAGCTGAGATCTGGAGTTGGCAAGACAAGGACCTCGATGCTCTGGTCGCCACCGGAGCTCGGTTCTCCTCGATGACCGGCTATCTCCACGGCGATTTGTTCGACGAAGCCGGCAGCGCCGAACTGGTACGCACAGCGGCGCTATGCCTCGCTCCGGCAGCGAAACTCGGCGTTCCCCGGCTGAACTTCCATACCGGCGAGCTGATCGACGGACAGGCTGCGCGCCCGCAGTATCGAACTACGGGAGCGATGTGGCTGACCGCCCAACGCGCTCTCGAGAAGATCGCGAGACTGGGCGAAGAAGCCGGAGTCGTCTTCTGCCTCGAGAATCTCAATACGATCGTCGATCACCCCGGCGTACCGATGGCCCGCGCCAAAGACACTCTGGCACTGGTGGAATCCGTCTCACACCCCAACCTCAAGATGATGCTCGACCTCTACCACGCACAGATCGGCGAAGGAAACCTCATCGAACTCGTGCGGCGTTGTGGTGACAACATCGGCGAGATTCAGGTGGCCGACGTACCCGGCCGATGCGAACCCGGAACCGGCGAGATCAACTACCCCGCCATCGCACGCGTGCTCGCCGACCAGGGTTACACCGGCACGATCGGTTTGGAGGGCTGGGCATCCGGAGACAGTGACACCGCACTCACTGCTTTCCGGAAGGCCTTTACGCTCTAGCCCTCACCCGGGAACGTGATCCCCACGTGACGGCGGATCTCGTCGAGGATGTCGAGCGTCGCAATGGCCGCGTCGAGCGGATGGACCGGCGACTCGATATCCCCGGCGGTGATCCGCCGCGCCGCCTCGGCCGCCTCGAATGCGAGACCTCCGACGTATCCGTCGACCGGATCGTCGTAGCGCGCAGATCTTCCGTCACCTAGCCGAACAGTGAAGGCCCCGGGCCGGTAGAACGTCGAGTCCAGAACGATCATCCCCTTGTCGCCGCAGATCGAGGCCGTGTTGGGCGTGTCAGCAAGGATCGTGGTGTTCAGACTGGCCTGAGCAATGCCTGCCCAGGACAGAACCGCTGAGATCTGGCCGTTCACCATGTCATTCGCCGGCTCGCCCAGGGCAGCAACCGCAGTAGGAACACCCAATACCCGATACGCGAGACTGACCGGATAGGTCCCGAGGTCGAGAAGTGGACCACCCGCAAGCGCTGGATCGTAGATACGATGATCGGTCTCGAACCGTTCGCCGTGATCGGCCAGAACCGTGCGTATGGTTCCCAGCAGTCCAGCCTCGAGGATCTGGTCGATCACGTCGAACTTGGGCAGGAACGACGTCCACATCGCCTCCATGCAAAAAGTCCGAGCGCAGCCGCCCGCTCCTGAATCGCCCGTCCCTGCGCTCCGTTCAAAGCCAGCGGCTTTTCGATCACGACATGCTTGCCGTGATCCAATGCCGCCATCGCGCAATCGAAATGAGCAGTGTGCGGTGTTGCGACATAGACGACGTCCACATCCTCGGAGGCAAGCAAAGCGTCGTAGCTACCGTGAGCGCGTCGGATCCCCCAATTGTCCGCGAAGGCCTGAGCGCGGGTGAGTCCGCGCGAAGCGACGGCCGTGACTTCCTGCGCTGTATTTCTCTGGAGTGACTCCACGAAGCGCTGTGCGATCCAGCCAGGCCCGAGGATCCCCCAGCGCAAAGTCGGAGCGTCGACCGGATCAGGGACCCGGGTGCGAGGGAGTTCCAGAACTGTAGAAGATGTCATGCCTCGAACTGTAGAGTCGAACCTCGAATTATGTAAGGACATTAGGTTGTCCATTTCAATCCTCTGGAAGTAGGAACCTCATGTCGATTCGTGTCGGTGTGATCGGAACCGGCGTCATGGGCGCCGACCACGTCCGCAATCTCCACTCCACGGTCTCCGGGGCAAGGGTCTCTGTGGTTGCAGACCTCGATCAAGAGCGAGCAAAGTCCGTAGCATCAGCAGTCGGCGCACGGTGGGTGACCGATCCGTTGAAACTGATCAACGACGCCGGTGTGGACGCCGTAGTCATCGCTTCCCATGATTCAACGCATGCCGACCTCACGCTTGCTGCTGTCGAAGCCGGAAAACCGGTTCTGTGTGAAAAGCCCCTCGCAGTGACAGCAGAGGACTGCCGACTCGTCGCTGCGGCCGAGAACCCCGAAAGCCCCCTTGTGAGCGTCGGATTCATGCGCCGCTTCGATCCGGGATACGTGGCGCTGAAGGCCGAAACACATTCCGGCCGTATCGGTGACCCACTGATCGTGCACTGCTCGAGTCGCACTGTCAGCGCCTACCCGGGTGGCAGCTCGGAATCCACGGTGACCAACTCCGCGATTCACGAACTCGACATCGTGCCGTGGATCTTGAACTCCCCCGTCGTCGCAGCCAGCTGGCACTGCGGGCGCTCGAGTTCGCTGGTGAACGATCGCCAGGATCCGCAGATAATCATGCTGCGCACCGCCGACGGCGTTCTCACCACGGTCGAGGTCTTTCTCAACGCGCGGTACGGCTACGACACTCGGTGCGAGGTCGTGGGCGAAATCGGCGCCGCTCGTCTCGCCGAACCGGTGGTCATCCACACCGACGCGGATCGATCCCACTCGTACGGCTATGCGGCGGATTGGATTCCGCGTTTTGCCGAGTCGTATCGGCGCCAATTTCAAGAGTGGATCGACGCATTGAGCACCGGAAGACCGTCGACCTTGGCCACAGCCGCGGACGGCCTGCGGGCAAATCTCGTGGCAGCTGCCGTGATCAAGTCGATGCACTCCGCGGGGACAACTGTCTCGGTCGAGCCCGTGGGGGAAAGTTTCTGAGGTCTTTTTGATGGATTTCAGGGGTAGTTTCGATGGGTTCTCCTTGGCAGTCTTTGAGGTACAGCGCATCTTGAACACCGCAGGAAAGGCCCCGAATGACTCCATCACTGACCAACCACACCGTGCCGTCCGCAGGTAGGTTGCACCGAGAAGACTGCAACATCGACGACTTCGCCGCTTTGGTCGCGCACGACACCGACCTTGCCGATTACCCGTACGCCGATTCAGTGGCCGACGGGGTTCTTCTGTACCGCTCCGAAGCATTGGTAGAGCAATCGTCGAATCCTGAAACCCGGGCCGAGATCCAAGACGAGATCGCCCGGGCGTTACTCACCGGCCCCGGCATCACAGTCTTTCAAGGCGCGTTCGACGCGGAGATACTGGATCGCGCCAGCGCGGTCTTCCGTGAACTCATTGCACGCCAACACGAATCCGGTGCAGCGTCCGGAGATCACTTCGCCAAACCTGGTGCCAATGACCGAATCTGGAGCGCACAACTGAAGTTGGCGCTCGAAGATCCCAAGGCTTACGTCGACTACTTCGCAAACAGCATTGTCGCTTTGGCTTCGGAAGCGTGGCTCGGCCCCATGTATCAGGTGACGTCGGACGTCAACGTCGTCAATCCCGGTGGCGCCGCACAGAATCCACATCGCGACTACCACCTCGGTTTCATGTCGAGCGACGTAGCCGCGAAGTTTCGGGCGCATGTTCACCGCTTGACCCCTGCCCTCACCTTGCAAGGTGCAGTCGCCCACGTGGATATGCCGGCCGAGACGGGCCCGACCAAGTATCTGCCGTACTCGCAGCAATTCGAATCCGGATACCTCGCGTTCGAGCGTCCCGAGTTCAAGGAGTTCTTCGAAGCCAACTACGTCCAATTACCTTTGAAGAAGGGAGATGCCGTCTTCTTCAACCCAGCCCTGTTCCACGCGGCAGGCCACAACAAGTCCGCCGACGTCCTGCGTATGGCAAATCTCCTACAGGTGTCGTCGGCCTTCGGTCGAGCCCTCGGAACCATCGACCGGGAGGCACTCGTCAACGCGATCTATCCGGCACTGCTCGCTCTCAGCGAGGCGGGGTCCGACGAGGCAGTTCGGTGTGCCGTCGCCGCCTCGGCCGAGGGCTACGCCTTCCCGACCAATCTGGACCGAGACCAACCGATCGACGGCCTCGCGCCTCAGACGCAGGCCGAACTCGTGACGGAGGCGGTTCGCGAGCGGATCTCACCTGGTCGACTGGCCGATCTACTGAAGGCACAGTCCGAGAGACGAATGAGCTGAGGGACGGCAGCACTGAAGAGACTTGGGCCGCTTAATGCCGATCGGTCGGTACGCTCGAAGTATGGGGTGGGACTTGTTAGTGCTGTTCGCCATGATCGGCCCGTTGGCGACGTTCGGGTGGGCGGCTGTTCGGGCGAAGCGCCGCGGACTCGGTGGCTCGTTCGTGGGGCCGTTTCAGGAAATGTTCGATCCTGGTGCGGCGCGAGCACAGACGGTCATCGAACAGATCGCGGAACTGCCGGATCCTGCGGACTCCGGCGACCCGGACAACGATGACGATGTGCCGTACACAGTCACCTATGAGGGTGTTCGGCTCCACATCAATCCAGGTAGGGCTCGACAGCGTGGAGGCGAAGGGACCGCCAAGCACGCTGACTGAAAGTTGCACCAGATACAACATTCTGTATGGGGTTTTTTCGACGTGCAGTACAGGGATCGCTACTGTTCGAGAATTCGGGTGAGGGAGAACTGGTTCGGTCAGGGCCGGCGCAGTTGATAGGTGACACCGTTTTCCAACTCGTCCGAGCTGAACGACTTCGGGGAAAAGCGGCCCAAGCTCACCTCGTAGTTTTTCTGGTTTGCGGGGACGGCATCAAAATGTGCGGTGTAGGAGCACGTGCTCATTCCGTCAGGAAGTTGATCGATTGCCTCGACCTCGAGTGTCGACCTGACGGATGCAGCGCCACTGCCCCCGAAAATTTGAATCTGGTCGTTCGGAGCGACACGGATCGAGTCGATCACGCACTCTCCAGAGCCGGCCTCGACTTGCTCTGCCTGACCGGTCACCGTCAATGTGGCAGTAAATGTCTTCGGCACATCGACATTGGTCGTGCAGCCCGTGAGTATCAGCACTCCGACGGCGATCAAGGCCGCGGGCGCGATCTGCCCCAATCCTTGTCCCATAAACGGCAACGGTAGTGCACCCGAGGTGTCACGGTGCTCGGTTACCGAAATCGAAGGGTCACGCGCGGTCCCTCGCCGACCGGCCGAACCATGTGGACAGCTGAGTATCCAACTCCGCCTGCGTATCCCCGACCCATGCCACATGACCGTCCGGCCGAAGCAGGACGGCCGGAGCTTCCAATTCAGTGCTTGTGTCAACGATATGGTCGGCGCGATCGCTCCAACCGTCGACGGACAGTTGGCCACCCTGGTCGAGCAGAAGTCCGCGGCCGGATCGCATCAGGTCGTACAGGTTGCCGCGCGTCAACGCGATGTTCCGCAGCCGCCGACCGAGTAGGTCGTCGCCTTCGCCGAAATCGTAGCGAATCGAGATCGCAGTGATCTTCTCGGTCAGATAGCGCTTGACGTCTTCGAATTCCATCAGCTCGGAGATCAAGCGCCGCACCGCTTGTGGTCCGGCAGCGGTGGAGATCAACTCGGCCTGGGCGCGCGTGTTGTCCAGCACGTCGGCAGCCACCGGACGCCGTTCCGATTCGTACGTGTCGAGCAGGCCCTCCGGTGCCCAGCCGTTGATCTCGGCGGCGAGCTTCCAGCCGAGGTTGAAGGCGTCCTGCACACCGAGATTGAGACCTTGACCGCCCATCGGTGGGTGGATGTGTGCGGCGTCGCCGGCGAGAAACACCCGGTCGCGCCGGTAGTGCTCCGCCAGACGAGTGGCGTCGCCGAAGCGCGAGAGCCACCGCGGCGAGTGCACACCGAAGTCAGTACCGGCAATGGCCAGTAGCTGTTGTTTGATGTCGTCGAGGGTGGTCGGTGTTGCGCGGCCGTCGGCAACTTCTGCCGCAGGAACCACGACACGAAAAGCACCATTGCCGGCGGGACCGACTCCGAATCGTTTGTGCGTTTCCCGGATTTCGGCGACAACGGCGGCCAGTTCATCAGCGGGCATGGTCACGTCCATTTCGCCGATCAACGTGTCGGCGCTCGACGGCTCGCCGGGAAACCCGACGTCGATCAGCTTCCGAACAGTGCTGCGGCCGCCGTCGCAGCCCACGAGGTAACGCGCGTGAAGTGTTGTGCCGTCGGACAATTCCGCTGTGACGTTGTCGGTATCTTGACGGATCGCGACGACGCGCTTCCCTCGCTGAATGTCCGCGCCGACTTCGGTGGCATGTTCGGCAAGAATCCTGTCGATCTCGGGCTGAGGTATTCCCAGTACGTACCCGTGCGCAGTATCGAGGTGCGCGGGTGCCGGTTTGCTGATCCCCGCGAAGAATCCACCGAGCGGATACTTGCGGCCGTGCGCGAGGAACTTGTCCAGCAACCCGCGCTGCTCCATGATTTCGATGCTGCGCACATGGATGCCGAGGGCACGGACGAACTGAGTCGGCTCCTCGTCCTTGTCCACGACGACGACATCGACGCCCTGTAGCCGGAGCTCACCTGCCAGCATCAATCCAGTTGGTCCAGCACCGACAATGATGACGTCACTCATGCGATCCCCTCCTTCGGGCAAGGCTTTTGCTTGCTCGCAGCAGACGAGTGTGCACCATCACCGGGGCCTTGCCGCAAGCCCCGGGTCCCGCGTTATGATGAAGGTGGCGGAAGACGCTTCATTATCGGCGCACCAACACCACAGCACCCGTATCGCGTGGGAGCCGCCAACTCTCGATCACCGTCGGCACCAGCATGGCCCCGAGAACACCCAGCGTCAGAGAAAACGGCACTCCGCCGCTCAGATCCTCCGACTCCGCCAACGGTGTGCAGAGCGTGATCACCAACGCGGACAGTGCAATACCCAGACCGGATGCCAACTCTTGCAGCGTTGCATGCAGAGTATTTGCATCGGTCAGCTCACCCGAGTCGACGTCGGCGAACGCCAAGCTGTTGTACGCGGTGAACCCGATGGATCGCAACGCGCCACTGACAAACAGTGCGACAGCGATAACGACGTCCGGTGTCGTCGACGAGATCAGTACCAGCGCACCGAAGCACACCACGGACAGAACTCCGTTTCCCACCAGAACTCGTCTGATCCCGAATCTGCGCATGAGCGGAGTGGTGAGCGGTTTGATCGCGATATTCCCCGCGAACAGAGCCATCACCAGCAGACCGGCCTTGAACGCCGACATTCCGAATCCCACTTGGAACAACAACGGCAGCACAAACGGCACGCCCATGATCACGAGCCGGTACAGCGAGCCGCTCGACGCGACGAGCCGAAACGATCGAAGTCGGAGGACGCGGAGCGCGATGAGCGGGTGATCCGACCGGATGAGGTGAATGACGGCCAAGCTCAACAAGATCAGAGCCGCAATGATCCCGAGGCCCACTCGTAGCCAGTCGGTTCCGGCACTGTGCACGCTGTCGAGCGCCACGACAAGCACTGCCACGCCTGCTCCGATCACCACCAATCCCAGCCAGTCGAGGCTCCGTTTCTGTGTTTGCCGAATGTCGGGCACCATGCGCAATGCCAGCAGAAACCCGACGATCCCGATCGGAACGTTGATCAGAAAGATCCAGCGCCACGAAGCGATCGACACGATGGCTCCACCCACAGCGGGCGCAAGAACCGGCGCTGTGAGCGCCGGCCACGTCAAGTAAGCGATAGCCCGTACGAGTTCCGCCTTCGACGTCACCCGCAATACTGCGAGCCGCCCTACCGGCACCATCATGGCGCCGCCTACCCCTTGTAGTGCGCGCATCCCCACCAGCATCGGGAGGGAGGTGCTCAGTGCACATCCCACCGACGCCGCCGTGAAAACGGCTATGGCAGAGATGAAGACACGTCGCGTTCCGAACCTGTCGGCCATCCATCCGCTCGCCGGGATCAGGACGGCCAACACCAGGAGGTACGAAGAAACGGCGACATTGACGTCGACGGCGTCAACTCCGAAGGATTGGGCGATCGACGGCAGTGCGGTTGCGAGAATCGTCGCGTCGAGCATCTCCATGAACAGTGCTGCTGCCACGAGCAACGCCAGTCCGCGGGGAAATGTCACTGCACCAGAGCCTTTCGGAGCGATTCTCGATCAGCCGAGAGAAATCCAGCCACCGGAGGAGACCGAGGCAACCATCGCGTCCAGAGCCTGCGCCGACGCGACAGCATCAGCGATGGTCGCGCCCTGCGGCGCTCCGTCCAAGATCGAAGAGACGAAATTGCGAGCCTCGATGACCTTCAGGTCGTCATAACCCATGGCGTTGGCCGCGCCGGGTTGGAAGCGTCCGAACTCACCTGACTCGGGGCCGACCAAAACCGTCGTGACGGATTGGTCCTGGTACTTCGAGCCGAGGCTGGTGCCCAGTTCACCCATCCGGCGGTAATCCCAGAACACGGCACCCTTCGTACCGTGAATCTCGAATCCGTAGTTGTTCTGCTCTCCCACGGCGACTCGGCACGCTTCGAGGGTGCAGCGGCCGCCCGAGCCGAGCCGCAGCAGTGCGCTGACGAAGTCTTCGTTCTCGACAGCTCCCATCTCCCCGCCGCTGGCTCGGGCATGTCCACTGGTAGCGGCGGACGGACGCGCACGCTCCGGGATGAAGATCGCAGTATCAGCAACGAGAGCGTCGACGTCACCGAGAAGATGACGAATCAGATCGATGCCGTGCGAAGCCAAGTCGCCCAGGACGCCGGCGCCGCCGCGCTCACGCTCGTATCGCCAACTCAAAGCGCCTTCAGGGTGGGCCGCATAGTCGCTGAGGAAACGAAAACGCGAGTGCGTGATCGTGCCCAACTCCCCTGAGTCGATCAGGCTTTTTGCCAGGGCCACAGCCGGCGCGTTTCGGTAGTTGAAGCCGACGGTCGACTGCACACCGGCCTTCGAGACTGCTGCGGCAACAGCTTTGGCGTCTTCCGTGGACAACCCGACGGGCTTCTCGATCCAGATGTGTTTGCCGGCCTCTGCCATTGCGACGCCGATTTCACGGTGCAAGAAGTTCGGGGCCGTGATGCTCACCGCGTCGATGGCCGGATCGGCTGCGATATCGCGCCAGTCCTGGGTGAAAGCTTCGAAACCGAATTGGTCCGCCGCTTCCTCCCCTCGGCCCGGCACCTCGTCGGCGACGGCGGCCAGGCGGATCACGGGAAGCTGGGGATAGTGCTGCCGCAGACGCAGATACGCCTGCGTGTGTACGCGGCCCATCCATCCGAATCCGGCAACTGCTACTGAAATGCCTGTCATGAGGCTCCGTTCGGGTCAAATGATCGAAGGATCGCAGAAATGCTGGGATCACAAATCACCCCCACTGACTCGGTCAGGCGGGTACTCGTGTCACCGGGATCGAGATCTAGCGGTCGACCACGGTGGTGTCGAAGTAGTAACGCGACGCTCGGTAGCAGTGGCTGCCGTACTCGACGGCACTACCTGAATCGTCAAATGCAGTGCGGCTCATGGTCAAGAGGGCAGCACCCACTTTCTCGTCGAGCAATCCTGCTTCTTCGCGAGTCGCCGCCCGAGCGCCGATTCGCTGCCGCGCCACACGGATGTGAACGCCGCGAGTTCGCAAGGTTTGGTACAGCCCTTGCGTCTCCAACTCCTCGGGATCGGGTGCGATGTCCACCGGAATGTAGTTGGTCATCACTGCCAGCGGTTCGCCGTTGGTGCTTCGCAGACGCCTGATGGTGGCCACTTCGGCGTCAGGTTCGAGGTTGAGTTCCGCGGCAACGTCCTCGGCGGGAACTCCCACCGTGAACTCGAGCAGCTTGGTCGTGGGCGCCTGGCCGGCCCTCGCAAGGTCGTCGAACAGGCTGGTGAGCTCGACCGGGCGGTGCACCGGACTTTGCACCACCTGAGTTCCGACTCCCCGCTTACGAACAAGTAGGCCCTTGTCCACCAGTTCCTGGATCGCACGTCGAGTTGTCGGACGTGAGAGATTGAGCCGTTTGGCCAACGCCAGTTCGTTCTCGAAGCGATCACCTGGGGCAAGTTCGCCACCGAGAATAGCGCCCTCGATTGCCTGGGCCAGCTGAAAATACAGCGGCACCGGGCTCGAGCGGTCCAACTCGACGGCGAGTGCTGCGACCACGGTCAACTCCGATCTGTCTTGGGAAGGCGCCGTATCGACGCTACTTCTCTCGGCAGTGTATGCGAACACTAACATTCACTTGACCGCAAGTCATAATGTCCAGACAAACTATTGACAATTGCTGTGTCGCGGCGCACAGTTTCAGTCATACAACGGTGCCCTGCGCGGGCAGCCCACCACGAACTCTCGGGAGTCAGTCTTGACAAGCATCAACACTCACCAGAGCGGGTCACACATCCCTGACGCACCATTCGACGTGCTTGCCATCGGCCGATCGGGGGTGGACATCTACCCACTTCAAACCGGTGTCGGACTCGAAGACGTCGAGACCTTCGGCAAGTTTCTCGGCGGCAGCGCGGCAAACGTCTCGGTGGCGGCTGCACGCCTCGGCCGGCGAGCAGCACTGATCTCCGGCGTAGGCAGCGATCCCTTCGGAAAGTTCGTCACACGCGAGTTGGCACGTCTGGGCGTCGACAACAGGTTTGTCGTCACCAATTCCGAGTACCCGACACCGGTGACGTTCTGCGAGATCTTCCCCCCTGACGACTTCCCGCTGTACTTCTACCGCAAGCCGCATGCGCCCGATCTTCGGATCACCCCGGAAGATATCGACCTCGACGCCGTTCGAGGAGCGTCCCTCTACTGGTCGACTGTGACGGGACTGTCCGAAGAACCGAGTCGCAGTGCACACTTCGCTGCTTGGGAAGCCCGCGAACGACGCCCGCTGACGGTCCTCGATCTGGACTACCGCCCGATGTTCTGGTCGACACCCCAAGAAGCGACCACTCAGGTGCAGCGCGCTCTCGCGCACGTGACGGTAGCCGTCGGAAACCGCGAAGAGTGCGAGATCGCGGTCGGTGAGACCAACCCGAACAAGGCCGCTGACGCGCTTCTCGACCTCGGAGTCGAACTGGCGATCGTGAAGCAGGGCCCGAAGGGTGTTCTCGGCAAAACACGAAAGCAATCGATCACCGTGCCGCCCAATGCCGTCGACGTGGTCAACGGGCTGGGTGCTGGCGACAGCTTCGGCGGATCACTGTGCCACGGACTGTTGGCCGGGTGGCCACTGGAGAAGGTACTGCGCTATGCCAACGCGGCCGGTGCGATAGTCGCATCTCGGCTCGAATGCTCCACTGCGATGCCAACCGCTGAAGAAGTCCACGATCTCGCCGAAGCCACAGCCACGGAGGCAGTCAATGTCTGACAAGCTCGCCGCCCGCCCCCTCGCCACCACCTACGCCGACGTGACGGAACTGCGTGCGAGCGATCCGCAGATCATCGAAAAGTCCTGGGCAGCAAGAACTCCTCGCGCCACCGTTCGAGGCAACGGACGACTGATGATCGTCGCTGCCGATCATCCAGCGCGTGGGGCATTGTCTGTCGGCGGCAAGCCGACAGCGATGAACAGTCGTACCGATCTGCTCGACAGATTACGCACGGCGCTCGACAATCCCGGAGTCGACGGCGTTCTCGGTACCGCGGACATTCTCGACGATCTGCTCCTCCTCGGGGCCCTCGAGGACAAGGTCGTCTTCTCGTCGATGAACCGCGGCGGCCTGGCGGGCGCGAGCTTCGAACTCGACGACCGCATGACCGGATATACCGCGGCGGGCACCGCGAAGTTCGGAATGAACGGCGGAAAGATGCTGCTGCGCATCGCCCTCGACGACGCGGGCACCCTGCCCACCATGACGGCATGTGCCGAGGCCGTTGACGAACTGGCCGCGGCCGGACTGATCGCGATGCTCGAGCCGTTCCTCTCCAGTCGCGTCAACGGCAAGGTGGTCAACGATCTCAGCCCCGACGCCGTCATCAAGTCCATCCACATCTCCCAAGGTCTCGGCTCCACCTCGGCGTATACGTGGATGAAACTGCCGGTCGTCGACGAGATGGAACGCGTCATGGATGCGACCACCCTCCCGACGCTGCTCCTGGGCGGCGATCCGCAGATCGCGCCGGAAGAAACGTACGCGAAGTGGGGCGCTGCCCTTCAGCTGCCGTCCGTGCGCGGACTGATCGTCGGGCGCGCGCTGCTCTACCCACCGGACGGCGACGTGACCGCGGCCGTCGACACCGCAGTCAAGCTCGTCCACTAGAACCGACCTGGCAGGAGCAAGATGTTCAGCAAGTACTACGTCCCCGCCGGATCGTCCGCCGACGGTGATTTCACGACAGTGGTCACGCCGGAGTCCGCCGGGTGGGCCGAATCCAGCTTGTGGACACTCGAACTCGCCCCCGGCGCTAACGTCCACCTGCAGTCCGGCGAGAACGAGATAGTCGTCGTTCCACTGTCGGGTTCGGCCGTGATCGTTGCCGAGGGGACGGAGATCGCCCTGACCGGCCGCGCGTCGGTCTTCGACGGACCGAGCGACTTCGCCTACGTAGGAAAGGATTCCGACTACACAGTGGCCAGCGCAGGTGGAGGCCGCTTCGCCCTGTGCGGAGCGCGCGCCGGCGCAAAGCTCCCCCATCGCTACGGCCCGGTGTCGGGAGTTGCCGTCGAACTCCGCGGTGCCGGTAACTGCAGCCGACAGGTTCACAACTTCGCCACCGCAGACACTTTCGAGGCAGACTCCATCATCGCGTGTGAGGTCATCACCCCCGGCGGGAACTGGTCGTCGTATCCCAGCCACAAGCACGACGAGAACAGCGACGTCGAATCGGCCCTGGAAGAGATCTACTACTTCGAGATCGACCGCAGCCCCACCGGGACCGAAGGGTTCGGCTACCACCGCGTGTACGGAACCGCCGAGAGACCTATCGAGGTGCTCGAGGAAGTCCGCTCGGGCGACGTCGTCCTCGTGCCGCACGGCTATCACGGCCCGTCCATCGCAGCGCCGGGCCACCACATGTACTACCTCAATGTCATGGCAGGTTCGGGCGAGATCCGGGCGTGGAACATCTGTGACGATCCGCAACACACCTGGCTACGTGGAAGCTGGGATCACCAGGACATCGACCCTCGACTGCCGTTGCAGTCCCACAACTGACGGAAGTGAAAGCTGTGGCACCCACCAACAACGCAACCGGCAATCGTCTACCTCGCGACGAGCCGACCGTACACCTCACCGTTTCTCAAGCTGTCGTCCGCTTCCTCGCCAACCAGTACACCGAACGCGATGGCCAGCGCACCAAGCTGTTCGCCGGCTGCTTCGGAATCTTCGGGCACGGCAACGTCGCCGGACTGGGGCAGGCACTCTTGCAGGCCGAGATCCAGGATCTCGACGCCGGCCGTGAGCCGACACTCCCCTACGTGCTCGGCCGCAATGAACAGGCGATGGTGCACTCGGCTGTCGCGCACGCCCGCATGAAGGACCGCCTGCAGACGTGGGCAGTCTCGTCCAGCGTCGGCCCCGGTGCCACCAATATGATCACCGGCGCGGCGCTGGCCACCATCAACCGTCTACCTGTATTACTCCTTCCCGCAGACACTTTCGCGACCCGCGCCAGTGCCCCCGTCTTGCAGGAACTCGAACTCCCGTCGAGCGGCGACGTCACAGTCAACGACGCTTTCAAGCCGGTCTCACGATACTTCGATCGGGTATGGCGCCCGGAGCAGTTGCCGAGCGCTCTGCTCGCCGGGATGCGCGTTCTCACTGATCCCGTCGAGACCGGCGCAGTCACCATCGCCATCCCGCAGGACGTGCAGGCCGAGGCATTCGACTGGCCCGAGTCTTTCTTCGCCGAACGGGTGTGGCACGTGGCCCGCCCGCTCCCCGAGCGATCGGTGATCGAACGCGCCGCCGCGATCATCCGCTCGGCTCGCAAGCCACTGATCGTCGCCGGCGGCGGCGTGATCTACAGCCAGGCCACCGACTCTCTGGCAGCGTTCTGCGCGCAGACCGGAATCCCCGTGGGGCAGAGCCAGGCCGGCAAGGGTTCATTGGTCTACGACCATCCACAATCCGTCGGGGCGGTGGGGTCCACCGGCACTACGGCTGCAAACGCACTGGCCACCGAGGCGGACGTCGTCATCGGAATCGGCACGCGGTACAGCGATTTCACGAGCGCGTCCCGCACCGCATTCACCAATCCCGACGTTCGCTTCGTCAACATCAACGTCGCTTCACTGGACTCCGTGAAGCAGGGCGGAGTCAGTGTTGTCGCCGACGCACGTGAGGCACTCGACGCGCTGGCACTTGCACTGAACGACTACCGGGTGGACGACGAATACGCGTCCAGGATCGGTGAACTCGCCCGCAATTGGGATGCGATCGTCGAATCCGTCTACAACCCAGCCGAACCCGCGGCTGACGGCTCACTGAATCAGAATCAGGTCATCGGCCTGGTCAACACGTTGTCCGATGCACGTGACGTCGTGGTGTGCGCTGCCGGGTCCATGCCGGGTGACCTCCACAAGCTGTGGCGAACCCGTGATGCCAAGGGGTATCACGTCGAATACGGGTACTCGTGCATGGGATACGAAGTTGCCGGCGGTCTAGGCGTCCGCATGGCGTGCCCCGATCGCGACGTGTTCGTGATGGTCGGCGACGGTTCCTATCTGATGATGGCCACCGAATTGGTCACCGCCGTACAGGAACGCCTCAAGGTCATCGTCGTCCTGGTGCAGAATCACGGATTTGCCTCCATCGGTTCGCTGTCAGAGTCGCTGGGTTCCCAGCGCTTCGGCACGCAGTACCGCTACCGCTCGAATGACGGACGTCTCGACGGAGGTGTTCTCCCGGTCGATCTGGCCGCGAACGCCGCCAGCCTCGGTGTCGACGTCATCCGCGCCAACACCGCCGCCGAGTTCGCCGACGCGATCAAAGTCGCCAAAGCAAGCGACACCAGCACGGTCATCCACGTCGAAACCGATCCGCTGATCGGCGCCCCGGACAGCGAATCATGGTGGGACGTACCGGTATCAGCTACTTCCGAACTGGAATCGACCAAGAACGCCCGGACAGCCTACGAGTCCTGGAAGAAGATCCAGCGATCGTATCTACGTCCATCCGAATGAAAATTCCGCACAGCCACACCCCAAGAAGCCTGCCCGCGAAAGGAATCTAGACATGAGCGCGATTCGCGTCGGATCAGCCCCCGACTCCTGGGGTGTGTGGTTTCCGGACGACCCTCAGCAGACCCCGTACACGCGATTCCTCGACGAGGTGTCCGCGTCGGGATACGAATGGATCGAACTCGGTCCGTTCGGATACCTTCCGACCGATCCAGCCAAGCTGACTGACGAACTCGGAGCACGCGGCCTCAAGCTTTCGGCCGGTACCGTTTTCGAACACCTGCACCAGGACGATTCCTGGGATGCCGTCTGGAATCAGATCAAGGACGTCGCCAAGTTGACCGCAGCCGTCGGCGGCAAGCACGTAGTGGTCATCCCCGAG
Source organism: Rhodococcus sp. UFZ-B548 (assembly GCF_903819475.1). Taxonomy (NCBI): domain Bacteria; kingdom Bacillati; phylum Actinomycetota; class Actinomycetes; order Mycobacteriales; family Nocardiaceae; genus Rhodococcus; species Rhodococcus sp. UFZ-B548. Next base: position 21,928 of record NZ_CAIJDS010000048.1, read on the forward strand.
ATGTGGCGCGATCCTTCCACCGGAGTGGTACTCGAAGATCGAAATCTGACTCCCGAGCAGTGGCGCAAGAAAACCGACGGCATGAACGCTCTCGGCAAGGCGATGCTCGAGGAGTACGGCGTCATGGCGCAGTACCACCCTCATGCCGACAGCCATGTCGACATCGAGGACAACGTCTACAAGTTCCTCGAAGGTACAGACGAGCGTTTCGTGAACCTGTGCCTCGATACCGGCCACATCAGCTACTGCGGCGGCGACAACCTGGCCATCATCAACAAGCATCCGGAGCGCATCGGGTACCTGCACCTCAAGCAGGTGGATCCGGCGATCGTCGCCAAGGTGGAGGCGGAGGACCTGCCGTTCGGCGAAGCCGTCAAACTCGGCGCGATGATCGAACCACCGCGTGGAATCCCGGACATGCCGCCGCTTCTGGAGGCCATCGAGAAGCTCGGCATCGACGTGTTCGCGATCGTCGAGCAGGACATGTATCCCTGCCATCCCGACACACCGCTGCCCATCGCACAGCGCACTCAGAAATACCTGTCCACCTGTGGCGTCCCCGCCGTCCGTTTCAGCTGAGCAACACAATCGAGGAGTACCACCGCATGTCTGACAACCAGGATCTCCGGATCGCAGTGCTCGGCGTCGGCATCATGGGGGCCGATCACGTCGACCGCATCACCAACAAAATCGGCGGTGCCCGAGTCACTGTCGTCAACGACTACTCTCTTGCCCGCGCCGAGGAAATCGCAGCATTGACGCCGGGGTCACGCGTCGTCGTCGATCCGTTCGATGCCATCGCAGCCGAGGACGTCGACGCCGTTGTGCTCGCAACCCCGGGCCCGACCCATGAGAAGCAGGTACTTGCCTGCCTCGAAGCAGGCAAGCCGGTTCTCTGCGAGAAGCCGCTGACCACCGACGCGGACAGTTCGCTGGCGATCGTCAAAGCCGAAGCAGCGCTGGGAAAGAAACTGATCCAGGTTGGTTTCATGCGCCGGTTCGACCACGAATACACCCAGCTCAAGGATTTGATCGACAGCGGCGATCTCGGTCGCCCTCTCGTTGTGCACTGCGCGCACCGCAATCCTGCGGTTCCGAACGGCTTCGACAGCGCGATGATCGTCAAGGACTCACTCGTCCACGAGGTCGACGTGACGCGATTCCTGCTCGACGAAGAGATCACCTCGGTGCAGATAATTCGGCCGTCTGCGAATTCGCTTGCTCCCGAGGGCATTCAAGACCCACAGATCGCGATATTCGAGACCGAGTCCGGTAGACACGTCGACGCCGAGGTGTTTGTCACCACCGGAGTTGCCTACGAGGTGCGCACCGAAGTTGTCGGCGAACTCGGAAGCGCGATGATCGGACTCGACGTGGGACTGATCCGAAAGACCAAGCCCGGAAACTGGGGTGGGCAGATCACCCCAGGATTCCGCGAACGCTTCGGGCAGGCATACGACACCGAGTTCGCCCGGTGGATCAAGGCAGTGAAGACGGGCGCCGGCACCGGCAACTACATCGACGGACCAGGTGCCTGGGACGGGTACGCCGCGGCCGCTGTCTGCGCCGCTGGCGTGAAGTCTCTGGAGACGGGTCAACGCGTCGTCGTGGACATGGTTGCGCGCGACTCTGTGGCCGGAGCGTAGCGATGAAGGTCGCACTCGATCCCACACCGTTCCATCACGATTACTCGCTGCTGGAGCTTCCCCGAGTTGTTGCCGATCTCGGATACGAGTACCTGCAGCTCACACCGCACGTCGACATGATCCCGTTCTTCAATCACCCGAAAGCCGACGACGCGCTCGTCACCGAGTTCCGGAAGGCCTGCGCGAGTGCGGGAGTCGGCATCGCGTCGGTGCTCCCGGTCCTTCGGTGGTCCGGCCCGGACGAGGACGCTCGCGAAGCAGCAGTGCGTTACTGGAAGCGGGCCATCCAGATCACGGTCGATCTCGGTGTCAACGTCATGAACACCGAATTCTCCGGCCGCCCCGAGAAAGCCGAAGAGTCCGAGCGTGCGTTCTATCGTTCGATGGAGGAACTGCTTCCGATCATCGAACGCGAGGGGATCGACGTCCTGATCGACCCGCACCCGGACGATTTTGTCGAAGACGGACTTGCCGCGATCCGCACGATCCGTGGCGTGAACTCCAAGAACCTCGGCATGGTGATCGTGGCGTGCCACCAATTCCACATGGGTGGGGACCTTCCCGCCATCATGGAGGCCGCCGGCGACATGGTCCGTCTCGTACATGTGGCAGACACCATGGATCATCACCGTTCCCACGGACTTCGCTACATCACCAATCCGCCAGGCAATGCCGTTCGAGTGCATCAACACCTCAAAATCGGGGACGGAGACGTCAACTGGGACGAATTCTTCGGCGGCCTCGGCAAACTCGGCTTCTACGATCGTGACAACACCGTGATGGTGTCGAGCGTCTTCGCCGAGAACGAAAACGCACACGAGGTTTCCCGGTACCAACGCGAGACGATAAACGACTATGTCGCCAAGTACACCTCCCCGAACTCCTGAGCCACCAGACCACTAGGAAATACCATGACCAGCACTGATACTCGTGTCATCGCGCACTGGTTGGACGGCAAGTCGTTCGCCGGAACATCCGAGAACACCGCCCCCGTCACCAACCCCGCCACCGGACAGATCACCGGCCGACTCGCCCTGGCGAACCTCGAGGACGCTCGCACCGTCATCGACGCTGCTGCGGCGGCCTTCCCCGCCTGGCGTGACACCTCCCTGGCCCGGCGCACACAGATACTGTTCAGCTTCCGCGAACTCCTCAACGCTCGCAAAGGTGAACTCGCCGAGATCATCACAGCCGAGCACGGCAAGGTTCTCTCCGACGCCCTCGGCGAAATCAGCCGCGGACAAGAAGTAGTCGAATTCGCCTGCGGAATACCGCATCTCCTCAAGGGCGGATACACCGAGAATGCATCGACCAAGGTCGACGTCTACTCCATCCGCCAACCCCTCGGCCCCGTAGGCATCATCTCCCCCTTCAATTTTCCCGCGATGGTCCCGATGTGGTTCTTCCCGGTTGCCATCGCCGCCGGGAACACCGTGATTCTCAAACCCTCGGAGAAGGACCCCACCGCGGCGATCTGGCTCGCCGAACTCTGGGCCGAAGCCGGTCTGCCCCCCGGCGTCTTCAACGTCCTCCAAGGTGACAAGCTCGCCGTCGACGAACTCCTGGAAAACAAAGCAGTCAAAGCGATTTCGTTTGTCGGATCCACCCCCATCGCCCAGTACGTCTATGCCACCGGCACCGCCAACGGCAAACGCGTGCAAGCACTCGGCGGCGCCAAGAACCACGCCATCGTTCTGCCGGACGCCGACCTCGACCTCGCCGCCGACGCAATGGTCAACGCGGGATTCGGCTCCGCGGGCGAACGATGCATGGCGATCTCCGCCCTGGTCGCAGTCGGCGACATCGCCGACGAACTGGTCGCCAAGATCGTCGAACGCACCACCCCCCTCGTCACCGGTGACGGCACCAAGAACTCCGACATGGGTCCGCTCGTCACCAAGGCCCACCGCGACAAGGTCGCCTCATACGTCGATGCAGGCGAGAAGGACGGCGCCACCATCGTGGTCGACGGACGTACAGTCCAGGCCGATGGTGGACCGGACGGCTTCTGGCTCGGTCCCACCCTCATCGACCACGTCACCACCGACATGTCGATCTACACCGACGAAATCTTCGGGCCTGTTCTCTCCGTCGTGCGCGTCGATACCTACGACCAAGCCCTCGAACTGATCAACAACAACCCGTACGGAAACGGCACCGCCATCTTCACCAACGACGGCGGCGCTGCCCGACGCTTCCAGAACGAGGTGGAGGTCGGCATGATCGGCATCAACGTCCCCATCCCGGTTCCCATGGCCTACTACAGCTTCGGCGGCTGGAAGAACAGCCTCTTCGGTGACACCCACGCTCACGGGACAGAAGGTGTTCATTTCTTCACGCGAGGTAAAGCCGTCACCAGTCGCTGGCTCGACCCCAGCCACGGCGGCATCAACCTCGGCTTCCCCGAAAACAGTTAGCCGGCAAGACATCTGTGGCCGAGACTCTCGAAGAGGCTCGGCCACAGATGTTTTCGAGAGGTCTACGCGACCGTGGGGTGGTACGTCAGCACCTGAACTCCGGATTCGTACCGACGATCGTCCTTCAACTCGAGGTCGATCTTGTCGGCCGATTCGGGGAACACTCTCCCGCCGGACCCGAGAATGACCGGGAAGACCATCAGTCGCAGCTCGTCGACCAGACCGGCCAGCAACAACGCGTGGACGAGCGTCCGACTTCCCGCGACCAGGATTTCGCCGTCGATCTGTTCCTTCAGCTTCGGAACGGATTCCTCGATGGGACCGTCGAGCGCCGTCGAGTTGTTCCATTCGAGCGGCTCCGTCGAACTCGTGACGACGTACTTGGGCATCTCGTTCATCTTGTCCGCAAAGCCTTGGTCGTCTTCGCGCTCAGGCCAGGCACCGGCGAAGCTCTCGTAGGTCCGTCGACCGAGTAGAAGCACGTCCGCGGCGAGGGTTTCGTCGAGTTTGAACTTCATCTGATCGCCCTCCTGGTACGGAAAGACCCATCCAGTGTGCGCATAGCCCGGTTCGCCACCGGGCGCTTCCATGACCATGTCCAAAGACACGAATTCTGTCACCACGATCTTGCCCATACCGATCCCCTGTCGTCAGTGCGTGTGCGCCATTCGAGTAGTCGACTACACCACTGTTACAGACTCTGCGTGGTGGTGGAACTCATCAGCGGCGATCGTCCACTATGACCGATGTACAAACCGAATCGCCTGTTTTCGATCCCTCTGCTTGCGTGGCGATTCGGACGTTCCCTCACGTTCGCATACCCTCGTATATCGATGATGTGGCGTCGAAAGTGTGCAGTGGCAGTGGCCGGAACAGTGCTCTCAGGGAGCATTGCGTTTACCGGTGTCGTAGGGACCTCGGGAGTGGCCGGCGCCCAACCGGCCCCGCCGCCGCCCACCACCACCACCACCGAGGCACCGTTCACAACACCCAACACCGACAGCTGCCCGTTCACGAGTAGCCCGGCGCCGGCGATCGATCTCTCCGAAGCACCTGCGCCCGGATCCACGGCCCCGACTGCTGTCCCGATTCCGGAAAGCCCCGTCGGTGGAGACAAGCTCGGCGAGTGTGGCGTCGTACTTCCTGACGGCGCTCCCCCGCTCCCGGCCGACATCGCGGCATCCGGATGGGTACTCGCGGACGCCGAAACCGGTGAGGTCCTCGCCGCGAAAGATCCGCACGGTCGCTACCGACCGGCCAGCACCATCAAGATGCTGTTGGCTCTCGTCGCTCTCGACGAACTCGATCTCGACACCGAAATCACCGCAACTGCCGAAGATGCGGACGCTGAAGGTAGCGCTGTCGGCATCGGCAAGGGCGGCAAGTACACCAACCGGCAACTGATGCAGGGTCTGGTCATGGCGTCGGGAAACGATGCCGCGCACGCTCTTGCCCGCCAACTCGGCGGTGACGCTGCAGCCGTGTCGAAGATGAACGCGCTCGCGGCCGAACTCGGCGCCCTCGACACTCGCACGGCAACTCCATCCGGACTCGACGGCCCGGGGATGAGCAGCTCACCGTACGACCTGGCCGTAATCTTCCATACAGCCCTCCAGAATCCGACGTTTGCCGGACTGATCCATACCGAAACCGTCGAGTTTCCCGGCTTCCCGAAAGATCCGACGATTCCTGACGATCAGGACCGCCCCGGATTCACTCTCGCGAACGACAATCAGTTGCTCTACAACTACGACGGCGCATTGGGCGGCAAGACCGGCTTCACCGACGACGCCCGCCACACGTACGTCGGTGCTGCGGAGCGCAACGGCCGGAAACTACTGGTGACATTGATGGGCGGCGAAGCCAAGCCGATCCGTCCGTGGGAGCAGGCTGCCCGTCTACTCGACTACGGATATGCACTCCCCGCCAGCACAACCGTCGGCTCGTTGACGGACCGATCGACCGACGATGCCACGCCCGATGTCACTCGCACACCGTCTGCCGCTGCACCAGGCTCGATCTCGGCAGCACCCACCGCTACCGACACCGAGTCGGACACCACTGACCGCATCCTCATCGGTGCTGTCGGCGGAGTTGTGGTGATCGCGCTGGTGGCGGGAGCCGTTGCCCTGAACCGTCGAAGGCGCTAGCGCGGCCGACGGCGCATGAAGCCCGAAAGACCCAGGCCGGCAACCGCACCCGTGGCGATCAACGCAGCCACGCGAGACGGTGAAGCTCCGTCACTGACAACGATTCGCGGCGAGATCACGGCCGGATCCGGCGGCGGAACGAAGGCGAGAGCCATACTTTCCTTTGTCGTCGCCGCCCACGCCGTGCAGAACAGCAGCATCCTCGACGCAGTGAACACGAACACGAGCAAACCGATGATCGGGCCGAATGCCACGCCCGCCGGGCCACTGGTGACGGCCGCGAGGTAGATCGCACCTACCTGCTTGAAGATTTCGAACACGACCGCGGCGATAAGCGCTGCCTGCGCGGCGCTGCGCAGCGTGACAGGCTCGCGCGGTAGCCGGGCAATCACCCACAGGAACACCGCCCACGTCGCCAGGAGTGAGAGCAACAGTGAAACGACTCTGAGCCCCACGCCGACACCGGTGATGTTCTCGAGGTTGAGCCATTTCACGATCTGAGTCGCAACCGGCCCGCTGCTCAGCGCCGACATTCCCAGTGAGACGACCATGGCGAGAGCCAGACCGATGAGGGCCCCTGCGTCACCGAGTTTGGTACGAACGAAACCCTTCGGCTCGCGCTTGCTCTCCCACATCGCCGTCAGCGCGTCGCGAACATTTGCCATCCAACCGAGACCCGCGTACGCGGCACCCAGGAGACCGAAGATTCCGACGCTCGCGCGCGAGTCGATAGCCGAATCGATCAGCGTGTTGATGGTGTCACCCAAGCTGCCCGGAATGCTCTTGGTGATCTGCTCCTGAATCGACTCCAGGTACTCGGGATGCCCGGCCAATACGAAACCGGCCACTGCAAACGCGACCATCATGATCGGAATCAATGCGAGAACACTGAAGTACGTGATTCCCGCAGCGTAGTAATCGCCCTTTTGCTCTTGGAAACGTCCTGCGGCGCGAACCAGATGATCGAGCCAGGGTCGCGCTGCTCGTTGCTTCTCGAGAAAGCTCGGTGCGTCGTCGTCCGTGTCAGCCATTGCCGTCCCCCTCATGTTCGGTCAGGCGTCGTGAGTCCGAATTCGCGTAAGTCAGCCCTTCGGTGCCAGGAATCCGACCTTGTCATAGACAGCGGCGAGAGTGCGTGAAGACACCTCACGGGCGCGGTGCGCTCCAGCCGCGATGATGCGATCCAGCTCTGCCTCGTCGGCAAGGTAACCGTCGACCTTCGCCTTGAGTGGGGTGACGAACTCGGTCAGCACATCAGCGGTATCGGTCTTGAGGTCGCCGTACCCCTTGCCCTCGTAACCGGCGACCAGAGTCTCGATCGGTACTCCCGAGAGAGCCGACTGAATGGTGAGCAGGTTGCTGACGCCCGGCTTGGCCTGCGGGTCGAAACGAATCTCGCGCTCGTTGTCGGTGACGGCCGACTTGATCTTCTTTGCCGACACCTTCGGATCGTCGAGCAGATTGATCAGTCCGGCCGCACTGGCGGCGGACTTGCTCATCTTGGCGGTCGGATCCTGCAGGTCGTAGATCTTTGCCGTGCCCTTGATGATCTGCGGCTCGGGAACAACGAACGCCTTGCCGTAGCGGGTGTTGAACCGGCCGGCCAGATCGCGTGCGAGTTCGAGGTGCTGACGCTGATCCTCACCCACCGGAACTCGCTGCGGGCGGTACAAAAGGATGTCCGCGGCCATCAGAACCGGATACGTGAACAAACCGACACTGGCGTTGTCGCTGCCTTGCTTGGCGGACTTGTCCTTGAACTGCGTCATACGGCTGGCTTCACCGAAACCGGTGATGCAGTTCAGGACCCACGCCAACTGTGCGTGCTCGGGAACCTGACTCTGTACGAACAGCGTCGCCCGATCCGGATCGATCCCCACCGCAAGAAGCTGAGCCACCGCAACCTTGGTGCGACGACGCAATTCCTTCGGGTCCTGCGTCACCGTGATGGCATGAAGATCCGGAATGAAGTAGAAAGCGTCGAAATCGTCCTGCAACGGAACCCACTGCTGCAGCGCACCCAGGTAGTTGCCGAGGTGGAAAGAATCCGACGTCGGCTGGATTCCGGAAAGCACGCGAGGCTTTGCGGTGGGCTTCTGTTCTGCAGGGGTCGACATGGTTCCGATCTTTTCACGAGTGGAAATCAGTGCAGTGGCGTGGTGCCCGGGTAGTCGAGTTCGACGAGGTCTTCACCGTGGGCGGTGAGGTCCTCCGCACCGAACTGGTAGACGGTCCGGAAAACGACGGGTTCCCATTCTTCGGTGTAGAAGTCCATCGTTTCGCGGAACCACTCCAACTGATCCTGTTGCTCGGACAGTAGAGAACCCGCACCTCGGATCACAACTACATATCCGGCGCCAAGTCCGAGTACGCCGTCGAGATCGCGCATGACATCGTCGAAAGCGTCTTTGTTGCGCCCGAAGTGGGACGGAAACTGGAAGGCTGCCGCGAACTCGTCGAAGACCTGCGCCGTTGTTCGCATGTTCTCGCCGCGAACCACCCGAACGACAAAATTCTCGCCACGGAGTTCACGTGCAAGATCATCTGCGACGGCCGGGTCGCTCCGCAGGGCCACTGAAGCCACATCCGAAGACGGATCCAGCCACTGCGCCACGCTGACCGTAGACGAGTCCGACATCAGCGAATCCTCACAAACGTGTCGTAGTGATCGAGGGTGTACCACGCCGAACCGTCGTTACCGGTGACGATTCGCTCGGCATCACGACCTTGGCCGTTTTTCTTCGCGTTGACGTCCCATTCCTGATAGACGACACGTCCGCCACCGGCACCGACAGCGGGCAGACGCCCTTCGCTGTTGCGGAAGGTGATGCCGCCCTTGGTACCCGGCGCATTGGCGGAATCCGGCCACCGCCCGGCGTCGATCTCCACGAGCGTGGCGAGAACGCGCGTCGGCGCATCGCTGTTCGTCTGCTGCGTTGTCTTGACAGCGGAGCTGGAGGGCGCGGAGCTCGAGGGCACGGAACTCGACGGCGCGGCCTTGGTGGTAGCACCCGGCTTGGCTTGAACAGTCGAGGACTGGGCACTCGAGGACTTCGTAACCGACGACGCCGAACTGTCGGAGTCACGTGAAGAAAGGGTTACCGCCAGTACGAGCGCCACCACCGCCACCACGACGGTGATGATGGCGTTGCGCGTCTTTGCGCTCGGCATTTTCAGACCTTCAGACATGCGCGTCCCTACCGGTACGAGACAGTGACAGGTGCGTGATCCGACCAACGGAGGTCGTAGGACTCAGCGCGTTCCACGAGCGCAACCTTGGCCCGCTCGGCGTATCCGCGGGTGGCAACCTGGTAGTCGATACGCCAACCCGAATCGTTGTCGAATGCCTTGCCGCGGTACGACCACCACGAGTACGGACCGTCGACACCCGGATGGAGGGTGCGGAAGACATCGACCCACGCGGAATCTTCGGCGAACAGCAGATCCATCCAAGCGCGCTCCTCGGGGAGGAATCCCGAAGACTTCTTGTTGGTCTTCCAGTTCTTGAGGTCGAGTTCGGTGTGCGCGATGTTCCAATCGCCGCTGACCACCACGTGACGATCGGCAGCCTCGGCCGCCGCAGCGGTGGTAGCGAGGTGAACTGCGAAGGACGCCATGAACCGCTCCTTCTCCTCCTGCTTCGGCGTGAGCGCCTCACCGGAGGGCAGGTACAGGCTCGCGACGGTCAGATCCGCGAAGTCGGCTTCGATGTATCGACCGGCGTCGAGAAACTCGTCGTCCCCGTGACCGATCCGCACCGCGTCAGGTTCCGTGCGTGAAAGCACAGCGACTCCGTTGCGTCCCTTCGCGGACGGCTCGGCGGAGACGAGGAACCATCCGTTGCCGAGCGCTGGTTCGAGAGTGTCGCGAAGCTGATCGTCCGACGCACGCGTTTCCTGAAGGCAGATGAAATCCGCCGACGTCTTCTCCAGCCAGTCGAGCATGCCCTTGCGGGCAGCTGCTCGAACGCCGTTGACGTTCACGGACGTGATGGTGTGGGGCGCAAGAATGTGGGAGTCAGCAGTTTGTGGCACGGCAAGCACCGTAGCCGATTCCACCGACGCGGATGGGCGCCCAGGTCAGCGCACGGCCCTACGCTGCAGAATCACCGCAAACGCCAGCACGACGAGACCCGCGACGGCCAGCAACGACCCAACCGCTGCCGGTGCGGTATACCCGTAACCGGCAGCGATGACGACGCCGCCGATCCACGCTCCGAAGGCATTGGCGATGTTCAGCGCGGCGTGATTGAGAGACGCAGCCAAGGTCTGAGCGTCCTCGGCGACATCCATCAACCGTGTTTGAAGGCCAGGAACCATCGAGGACCCGGCAAGCCCGATGAGGAAGACGAAGACAAGCGCCGTGTACGGATTGCGCACGGCGATCACGAAGACCGCGAGGATCACCACGAGGGATCCCATCGACAGGAACAAACCCTTCATCAGCGCGCGATCCGCGAGGTATCCACCGACGAAGTTGCCGGCGACCATGCCCAGTCCGTACAGCATGAGCGCCAGAGGAACGAACGAAGCACCGAGACCGGACACGTCGGTGAGCGTCGTACTGATGTAGGTGTAGACGGCAAACATCCCGCCGAATCCGACCATTCCCACGATCAGGGTCATCCACACCTGAACGCGGCCCAGTGCCCCGAGTTCGGTGATCGGATTCGTCACCGGCATACCGTCCAACCGCGGAATCCAGACGAACAGCGAAGCAACCGTTGCCACCCCGATCACGGCCACCAAGGCGAAGGCGCTGCGCCAGCCGAGTGCCTGGCCGATCCAGGCCGCGACCGGCACCCCGATCACATTGGCCACGGACAGACCCATCATCACCATCGCCACGGCCTTCGCGCGTTTACCTGGTTCGGCCAAATGAGCGGCGACCAGTGCGGCGACTCCGAAGTACGCGCCGTGCGGCAATCCGGCGACGAATCGAGCCATCATCAGCGTCGTGTACGAGGGCGCAAAGACCGAAGCGGCATTGCCGACGGTGAATGCGACCATGAGTGCGATCAACAGGGTGCGGCGCGGTACCCGTGCGGTGAGAGCAGCGATCAGCGGAGCACCGACGACAACCCCGAGCGCGTACGCCGAGATCACGTGACCCGCGATGGGTTCAGAGACGCCGAGCCCGGATGCCATTTCCGGGAGCAATCCCATGGCGACGAACTCGGTTGTGCCGATACCGAAACCGCCGAGGGCAAGAGCGAGCATCGCTGGACCTCTGGCGGAACGAACCCCGGGTGTCGAGGTGTCAGAACGGGAGAGGGTAGACGAAGTCACTGATCAATTGTGGTCTCACACCTGGTTGAACTTCCAAGTGAGAGCGGGTGAGTTCACTCACGTGAGACCGCGAACACAAATGGGACGCCCGGTTTCCCGGACGTCCCATCAGAAGGTGAAACAGTGAATCTACTTCGCGGCCATGGCCTTCTGCAGGTTCACGTCGAGTGCGCCGAGGAACTCCTCGGTGGTCAGGTAGCCCTGATCGCCGCCGACCAGCATCGAGAGGTCCTTGGTCATCTGGCCGCTTTCGACGGTCTTGATGACAACGTCTTCGAGCGCCTGCGCGAAGCCGATGACCTCAGGGGTGCTGTCGAGCTTGCCACGATGCTCGAGTCCGCGGGTCCACGCGAAGATGGACGCGATCGGGTTGGTCGAGGTGGGCTTGCCCTGCTGGTGCTGACGGTAGTGACGCGTCACGGTGCCGTGAGCAGCCTCTGCCTCACAGGTCCTTCCGTCCGGTGTCAGCAGAACCGACGTCATGAGGCCGAGCGAGCCGAAGCCCTGGGCCACGGTGTCGGACTGGACGTCGCCGTCGTAGTTCTTGCATGCCCAGACGTATCCACCCTCCCACTTGAGTGCGGAAGCGACCATGTCGTCGATGAGGCGGTGCTCGTAGGTCAGACCTGCGGCATCGAACTCAGCCTTGAACTCGGTCTCGTAGACGTGCTGGAAGATGTCCTTGAAGGCACCGTCGTACGCCTTGAGAATGGTGTTCTTGGTGGACAGGTACACCGGGTAGTTCTGCTGCAGTCCGTAGGTGAGCGACGCGCGAGCGAAGTCACGGATGGACGTGGTGAAGTTGTACTGCCCCTGGACGACGCCGCCCTCTTCGGGGAAGTTGACCAGTTCGTGCTCGATCGGTGCGCTGCCGTCCTCAGGCGTGTAGGTGATCATCACCTTGCCGGGGCCGGGGACCTTGAAGTCTGTGGCGCGGTACTGGTCGCCGAATGCGTGACGGCCGATGATGATCGGCTTGGTCCAGCCCGGAACGAGTCGCGGAACGTTGGAGATGATGATCGGTGCGCGGAAGATCGTGCCGCCGAGAATGTTGCGGATCGTTCCGTTCGGGGAACGCCACATCTTCTTGAGACCGAATTCCTCGACACGTGCCTCGTCCGGCGTGATCGTGGCGCATTTGACGCCGACGCCGTGCTTCTGGATCGCGTGCGCTGCGTCGATGGTGACCTGGTCGTCGGTCTCGTCGCGGTACTCGATACCGAGGTCGTAGTACTCGAGGTTCACATCGAGATACGGATGGATCAACTTGTCTTTGATGAACTGCCAGATAATGCGCGTCATCTCATCGCCGTCGAGTTCGACGACGGTGCCCTCAACCTTGATTTTGGACATGGGTGCTTCGCGTCCTCCTAGGAAGTTTCCCTGGTTACACGGTTGCGGTCACACTTTGTGAGTGGGTCCGCGAACGGTTCGATTATCAAACCTAGACGGTGTGGACTGATCTCGGGAGATGAGTCCCAAACAAGACAAGCGTACTGCTAACCCGTGAGGCCGCAACCGGCAGGTCCACCCATCGGTCTCTACTCGCGAGTAACTTTTGCCTGCTAGTGGGCTGCGTCGCTCTGTCTCGTGTGCGGTTGCGGCTCACAATTCGCCCCGCGTCAGGACTGCGCTCACTTCCCGGTAGAATCCGACTTGGTCATGAGTGCCAGCGTCAAGCCCCGGCTCGCTGGACGGCAACCCTCCAACCGCGGTGGGGTGCCCCGGGTGATGACCAGGTTTCCCGACGTGGATCTGCTCACGCAGTTCCACCGCAATTCGGGTGACAAGCGCGGGTCCGACAGGGACGGACCCCAGACCGGGCCGAGCCCCACGGAGGTAACTCAGTATGTGTCGCACTTGTAGATAGACCCCAGCACGGGGCGGCGATCCTTCGCCCCCGTCCGACATCTATCCGTCAGACCACTGGAGTGAACAAATCATGACCGACAACACAGCCGACGGCGCAGCAACTTCTGATCCGACCGCGAACTGGTCGTTCGAGACCAAGCAGGTGCACGCCGGGCAGACAGCGGACACCGCCACCAATGCGCGCGCTCTGCCGATCTACCAGACCACCAGCTACGTCTTCGACAGCACCGATCACGCTGCGGCACTGTTCGGCCTCGCCGAGCCTGGCAACATCTACACGCGGATCATGAATCCCACACAGGACGCCGTCGAACAGCGCATCGCCGCCCTCGAAGGCGGAGTCGCCGCACTCCTCCTCTCCTCGGGCCAGGCTGCCGAAACCATCGCGATCCTCAACATCGCCGAAGCCGGCGACCACATCGTCTCGAGCCCGTACCTGTACGGCGGCACGTACAACCTCCTGCATTACACCCTTCGCAAGCTGGGCATCGAAGTCACCTTCGTCGAAGATCCCGACAACCTCGAGCAGTGGCGCGAAGCCATTCGCCCGAACACGAAGGCGTTCTACGGCGAGACGATCGCCAATCCCAAGAACCACATTCTCGACCTCCCCGGTATCTCGTCGCTGGCCCACGAGAACGGTCTTCCGTTGATCGTGGACAACACTGTCGCGACGCCGTACCTGCTCCGCCCACTCGAACACGGCGCCGACATCGTCGTTCACTCCGCCACCAAATACCTTGGCGGACACGGCACCGCGATCGCCGGCGTCATCGTCGACGGTGGCACCTTCGATTGGACGCAGGGTCGCCACTCGAACTTCACGACGCCTGACCCCAGCTATCACGGCGTCACCTTCGCAGACCTCGGCGCGCCGGCATTCGCACTCAAGGCGCGCGTCCAACTGCTGCGCGATCTCGGCTCCGCCGTGGCGCCGTTCAACGCGTTCCTCATCGCGCAGGGCATCGAAACCTTGAGCCTGCGCATCGAGCGCCACGTGTCCAATGCCCAGAAGGTCGCCGAATTCCTCGACGGCCACGGCGAGGTGGCCTCCGTTTCCTACGCGGGACTCCCCTCCTCGCCATGGTTCGAACGCGGAAAGCAGCTGACGCCCAAGGGAACCGGCGCCATCGTCACCTTCGAGCTGCCCGGAGGTATCGATGCGGGCAAGACGTTCGTCAACGCCCTGACGCTGCACAGCCACGTCGCCAACATCGGTGACGTTCGCTCACTCGTCATCCACCCCGCCTCGACGACACACTCGCAGCTCACCCCTGAAGAGCAGCTCGCCTCCGGTGTCACGCCCGGACTCGTCCGCCTCGCGGTCGGTATCGAAGGAATCGACGACATCCTCGCCGATATCACCGTCGGCCTGGCTGCGGTGGCAAACTCGTGACCGTGAACGAATTGGAGCCCAGGATCGACTTCCTTCCCCCGCCCGACGGCCAGGTGGGGTTCGTCGACATCGGCGCCCTGGAACTCGAGAGCGGCGCGGTACTCCCATCGGTTTCGCTCGCCGTTCAGCGGTGGGGTGAGCTGTCCCCGAACCGCGACAACGTCGTACTCGTCGAGCACGCACTGACCGGAGACTCACACGTCACCGGACCGATCTCCGCAAATCAGCCCTCCCCCGGCTGGTGGAACGGGATGGTTGGGCCGGGCGAACCGATCGACACCGGCGAATGGTGCGTCATCGCAACAAATGTCCTCGGTGGTTGTCGCGGCACGACCGGTCCTAGTTCGCTGGCCGACGACGGCAAGCCGTGGGGCAGCAGGTTCCCGGAGATCTCCATCCGGGATCAGATCGCGGCGGAGAAGAAGCTCGTCGATCTCCTCGGGATAGACCAGTTGGCCTCGGTAGTCGGCGGATCCATGGGCGGCATGCGCACCCTCGAATGGGCAGTTACCTACCCGGACAGCATTCGCTCCGCGTTGGTTCTCGCAACCGGTTCACGGGCCACCGCAGATCAGATCGGCACCCAGACGACGCAGATCGCTGCCATCGTCTCCGATCCGGATTGGCAGGGCGGTGACTACCACGGAACGGGGCGGGTACCTCGCGCCGGACTCGGCATCGCCCGTCGCATCGCGCACCTGACGTACCGCACCGAGTCCGAACTGGATGCGCGCTTCGAGAACTCCGCTCAGAACGACGAAAATCCTTGGAACGGTGGACGATACGCCGTCCAGAGTTACCTGGAACATCAGGCAGACAAGCTGGTCGACCGCTTCGACCCGAGCACGTACGTCCTCCTGACCGAGGCCATGAACCGGCACGACATCGGTCGTGGACGCGGCGGCGTTGCAGCGGCGTTGGCATCGATCACGGCGCCGGTCGTCGTGGGCGGCGTGGACTCGGATCGGCTGTATCCCCTTCGTTTGCAGGAGGAGATCGCGGACGGCATTTCGACGTGCACTGGCCTCGAGATTCTCAAGTCCAGAGACGGCCATGACGGCTTCCTGACGGAGGCGGACGCTGTCGCCGGACTGCTTCGCCGAACGATGGAGTTCGCACGCACGGCCCGCTGATCCGGCACAGAGGCACAATTTCAGGATCCGTCAATGTCGGGAAAACTACAGCTGATCTGCAGGTTTTCCCGACATTTTCATTGGCGTCCCTGAGCCGGCGCGGCTAGCATCGGCGAACGTGAATCAGCCATGCTCGACGCGCCTGCAGGCTACGTACATTCCCGAGCACATGTCCTTCGCGTTCTGGGGTGACACAGATCCGGCAGCGCGTCTGTCGGCGCTGGGGATGCCGACGGGATCGCCGGGCATCTGCCGGCTGGCGATCCCGGTCGACGAGTCGATCACAGCGACCGACGTCGAAGCGCAACTGCTCGACCTCGCCACCGCGATCGACGCCTTGCACACCCTCGATGCACGTCGCGACGACCTCGGACCGTCGTTGCTCGCATGGAAGCGCGTCATCGACACCGGCGCACATGACATTCCGACTGCAGCGCATGCCGCGATCGAGCGCGACGACACGAGAATCAGAAGCGCCCGGTCCACGGTGCGGTTGTTCACGGATGCGCGCGCAGCCGTGGAGAGTCTTCGCCGAGCAAAGATTCAGGCGACATTGCGCCCGTATCAAGTGCACGGAGTTGCCTGGCTGACTGCACTGTCGGGTTCGGGCGGTGGAATCCTCGCCGACGAGATGGGTTTGGGCAAGACACTGCAAGCGATTTCGATGATCGCGATCCGCGCCGACGACGGTCCACACCTGGTTGTGTGTCCCACTTCGGTCATCGGAAACTGGCGCCGCGAGATCGAGCGATTCGCTCCGCATCTAACACTGCACGTTCATCACGGGACCGCTCGCGCACTTCCCACTCGTGTTCCTGCCGGCGCCACGGTGCTGACCAGCTACAGCGTCTTGCGTTCCGACGCAGCACAATTGGCCCCGATCCATTGGAGTTCAGTGGTCTTCGACGAGGCACAGCAGATCAAGAACCCCTCTTCGCTGGCAGCGAAGGCCGCAATGCAGTTGTCGGCCGACGTCAAGGTAGCGATGACCGGCACGCCGGTGGAGAACCGTCTCGAAGAATTGTGGTCGATCTTTCGCGTCGCCAATCCCGAAGTCCTCGGAACTCGCGCACGGTTTCGTCAACGCTTTGCCGTACCGATCGAATCCGGTCGATCGGCCACCGCGGCGACCAGGCTTGCCGCGGTCATCGATCCGTTCATTCTGCGCAGAACCAAAGACACAGTGGCCAAGGATCTTCCGCCCAAGCAATTTTCCACCGTCTCGTGCACTCTGACGTCGGAACAGGCGCGCATCTATCGGTCTGCAGTTGCAGATGCTTTCGACACCGGTTTGGGTACGGGAATTGCCCGGCGCGGCAATATCCTCGCGCTGCTGACCACCCTCAAGCAGGTATGCAATCATCCGGCGCAGGTCACCGGCGATACGGATGACCTCTACGGAAGATCCGGAAAGCTCGACCGCGCAACGGAAATGATCGCCGAGATCGTCGACGACGGCGATCGCGCGCTGATATTCACGCAATACCGGACGATGGGCGAGATGCTCTCACGGCACCTGGGCTCCGAGTTGGGAATCGGCGCAATCCCCTTCCTTCACGGCGGCCTGAACACCGACAAGCGCGACGCGATGGTCGACGCATTCCAGAACGACACGGATTCACCACCGGTTCTGATTCTGAGCTTGCGCGCCGCCGGCTTCGGCCTCAACCTCACGCGAGCAAGTCACGTCGTGCACTACGACCGGTGGTGGAACCCAGCCGTCGAGGACCAAGCAACCGACCGGGCACACCGCATCGGCCAGAAGCGCACCGTCAACGTCCACACCTTGGTGACGGGCGGTACCGTCGAGGATCACATCGCAGCGATGCACGAGTCCAAACGAGCTGTGGCCGATGCTGTTTCCGGGAACGTCGAGGCCGCCCTGGCCGATCTACCTGACACCGAACTGCGTGAACTCCTCGAACTCGACGGCGCGGTGATCATCTGATGGCCAACGAATTCGGTGTCACCGCTTGGGGTCGAGCATGGCTGCGCACGGTGGAGCGGACTGCGGCATCCGGTCCGAACCCGTCCCTGCCGACGGCTCGTACCCTCGCACGCAACGGTTCCGTGGAGTTCACCGTGGTCTCATCGGGGACCGTCGTCGCGGAGGTGAGCACCAAAGCAAAAACTTCGTCGGTGACAATTTCTGTCCCGCTCTGGACCAAATCCGAAATCGCCGCAGTGAAGAGCCTTCTCCGTTCGGCGGGAAAGGCCAACAGATCCGTCTCCACCGGCGAACTGCCGGACAGCATCGTCACCGAACTGCAGGCTCGAAATATCGCAGTAGCCGTTGATCTTTCGGAGTGCACTGCCAGCTGCGACTGCTCAGGTCGACGCTCGCCGTGCGTTCACCATCTCGCCGCGATCTACGCCCTGGCCGGGCGAATCGACGAGGAACCTGCACTTGCGGTGACGCTGCGAAGTGCACCGGTCAAGGCTGGAAAGAAGTCGACATCCACAGATTCACCGGAGTGGATCCCCTTGAGTGATATCGACATTCGCTCGTTCTACGGGGACTGATCTTCTCAGTCGGTGCCGAGCGGATCGATGGTCAGGGCGAGCGTCGCGATCAACACACCCATCACACCCATCGCCGCAGTGTCGAAGACCCTTCCGCGCACCGCGAGCAACCCCACACGATTCTCGGGAACGAACCACCGAGCGGCAGCTCCGATGATGACGGCAACACCGAAGACGAGGGCGCCGCGACGCCACCGGTCGGCCAGCACGAGAACCACGGCCGCCGCGATCACGGCGAGGACCGCGAGCATGGGCAGATTCTTCTTCGCGAGGCCGACCAGTGAGGACATCGGACTCAGACTCCGGCCAGAACCCGCTCGGCGCGCTCGACCACGTTGGTGATCAGGAACGCGCGGGTCAGCGGTCCGACACCACCGGGATTGGGTGAGACGAAGCCGGCGACCTCGTTCACGTCGGCTGCGACGTCGCCGCGCAGGCCGTCGTCGGTGCGACTGACGCCGACGTCGAGGACCGCTGCTCCGGGCTTGACCATGTCTGCGGTGATGAGGCCGGGAACGCCGGCGGCAGCGACGATGATGTCGGCGCGGCGAACCTCGGCCGCGAGATCGCGGGTACCGGTGTGGCAGAGCGTGACCGTCGCGTTCTCGCTACGACGCGTCAGCAGCAATCCGATCGGACGACCGACCGTGACGCCGCGTCCGACAACCACCACGTGTGCACCGGCAATCGGGACCTCGTAGCGACGCAGAAGGTGGAGGATTCCACGTGGGGTGCACGGCAGCGGGGCTTCCTTGCCCAACACCAGTCGACCGAGGTTGACCGGATGCAAGCCGTCGGCATCCTTGTCGGGGTCGATACGCTCGAGGGCCGCGTTCTCGTCGAGGTGCTTGGGGAGCGGCAACTGCACGATGTAGCCGGTGCACTCGGGATTGGCATTGAGCTCGTCGATCGTCGCGTTGAGCTGTTCCTGCGTGATGTCGGCAGGCAGGTCGCGTCGCAAAGAATTGATACCGACCTTGGCGCAGTCGTTGTGCTTGCCGCGCACGTAAGCCGCGGATCCCGGGTCGTCGCCCACCAGGATGGTGCCCAAGCCGGGTGTGATGCCCTCTGCCTTCAGAGCGCTCACCCGCACCTTCAGGTCTTCGAAGATTTCGTCGCGGGTAGCTTTGCCGTCGAGGATCGTTGCAGTCACGGCGACCATTGTTCCAGGTTAGGGTCGATGAGTGACAACGGCTCCGGAACTACGCGGCCCGAGGGTGCTCCTCTCCCCCGTCGCGCCCGATCATCACGCCCGTCTGCGGGCAATTCACCTGCACCCGGACGTCGTGCAGTGGTGGCAAAATCCCGACGACGACTGGCCTGCAGCGCCGGAGGCCGGCACCACGCGCTACAGCATCTTCTACGGCGACCACCTGATCGGCTTCATCCAGTGGTATGAGGCGGAGGACAATCCCGACTTCCGCCACGCCGGGCTCGACTTGTTCCTCGATCCCGACTTTCACAGCCAAGGGTTCGGTCGCGAATCGATTCGGGTGCTGTGTGCCCACCTGATCGACGACCTCGCATTCCACCGTCTGGTCATCGACCCGGAAGTCGACAACTCCGTCGCCATCGCTTGCTACCGATCGGTGGGGTTCAAAGACGTCGGGGTGATGCGCGAGTACTCGCGAGATCGCCATGGTGTGTGGAAGGACGGACTGCTGATGGATCTGCTCGCACGGGAATTCATCCGCTGATCACAAGGTACGACCCGAAGGGACAGTCATCATGTTGCTGGACAAGGAATTCACGGCCACCTTGCAGAAGAGTGACGCCAAGGGTGGGTGGACCTACGTGATCTGGCCGGAGTCCGCCGAGTTCTTCGGCACCCGCGGCCTGGTCAAGGTACGCGGGACGATCGACGGACATCCGTTCCAGAGTTCGTTCATGGCGCTGGGAGACGGCAACCACAAGCTGCCGGTCAAAGCCGATCTTCGCAAAGCCATCGGCAAGGAGACCGGCGAGATGGTGACAGTGCGCCTCGAGGAGCGCGTGGAGAGCTAGGCGCCTCTACTTCATGTCTACGACAAGACCGTGCGCCGACGCATAAGCCACCGCCTGCATCAACTCGATCTGCGCGTTTCCGACGGATGCGGACGTCCACAGGCTCGGATCGATCCGCGCGCCGCGCAGATCTGCACCTTCGAGTTTGAGTCCACCCGTACGAGCACCGGACAGATCCGCCGACGCCAGCACCGCGCCCCGCATGTCGGCCCGAACCAGGTTCGCTTCACGGAATCGGCATGAGGTGAAGTCGATCTTCCTCAGGTCCGCCCCACCGAGTGAGGTCAACGAGAAGTCGACTTCGTCGAGCGTCAACGGCCGGATACGGCAACCGTCGAACGTCGACCCGAGCAGACTGCAGTTTCGGAACGTACTGTGCCACAGGCTGGTCCGAGCAAAATTGCAGGAGCGAAACGCCGTTCCCGTGTGCACGGACTCCCCCAGATCGGTGCCGGTGAAATCACAATCCGTGAACACCACCGACTCCGTCGTGAGTCCGGTGAGGTCGGCATCTCGGAAATTGCAATTGGTGAAAGTGCGCTGACGCCACTTCTGCCCGGCCAGCCGCGCGTCTGAATAGTCTTCGCCGACGACGTCGTCGGATTCTTCGGGGAGCATGCCGTCCATACTGCCCCGCCGCACCGACACCGCTTCGATCGCCTAGGTCTCGCAGGCCACGCCGTCACCGTCACGATCAAGCTTGGACGAATAGCCGGGATCGCCGCGGTAGATCGGGGCAGCACCAGCCGCTCGCACCGCTGAGCAGTTGGCGTAATACACCCCTGCATCAGGCACCTTTGCCGGCGGCGGAACGTACGCGGGTTCCGTTGTCTTCGGCGGGGTGTACGCCGGGGCGGGCGGAACGTACGGCGTAGTCGTCGTTACCGGAACCTGCGGAACCAGCGGCACGATTGCCACGGTTGTCGTCGTTGGTGGCGGCACGATCGTTGTCGTCGTCGGCAAGAGGGACGACGTCGTGGTCTTCGTCGTCGACGGGACCGTGCTTTTGGTTGTCGTCGCCGCCGCTGTCGTAGAAGAGGTCACAGCAGGCGTCGTTGATTCTTCCGACTTGCCCGCGCCCGTCGCCGCGGCGATGGCAACCAGCCCCACGACTGCTGCGCCGGCGATCCACGGCCACTTACGCCGCGTCTTGCCTTCCTCGGCGTTTGCGTCCGGCACCGGCGAACCGGGAGCACCGAAGACCTGGGTGGGAGTGCCGAAGGCTTGAGTGGGTGCGTCGACGCCCTTGGGCCGGGTCTGTGCAGTCCACTGCTGACCGTCCCAGTAACGGTCGATCGTGGGGTCGAAGGGGTCGGGGTTCCAACCGGCGGGAGGGTTCATCTAAATGTCCGTTCTGCGAAGAGTGCCGGAAATAGATTCGCACGGACTGGCCGGTTTGTTACCAATTCGCCCACACTTCCCGACCGGTCTTCTCACGGACGCGGGCACCGATACGACGCCCGGTACAGTTCCTCGAGTGTTCCGAGTGATGTTCCACGAGCCCCGCATCCCACCCAACACCGGAAACGCGATCCGCATGGTCGCGGGCACCGGTTGCGAACTCCACCTGGTCGGCCCTCTCGGCTTCGACTTGTCGGAGCCGAAACTCAAGCGCGCAGGCTTGGATTACCACGATCTGGCGACTGTCACGGTCCACGAGAACCTTGCTGCGGCGTGGGAAGCCGTCACCCCCGCTCGCGTGTTCGCCTTCACCGCGCACGCGACCACGTCCTATGCCGATATCGCCTACCAACCCGGCGACGTCCTGCTGTTCGGGCCCGAGCCCACCGGACTGTCCGAAGAGGTATTGGCGGACGAACACATCACCGAGCGCCTGCGTATCCCGATGCTTCCCGGACGCCGGTCCCTCAACCTGTCCAACGCTGCCGCCCTCGTGACGTACGAGGCGTGGCGTCAGCTCGGGTTCAAGGGCGCCGTCTGATCGACGTCAGTAGACGTCTCGGACGTACCGCTTCTCGGCCGAGAGAGCCTTCACGTACGCCTCCGCACTACGAGGTGCCAGTTTTCCGTGTTGAGCGACCACCCCGTTGAGGGCACTGTCGACGTCCTTGGCCATCCGGTTGGCGTCGCCGCAGACGTAGAAGTGGGCGCCCTTCTGCAACCACTCCCACAGCAGCGCACCGCGCTCACGCATCCGGTCCTGCACGTAGACCTTGTCGGCTTGATCCCGGGAAAATGCGAGGTCGAGTTCGGTGAGGAATCCGTCTTTCCGCAATTCTTCGATTTCTTCGCGGTAGTAGAAGTCGGTCGCGGCGTGCTGTTCCCCGAAGAACAGCCAGTTCGGGCCCGTGTGCCCCAATGCCCGACGCTCATGCAGGAAAGCACGGAACGGCGCGATGCCGGTTCCCGGACCGACCATGATCATCGGGGTTTCGGGATCGGACGGTGGCCGGAAATGGGTCGACTTCTGCACGAAGATGCCGATGTCATCATCGTGGGCGTGGTCTGCGAGGTAGGTCGAGCACACCCCACGCCGTGGGACACCCGCGACGTTGTAGCGCACCGCGGACACCGTCAGCTGCACTTCGCGTGGGTTCTCCTTCGGACTGGAAGATATCGAATACAGCCGCGGCTGAAGCGGTTTGAGGAGGGAGAGCCATTCGTCCGTCGAGGCACGAACGGGTGACTGCGCAAGTACGTCGACGGACTGTCGTCCCCACGACCAGTCTTTGAGCGTGGAGATGTTCTCCGGCTTCATCAACTCGGCGAGGTCCGCGTCGCGAGTTCGTTGATGCACGAACCGAATCATCTCGCTCGAGATTCGAGTGATCTCCAGGCGTTCGGTGAGCGCGGCACGCAGGGTCATATCGCCGTACTGCCCCAGTTCGACGACCTCCTCACCGTCGAGGCCGGTGAGGGTGAGCCACTCGTCGACAAACGGAGAGCTGTTTCGGGGCCAGACTCCGAGAGCGTCGCCAGCTTCGTAACTGACCGTGTCGTCCGGAAGGTGAAAGCCCAACTGCCGCACGTCTTTGGAAGAGCCTGGCCGGTTGAGCACGACATTGCGCGTCAAGGCTGTGGTCAGCGGCGCCTTCTTGTTGTACTGCAGCGGCGCCGACATCGCCGGTGAAATCGGCGTGGCCGCAACGGTTGTCCCAGAATTCTTCTTTGCAACGACGACGTCGGCCGTCTCACCAGCCGCCGAGCGCTGAAGTTCAGCCGTGACAGAGTCCAGCCAACCAGCAGCGGTGTCCTCGAAATCGGGCTCGCAGTCGGCGCGATCGACGATACGACTGGCCCCCAGTTCAGCAAGGCGGGCGTCAAGCTTTCGTCCATGCCCACAGAAGTCGTCATAGTTCGAGTCACCGAAAGCGATGACTGCATACCGTGTCTCGGCCATGCGGGGCGCCGTGTCAGCAGCCAACGCATCCCAGAAACCGCTGCCGTTGTCCGGGGATTCGCCGTCACCGGAGGTACTGGTGATCAACAGGACCTCTCGGGTGGCCGCCAGGTCGGCGGCCGGGAACTCGTCCATTGCATGCATCACCACGGGCAAGCCAACTTCTCCAAGGCGAGCAGCGCAGGCGGCGGCAAATTCTTCCGCGTTTCCGGTCTGCGATGCCCAGAGCACCACGATCGGCGCGCGTTCTGTCGCAATGCTCGGAGCCGAGGACAACGCGGGCCCGTCGGTGTCGGGGAGCGAGGTTCGCGAGTACAGGCCGGCCAATACCCCGTCGACCCACATCCGCTTTTCGGCATCGAACGGCGCCGTCGACGGCAACGTCGGGACCCCGGCAGTGCGATCAGCGTCCGCACGCAACGCGGCGAGAAGACCGGCCAGGTAGCTCTGCTGGAGCGCATCGAATACCACTGCAGGTGTTCCTGTTTGACCGATGACATCCGCGAGGACATCGGTTCGCGACAAAGCCCGATCAGCTGGCGCGGAAGCCACCAGCGGCGCCTCGGCGAGCACTGTTTCAGGTGTGTTCACGGCGACCTTCGTCATAGTGACAGCACAGGCTTTGAACTCCGGTTGCTGCGAGGCTGGATCGATGGCGTCGTTGGTGACAGCGTTGATGGACAGATATTCGCCGAAGGCGTCGTTCCAGTGAAATGGGGCAAAGCAGTTCCCCGGACGCACTCGGTCGGTGATGACGGCGGGAAGCACAGCGCGACCGCGGCGTGAGGCAACCTCGATCGCATCCTGGTCGACGACGCCGAGCCTGGCGGCGTCGTCGGGATGGATCTCGACGAAGGGACCTGGGTTGAGTTTGTTCAGCTTGGCGACCTTGCCGGTCTTGGTCATGGTGTGCCACTGGTGCGCGAGACGACCGGTGTTGAGCAGGAATGGATAGTCGTCGTCGGGCATTTCGGCGGGAAGCATGTGCGGCCGTGCGAAGAACATCGCACGGCCAGTGGCGGTGGGAAATGCGAGCCGCGGAGTGCTGCCGTCCTCGCGGATCAGGAGCCTTTGACTGACACCGTTATTGACGTATCGGATGGGATGACGGTCCTGATCACTGTCTGGCGGGCACGGCCACTGGATTGATGTCTTGCGGAGGCGCTCGTAGGTGACGCCGCGTAAGTCGTAGCCGGTCTTCGGATTCCAGAACTGCTTGATCTCTTCGAACACCTCTTCGGCACAGGTGTAGGTGAACGCCTCGACATACCCCATCTCGCAGGCGATCCGGGCGATGATCTGCCAATCAGGCAGCGCCTGCCCGACCGGATCCAGTGCCTGCTGAAAGAGCGTCAGGTTGCGTTCGGAATTGATCATCACTCCGTCGGACTCTGTCCACAGTGAGGCGGGCAGCAGAACATCGGCGTATTCGTTGGTCTCGGTGCCCAGGAACGCATCCTGGGTGATGACGAGGTCAGCCTTCTCCAAGCCGTCGATAACGGTCTTTCGGTTGGCTACCGTTGCAACGGGATTGGTGCAGATGATCCAGCATGCCTTGATGTCACCCGCCGCCATGCGGGAGAACATGTCGATGGTGCCACCGCCGATGTCGGTGCGCAGCGAGCCTTGCGGGATCCCCCACCTCTCCTCTACGAATTCGCGATCGGCGTCGACCATCACTGCACGCTGGCCGGGCAAACCTGGACCCATGTAGCCCATTTCACGCCCACCCATGGCGTTCGGCTGCCCGGTCAGCGAGAACGGACCGCTGCCGGGCTTGCAGATCGCACCGGTCGCAAGGTGAAGGTTGCAGATGGCGTTGGTGTTCCACGTGCCGTGGGTGCTCTGGTTCAAACCCATTGTCCAACAGCTCATCCAGTTTGCAGCCTCACCGATCCACTGCGCTGCAGTGCGGATGTCGGCTCCGGGGATACCGGTGATCTCACTGACCTTCTCCGGGGTGTACTCCGCGAGGAAACTGGGCATCACCTCCCAGCCTTCGGTGAAGTCGGCGATGAAGTCAGGGTCGGTGTGGCCGTTCACGACGAGCAGGTGGAGTAGTCCGTTGAGTAGCGCGAGATCGGTGCCGGGAGCGATCTGCAGGAACAAGTTCGCCTTGTCGGCGGTGGCACTGCGTCGAGGGTCGACGACGATCAACTTCGCGCCTGCCTTGATCCGCTCCTGCATCCGCAGAAAGAGGATCGGATGGCAGTCCGCCATGTTCGCGCCGGTCACGAAGAACACGTCGGCGTGTTCGAAGTCCTGATAGGAACCGGGCGGTCCGTCGGCCCCGAGAGACTGTTTGTAGCCGGTGCCGGCACTCGCCATGCACAACCGGGAATTCGATTCGATCTGATTGGTCCCGATGAATCCCTTGGCCAGCTTGTTCGACAAGTACTGGGCTTCGAGAGACATCTGCCCGGACACGTACAACGCAAATGCGTCGGGGCCGTGCTCGTCGATGATTGCCCGTAGACGCTGGGCGGTGTCAGTGATGACGGCGTCCATGTCCGCGGCTTCGATCGCATCCCCTCGGCGCGGACGGCGATATGCAGAGTCCATTCGCCCTGGACCTGCGAGCATGTCTGCGGTCGTGGCCCCTTTGGTGCACAGACGCCCGAAGTTGGTGGGATGTGTCTTCAGACCGGAAGACTTCGCAGCCTTCCGGCGTCCCGTCTCCGGATCGGTGATGATGTCGAGGACAAGACCACAGCCGACCCCGCAGTACGCGCAGAGTGTGTCGACACTGGTGGTGGTGAGTTGAGCGCCCATCGATTCATGCATCCCTTCGACCGAGGATCAAGGTCGACTTCTATCTTCGGATGCAGTTGTTTCGGGAGTTCATGCTCGATGTTGCGTATCAATCACTCTTTCCTCACCGCGCCCTTCGGACCGATGTGCGGTCCCGGAACCGGCGGTCGTCGACGGGCAGCGATACGCGAATGCCCAGTTCTACGCCCTGCCGCCGAATCGAGCAATGTAGTGCCAGACCCTTTTGACGTCCTGCGGATCGAAGGACGCGCTCCGTGCGAGCCCCAGTACGGCAGGCGTCAGTCGCCTGCCGCGGGCAATTTCTCGGGCAAGGTCGACGACGGTCGCTCCCCGGTATTCGGGATGTTCGGCTATCGCTTCGACATCGACCGCGTAACCGTCGTGCCACAGGACCGGGCACGTGAGTGAGTGGGCGATCTCTTCGATCCGTGTGCCGCGGTAACTCGGGTCCAGGACGAGTGCCTCGACGTCCGTTCCGATGTCGACGACGCCGTGGACGTGCGCCTCGATGTAGTGGTCGAGCGGATCGTCGAACTCGGCGACTCTGGCGGCGCCGACCAAGCTCATCGCTTCGGCCGTTCCGAAGAGATCAGGCTCGAAGACGCTGTCCGGAAAGCAGAAGGTGGTGCGGTCGAGTGTGTGCTCGGCAAGCCGGAAGTAGGACGAGCCGAACCGAGGGGATGCCCCGTACGGATCGGCGGAGAAGTTCAACGATCCGTACTTCGGCCGTTCCGACGGCTCTCGCTCGTCGTAAGCCCCGCCGAATATCCGACTCTCCCAACGCCAACGGTCGCCGCCGTGATGCGCCGTCAGTCCGCCGTTGCTGGTACGAGTCTCGAACTGGGTCACGTAGGTGCCTCGACGTGCGATCGAGGCCAGTGTCAGACCACGTTCAGACGGGAGGTCCGGATGAAAGTGCAACGTCACCCGGTGATTTCGATCCACCTGGTCGCCCTTCGAGAGACCGCGCACGTGCGCAATCGCGGCAGACGAGGGAGTGGAATCAACAGGCATTCGTCCATTATCCGGATACGGAAGCAGCGCCGGTGAAGAAGTCGACCAGTGAATACGGTGCGCCTTCACCGAGGCAGAGATCAAGGATCACGTGCGAGTCAGCGGCCTCGGATGCACTGCGCACGAACATCGCTTCCTCGTAGCCGCTCAGTGCCGCTTCGATGTCGTCCGGGTGCGCGGCGATCGCCCTTCCCAGTTCGGCGCCGTCGAACATGGCCAAGTTCGCACCCTCACCGGACGGAGCCATCAGATGTGCCGCGTCACCGAGGAGCGTGACCCCAGGCACGCGATCCCATCGGTGCTCGTCGGGAAGTGCATGGATCGCGCGCGGAATCGGAGCGGTTTCGCCGTCTGTGATCAGCGCAGTGAGTTCCGTTGCCCAACCGTCGAACTCGGCCGCGACCCGCGCTGTCGCAGCAGCGCCGTCGGTGAAATCGATACCGGCAAACCACTCCGCCGTACGGTTCAACTGGACGTAGGTGTGCACGATATCTCCCGCCTCTCGATGCGCGGCGATCGCTTTTCCTGGTGCGGGCGCGTACATCGCCCCGTCACCGACTGCCTCGGCTGCAGCCGAATGCTTCTCGTCGACGTCGTACAGATACGTCTCGACGAACGTCGTGCCGACGTATTCGGGCTTCGCATCGGAGAGCAACGGGCGGATCTTCGACCAGGCACCGTCGGCGCCGACGAGGAGGTCGGTAGTCACCGTCGAACCGTCGGCAAAGGTCAGTTCGTGTCGGCCGTCAGCGCGCTCGTCGGCGGTGTTCCGTGAGCCGAGCGAGCGGACACTGTCGACCTTGCGTCCCCATTCGATCATGCCGTCCGGAAGGGATTCGAGCAGGATCCGTCGGAGGTCTCCGCGCAGCACTTCAGGACGGACTCCCGTGCCGTCATCGGGTTCGTCGAGGAGTACAGCGGCGTGTTGATCGAGTACGCGCGACGCGGCACCGCCCTCGTGGATGATCGCGCGGAACTCGTCGATGAGGCCGGCAGCATCGAGCGCCGCCTGACCGTTGTGTTCATGGATGTCGAGTTGGCCGCCCTGCGTGCGAGCTTCTGCCGACGGTTCCGCCTCGTAGATCTTCGACGGAATTCCGTGAACGTGGAGGACGCGCGCGAGGGTCAGACCGCCGAGGCCCGCCCCGATGATCGTTATCGAGTTGCTCATGTTTGTTTCCTTTCAGCCTTCTATTGGAACGTCGTTCCAGTGACCATCTTGGAACGGCGTTCCAGATATGTCAAGATGGTGCGCATGGCGACCAGGAATCAGCGGACCGAACGACGTACGGACGCGCTCTCGAAGGAGCGAATCGTCGAGGCTGCGATCGAGATCCTCGACGACGAGGGCGAAGCTGCGCTGACATTTCGCGCACTCTCCGCACGCCTGGCAACAGGTAGCGGGGCGATTTACTGGCACGTTGCCAACAAGAGCGAACTGCTCGCCGCGGCGACCGACGACGTCATCGCCCGCGTGACCACCGAAGGAACCGAAAGCGCAACCCCACGGGAGGCGATCCGGATCATCACTCTCGGTGTGTTCGACGCGATCGACGCGCACCCGTGGGTCGGCACCCAACTCTCTCGCGAGCCGTGGCAATCAGCGGTGATGCAGATCTTCGAGAGTCTGGGAGGGCAACTCCAAGCACTCGGCGTTCCCCAACCGGCACAGTTCGATTGCGCGTCCGCACTCCTGAACTACGTGCTCGGCCTCGCCGGACAGTATGCCGCGGGCGCCCGCCTCCTCCCCCGCGAGACAGATCGGTCCGCCTTCCTCGCCACCGTCGCGCAGCGGTGGGAAGAACTCGATTCCGCGAAGTACCCGTTCCTCAATCAGGTGACGGCGCAATTGCGCGACCACGACGACCGAGAACAGTTTCTGGCAGGCATCGATCTCATCCTCGCGGGGATCGACACCGTCCGATAGCAGCCGTTCCCGTCAGCCGCAGCCGTCAACGCGAGTGAACAGCGGTGTTGGAGCCGAGCGCTATGTCGAGGAAATCTCTTGCCGCACCGCGCAATCCGCGATCGGGATCCCAGACGGCTTGGAGTCGCCTCGGCATCCGCAAGCCGTCGACGTTGACCGCGACCAGTCGGCCGTCCGTCAGGTCGGCAGCAACGGCCAACGACGACAGAACGGCGGGCGCGTTGCCTGCCACCACCGCAGCCTTGACTGCGGTGCACGAGGTGAGCTCGAGCAAAGGCGGCACACAATCGGGAACAGCATTCTCGAGCGTCAGACGCGTCCCTGACCCTGACTCGCGCTGAATCAGCGGCGTGCGTGCGAGGTCCGCAACCGGAACAGGCACACCATTGGCCCAGTCGTGTCCCGGCGGCACAACCACGACGAGGTGATCACGCGCCACCTCGCACGACGCGAGCGCCGACGGCACATCCGGACCTTCGACGAATCCGATATCGGCCTGGCCTGCCTGCACTTGAGCAGAGACATCCGAGGAATTGTGCAAGCTCACCGACGCCACGACGTTGGGGAACTTGTGCCGCATCGCGACCGTCCATCCGGGAACCAGATACTCGGCGATGGTCATGCTGGCGGCAACTGTGACGGCAGCGTCGCGTTCACCGCGAAGTGCGGCAACTCCCGATGCCATTTCCTCGGCACTGACGAGGATGTGACTTGCCCACTCGAGAATCAGACCGCCCTCGGCGGTGGGACGAACACCGGTCGCCGCTCGATCGAAAACCTTGATTCCGAGCTGCCGTTCGACCGAACGCACCCGGGCGCTGACCGCTTGCTGACTGAGTCCGTGCTCCCGGCCGGCAGCGCCCATGCTGCCTAGACGCCCTACGGAAAGCAGGACGTCGAGGGCACTGAGTTCCGGCACCCGAGGAGACAACGACATAGACCAAGATTAGACCCACAAGGCGAGATTGTGGGCATTCAAGGACAACCGGCCTACCGGTACGAACCGGATGAGACGACAGTGAAATACATGACCACCACAACGAGTCCCACCTTCGCCCACATCACCCCGAACTGGTTCGCGGCAGCGATGGGAACGGGAATCGTCTCGGTGGCCGCAGCTTCGCTCGAACCGGAGATCGAAGGCTTGAAGCTGGTCTCGGAAATCTTCTGGGTTCTGGCGGTTCTCGTACTGTGCGCCTTGATCGGCGCATTTGCCACCCATTGGTCACAACATCGATGTCAGGCCCTCGCCTACCTGCACAGTCCCGCGATGTTCCCGTTCTACGGAGCCGTCGCCATGGCCCTACTGACCGTGGGATCGGCAACCGGCATCACCGGGCCGGACTTCCTCGGCCACGACGTGGCGATCACCGTCTCGCTGACTCTGTGGATACTCGGCACGGCACTCGGCCTGGTCACCTACGTCGTGATGATGATTCGTCTCGTTCGAGATGCTGGGATGGCGACGGCAATGCCGTTCTGGCTGATGCCCGTCGTACCACCGATGGTCTCGGCCACCACCGGCGCAGCGGTCAGCACCCACATGCCCGAAGGCGCTCCGCGCATCGCGGTACTGATCTTCTGCTACATCCTGTTCGCTCTGGCACTGACCGCCGCTATCGGCATTCTGATAGCCGTCGCGAGGCAGTTCGCACGCAACCGCTCGGCCGGCGTCGACGTGATCCCGTTCAATGCCATTCCCTCGCTGTGGATTCCGTTGGGCGTGATCGGACAGTCGATCGCAGCATCCAACCTGTTGGCCGCCGCCTCACGGCATGCACTCAGTACCGAGCACGCCGACACCCTGCACGAATTCGGAATCGCATACGGAACCGTCGTCGGAATCATCGGCGTCATCGCATTTGTCACCGTCACCACCGTGACCATCCACGCACTGCGCCGCGGCTTGGACTTCTCGCTCGGTTGGTGGAGCTTCACCTTCCCCATCGGAGCATGTGCAGTCGGAGCGAATGCCTTCGGAGTCGCCACCGGTTCGACACTGATTCTGGGAATCGCACTTGCCCTGCTGACCGTGCTGATCCCCATCTGGGCAACCGTCGCGGTGCGGACCGTCCGATCGATCCGCAGTGGAGCTCTTCCCGCGGCTGCATGAATTGGCACCGATGAGTTTTGCCTCGCCGTACGGTCTGTACTCACGTAGACCATTGTCGAGAGCGGGAGTACATGGTGAGTCAGTTATTACGAGTACAGAATTTCAGCGTTTCCAGTGACGGAATAGCCTGCGGTCCGGACCAAAGCTTCGAGAGCCCGTTCGGCCTGGACCACGGTGAAATGTTTGCGTGGGCGGGAGCTACAGCGAGCTGGCCCAATCGCACCGATCCCGGCGGCAGCCGAGGCATCGACGACTATTTCACGCGGGACTTCTCCAACAACATCGGTGCCGAAATCATGGGCCGCAACAAATTCGCACCATACCGCGGCCCTTGGGAGAATCTCGAGTGGCAGGGGTGGTGGGGCGACGAGCCACCGTTCCACACCCCGGTTTTTGTCTTGACCCACCACGTGCGGCCGTCGTTCACGCTATCGGACACGACATTCCACTTCGTCAACGCTGACCCGGCGACGGCCCTCGAGCAGGCACGTGAGGCAGCGCAGGGCAAGGACGTTCGACTCGGCGGCGGGGTCAGCACTATCCGTGAATTCCTCGACGCCGATCTGGTCGACACGATGCACATCGCTGTCTGCCCGATCGAATTCGGATCCGGTCTACGCCTGTGGGAGACACCTGATGAGTTGCGCGACCGCTTCAACCTCGAAATCGTGCCGAGCCCGAGCGGCGTGACGCATCACCTGTTCTGGCGAAAGTGACCGGTGGGGGGCGGCTCCCGAAACGGGAACTGCCCCCATCAGTTGTGTCTTAGGCTCCGGTCTCGACCTGGCGCCCCGACTGGTACCACGCCATTGTTCCACCGGCCACCGAAACGGCATTGATGCCACGGGCCTGCAGATACTCCGCGGCCTGCAGGCTACGGCCACCGACGGCGCAGATGATGTACACCGTTTCCGCGTCCGGAATTTCACCGACGCGAGAGACGAATTCGCTGAGCGGAATGAGCGCCGCACCGGGAACTCGGACCTGAGCGAACTCGTCGGGCTCACGGACGTCGATCAGCGGCTCACCTGCCGCCAATGCCGTGTCCAGTGCATTCAAGTCGACTTCCAACATGTCTTCTGCGTCCTGCCTTCGTGTTCGCTGCTGTCCGAATAGACGGTACCGCGTGATTTCGTGTGGTTGCCTTTACGATCTGACAATGACCAATACTGTTCCCGAAAAGTCGGGTTTTTGGAGTCGACCCACTTTGTGGAAGTTGCTCCTTCTCATCGTTGCCTATTTGGTCTTCTACCTTGCCGCCGGGCAGGTGATCTCGCGTGTTTTCGCCGACCAGATCGACACGGACAACGTGGTCTCGAGTGCCTCGAGCATCATCTTCGGCGTCATGTTGCCCATCGCGATCGGTGCAGTTGCGTTGCTGATCTTCACGGTCAAGGTCGGCTGGCTCAGCAGTATCTTCGGTCCTCAACCGGTACGCGGACGCGGCTGGATGTGGATCGGGCCGATTATCGTCGTTGCCGCCATCGCTGCCCACCTGGCCGGAACCGACTGGAGCGCGTGGTCGGCCGGCGAAATCGTCTCGTTGATCGCCCTCGGTGTATGTGTCGGTCTCGCAGAGGAATTGGTCACCCGAGGTATTGCAGTGAAGATGCTTCGTGATGCCGGCCACCGAGAACGCTTCGTCGCTGTTGTGTCGTCCCTACTGTTCGCACTCATGCACACGGTGAACTTCATCGCGGGAATGGAACTGGCAACAGTCCTTGCCACCGTCGTCTACACCTTCGGATTCGGAATGTGCATGTACTTGACCATGCGCGTGACGGGCACGATCTGGGCCGCAATCGTGTTGCACGGCCTCACCGACCCCACCACCATTCTCTCGACCGGCGGGCTCGACACCTCGGTGACGACGGGTGCCAGCGGAGCCACCACGATCGCCACACTGCTCACTGTCGTGCTGGTCGCCTTCGGCGTAGTTGCCATCTTCTTCATCCGCGGCCGGGTCGGCGAAGAGCAGCCCACGCGCGTCTCGGCCTGACTGATCGCATGGGTACAAGACATACTTGTACCCATGCCTTCTCGGACCACACATTCGATCACCGTCGTGACCGCATCTTTTGTTCTGGCACTATCGGGCGCCGTCACACACGCCAGTGCGGGGGTTCCGGCCGTTCCCGAAGCCGCGACTACCGAATCCATCGCATCGGAGTCGATCAGCGATCTGTACGCAGCCCAGGGTGCGCACGAGGTGGCGGCCGACTCGGTTCCCGGATACCAATTGTTCTACCCAGCCGACTTGTCCGCTGATGGCAAGCGGCATCCCGTCATCACGTTCGGCAACGGCAGCTACGCGACGTTCGAAGAGTACGAGGCCCTCCTCCGACACTTTGCGTCGTGGGGTTTTGTTGTTGTGGTGGCCGACAGCAGTGTGACCGGCGACGGTACTGAAATCTTGGGTGCCGCTCAGTACCTCGTCGATCAGAACACCAACGCTGAGAGCATTTTTCACCAGAGGATCGATACCGACAACATCGCCTCAGTCGGACACTCCCAGGGGGCAGGTGGCGCGATCAACGCTGCAACGCAGTCGGCGAATCTGATCACCGCCACTGCGGTGCTCGACCTGCCGGACCCGTGGTGGGCTTCGCGACCTGTCGATGTCGTCGACGTGGCGAAGTTGACCGGGCCGACGTTCTTCATGACCGGCGCCGACGATCCGGTCTCCACCGCCGATCCACAAGCTGAGTACTTCGACAAAACCGCAGCACCGGCGGTCCGGGGCAGACTACTTGGCGTCGGCCACAATTGGGCCGCCGACGGCGAAGGATTCCGGGGTTACCTGACCGCGTGGCTGAGGTTCGCCCTCAGCGGCGACCAGACTGCCGGACGTGCGTTTGTCGGCGACTCGGCGGAAATCCTCACCGATCCCCACTGGGACCGGCAAGCGATCAAGGGTTTGTGATGACGATCTTGCCGTAGGCCTGCCCGGATTTCTGCTGCTCGAACGCCTCGGCAAGATTGTCCAGACGGTACGACGAATCGATGACGGGACGAAGCGCGAGGCTCTCCAGCCCTGCAACCATCTCCTCCTGATGTGCACGACTGCCCACCAGAACACCTTCGATGGTGACCTGTTTGGTCAGTAGCGAAGTCAGGTCGATCGACGACGACGGGCCGTTCATGATGCCCAGCGCGCAGATCCGGCCGCCTGGTCGGACTGCCGCCAGAGATTGACCGAGGGTGGACGGCCCGCCCACGTCGAGCACAAGGTCGATCCCGCCGCTGAGCCGCATCGCTTCCGATCCCCAGTCCGGGCGCTCACGGTAGTTGACCACGTGATCGGCACCTAGCTCGGTCAATCGAGCCATCTTGTCGGGAGCCGACGAGGTTGCGATCACCTGAGCTCCAGCAGCTTTGGCAAGCTGGACGGCAAACAGCGCTACCGTGCTGGTCCCGGGAATCAACACCGACGAACCTGGGATGATCGGGACGCCGGCAAACAATGCACGCCACGCGGACAAGCCCGCAGTGGGCAAGGTAGCGGCTTCTTCGTACGTGTAGTTTCGCGGCATCGACGTCACTGCCGATACCGGCACGGTGACGGTGTCACGGGCGAACCCGTCGACGCCGTCACCGGGTGAATTTCCGAATCCGTCGAAATCCGGTGCACCGCTGCGCCAATGCGGCAGATAGGTGCTCATCACACGGTCCCCGACCCCGAACTGTGTGACGCCGTCGCCGACGGCAACTACCTCGCCCGCTGCGTCGGACAAGAGAATGCGAGGGCCGTCGGTCGGTATCTCGCCGGTCGCCACGAGGTAGTCGTGGTGGTTGAGCGAATTCGCGCGGATCGCGATCGTCACCTCACCCGCACCTGGCCCTGGCGTCTCGATCGTCCTCGATTCGAGGTTGTTCAACCCTCCAGGCGGAAGTACGTATACAGCGCGGTTGGTCATGGTGTGGATCCTCGCACGATTGACGATTTCGGGTGACGTTCGGAAAGGGTTCCGCTGCTCAGAGGAGAGAAGCGGTGAACCCTCCGTCGAGAACCAGGCTGCTGCCGTTGCACCACGACGACTGGTCGCTCGCAAAGAACACTGCGGCGGCGGCGACTTCCTCGGTCCGGCCGTAGCGGGTTTGCTTCGTGACCATCAGGTCGTCGAAGCCGCCGGACTCGAGGCCGAGTGCGTTCTCGAAATCCTGTTGGTGACTCTTGACCAGGTCTGTGTCGATGAATCCGGGTAGCAGGGCATTGGCTCGGATTCCGTGGAAGCGAAGTTCGGCTGACAGGGTTTCGGTGAGATTGCGAACTGCTGCTTTGGCGGCGGCATAGCTACCGATCAAGGGCGAGCCGGTGGTCGACGAGATCGACGAGATGTTCACGATCGAACCGCCTCCGGATGCGACGAGCGCGGGTAGCGAATGACGGACGGTCAAGAACACTCCATCGAGGTTGACCGACATGACTTTCCGCCAGTCCTCGAACGAGGTCTCGATCAGCGGAGTCGTGGTGGCGATGCCGGCGTTGGGTACTACGACGTTCAGTCCGCCGAACTCGTCGACCGCCCTGGCGACGAGATCCTTGACCTGCTGTTCGTCGGTGACATCAGTGGTGACAGCGATAGCTCCGTCGATCGAGTCCGCCACTGCCTGTGCTGCGTCACCGTTGATGTCGGAGACTACGACGCTCGCGCCCTCCGCCCCGAATGCCCGGGCAATGGCGGCGCCGATTCCGGCACCTGCGCCGGTGACAATTGCAACTTTGTTCGCGAGAAGATCGGACATGTCAGCGTTCCCCTTCAGTTCTCGGTCGGGACGTAGAAAAGCAATTCGGGTCCGGTGTCGCCGGTAGTCGCGATGGCCTCGGACATGTCGAGAGTTCCGTCGCCCAAAGCACTTCCCAACGCCTGCGCCGTGCCCGCGAGATCTTCCGTGTCGAGTTGATAGATGCTCAGGTAGCGGCGTGCGGGCAATGCATCCTCGGGCAGCAACTGCACATCCGCCAGGAAGAATCGGGAGGCGGAGACAACTCCAGGCACTCGTTCGACCACCTGCGGAATATGCACGTCGTCGTACCAGCGGTTGAACGCGTCCTCCGAAGACGGATCGGCAGGGTGTACGTGTGCGACGAGAATCGCTGTGCTCATGGAGTTCCTCTTCAACTCGAAGTGCTTTGGATTCAGCATGTTTGGAAGGCGACAATATTCACCAGCGAGGCCACTGGTCGTGGCCGTGCCAGGTGATTCGATGGCCGCTCAAGCGACAACCCTAGGCAGGGATTGTGACCCGCGCCATATGCTCGGAGGTCAGAGTTGAGCTCCACATTTGTCCCCTCGGCACAAAACTCCGAGCAGAATCGGGCATTAGCGAAAGTCTCGCGACTTGGCCGTGACTCGCAAATCCATCAGCTGCATCCTGTCTGCGACGACGGTGACAGCACCTTCCGCATTTTGCACCTTTCCTCGAATAAGCAACGCCGGCGCCGTATTTGCCAGTTTTCGGTACTTTGCCCACAACCCCACCGAACACACGACATTGACCATGCCGGTTTCGTCTTCGAGGTTGATGAACGTGACGCCCGCAGCTGTGGCCGGACGCTGCCGGTGTGTGACCGCTCCCCCTACCAGCACACGGTCACCGTCCGGGATGTCGAGCAGCCTCGAAGCGGGCACCACGCCGAGCGCGTCGAGCTGTGGGCGAAGAAACTGTGTCGGATACGTGTCGGGAGATACTCCTGTCGCCCAGACATCCGCTGCCGCCAATTCGACGTCGCTCATGCCGGGAAGGGTGGGAGCTGTGACCGACGCACCGATACCGGGCAAGCGGTCCGGACGCTCCCCTGCCGCAGCGCCCGCGGCCCACAGCGCTTCTCTACGCGAGATGCCGAAGCTGGCAAGCGCGCCGGCAGTCGCCAACGATTCAGCTTGCGCGGTAGTCAGTTCCACCCGACCGGTCAGATCGAGAAACGACGTGAACGGTCCACCGAGGTCCCGCTGTTCGACAATTTTCTCGGCGAGCGCATCGCCGATGTTGCGCACTTCCCCCAGTCCCAGCCGAACCTCGAATCCACCTGCCTCGACGGTGGCATGCGCGAGGCTGACATTGATGTCTGCACCGTGTACCTGCACTCCGTGCCGGCGCGCATCGGCAACCAGGGACTGTGGTGAGTAGAAACCCATCGGCTGCGCTCGCAGAAGCCCGGCACAGAACGCAGCGGGGTGATGAAGCTTGAACCACGAGGAGTAGAAGACCAGTGCGGCAAAACTCTGTGAATGACTTTCCGGAAAACCGAAATTAGCGAATGCGTACAGCTTTTCGTAGATTCGGTCGGCAACCTCGTCGCCGATGCCGTGTAGGTCTCGCATGCCCTGGTACAGCCTCGCTCGCAGTTGCTCCATCTTCTCGGTGGAGCGTTTCGATCCCATTGCCCGACGCAATTGATCGGCCTCGGACGGCGTGAAACCCGCAACGTCGACGGCCATCTGCATCAACTGTTCCTGGAACAGCGGAACCCCCAACGTGCGTTCGAGTGCCTTCTCGAGCGACGGATGGTCGTAGGACACAGGTTCGAGTTTGTTGCGCCGACGAATGTACGGATGCACTGATCCGCCTTGAATCGGCCCCGGACGGATGAGCGCGACCTCGACTACCAGGTCGTAGAAGTTTCGAGGCTTCAGGCGCGGCAGTGTCGCCATCTGCGCACGTGATTCCACTTGGAACACACCCACCGAATCTGCCCGCTGCAACATCTCGTACACCGCTGTTTCCGACAGATCGAGTTGCGCCAAATCGACTGTGATGCCTTTGTGTTCGGCCACCAGATCCATCATGTAGTGCAAAGCTGAGAGCATGCCGAGGCCGAGCAGATCGAACTTGACCAGCCCAGCGGCAGCGCAATCGTCCTTGTCCCATTGCAGGACACTGCGATTGGCCATCCGCGCCCACTCCACCGGGCAGACGTCGGCGATGGGACGATCGCAGATGACCATGCCGCCCGAGTGGATACCGAGGTGCCGCGGATAGCCTTCGATCTGCGCCGCCAGTTCGAGTACCGGACGCGGAATATCGGTATCCGCATTCTTGTCGATACCGCCCCACCGGCCGACCTGCTTACTCCACGCATCTTGCTGGCCCTGCGAAAAGCCCAGCGCCCGAGCCATGTCCCGCACCGACGACTTTCCTCGATAGGTGATGACATTGGCTACCTGCGCGGCATACGTACGCCCGTACTTCGCGTACACGTGCTGGATCGCCTCTTCCCGGCGGTCGGACTCGATGTCCACGTCGATGTCCGGCGGGCCGTCACGTTCAGGCGCAAGAAACCTCTCGAACAGCAGTTTGTTGCGAACCGGATCGACATTGGTGATGCCGATCGCGTAACACACCGCCGAGTTCGCAGCGGAACCTCTTCCCTGACAGAGGATGTCGTTGTTCTTGCAGAACGACACGATGTCATGCACCACCAGGAAATATCCGGGAAAGTTCAATCCCTCGATGATGGCAAGTTCATGTTCGAGCTGTTTGTATGCCTTCGGTGCACCTTCCGGCGGTCCGTAGCGTTCCAGCGCCCCCACCATGGTGAGCTCACGCAACCACGACGCCTCGGTATGCCCGGCTGGCACGTCGAACGGTGGCAATTTGGGCGCGATGAGCTTGAGTGAACCATCCCGGGTCTCATGCACACACTGTCATTTGTGTGCGACCGGTTGA
>NZ_CAIJDS010000049.1:0-60769 GCF_903819475.1 Rhodococcus sp. UFZ-B548
TTTCGTCGGTCCGTAAACCTTGGTCAATCCCCTCAGTTCAATCATGAGGAGAACTCTGCCCTACCGGCAATGACCAGCACATCGGCCACAGGTCTAGTTCCGAGTGGTACTCAGGTAGGACATGAGTCCGGGCAATTCGGGCAGAACCCCGAGAAATCACCCGGATCTCGTCCCTCAGGACGACGCTTGAGCCCAGAATCGCTTGGGGATCCGGCCGGCGTGCCGCGCCTCGAAACCTGCCACGACAGCGTGACGCATCGCCGACGCCATCAGCGCGGGATTCTTGGCCCGCGTCACCGCTGTCGCAAGTAGGACGGCGTCGCAGCCCAACTCCATGGCAAGGGTGGCGTCGCTGGCCGTTCCGATCCCGGCGTCGAGGATGACGGGTACGCCGGCGCGCTCGACGATCATCTCGATGTTGTGCGGATTCGCGATACCAAGCCCGGTGCCGATGGGTGAACCGAGCGGCATGACCGCAGCGCAACCAACCTCTTCGAGGCGAAGCGCCAGCACCGGATCGTCCGTCGTGTACGGCAGAACGGTGAATCCGTCGTCCACCAATTGTTCTGCGGCGGAGACGAGTTCGATTGCGTCGGGCAGCAGTGTCCGCTCGTCGGCGATGACTTCGAGTTTGACCCAGTTCGTCTCGAGCGCTTCGCGTGCCAACTGCGCCGTCAGCACTGCTTCGGCGGCGCCCCGACACCCGGCGGTGTTCGGCAACGGTTCGATTCCGAGACGACGAAGCAGGTCCAGAACACCCGTGCCGCCGGCCGCGTCGACTCGCCGCATCGCGACGGTGGTCAGTTCGGTGCCGGAGGCGACAAGCGCTTCCTCGAGCACCGCAAGGTTGGCGGCGCCGCCTGTTCCGGTGATGAGCCGGGAACCGAAGCTGCGGCCAGCGATAGTGAGAAGGTCCTGTTCAGCCACCCTGCACCGCCGTGAGGATCTCGATTTCCCAACCACGTCCGACGGATTCGTCCCAACGCCCGCGAGGAAAGAGCGCACCGTCGACGGCGACGGCGATACCCTTGCTCGGCAACTCGAGGTGCGTCAGTAGCTCGGTCACCGTGACTGCTCGATCGAACTCGAGATCTTCGCCGTTGACGGTGATCCCGATCGGGACCTGCTCACTCATGAATTTTCCTTAACTACTGCGAACCGCTCGGGTTCGGTTCCTTTTACCTCGACCAAAGATGTGCCGTTCAGCAACGCGACCGTCGCATCGGCGGTGACGGGCGTCAGCAGGACACCGTTGCGTCCGTGTCCGGTGGAGACGACAACACGATCGGACACGCGCCCGATCAAGGGCAGGTTGTCCGGCGTCATGGGACGCAGGCCTGCCGCGCATTCGTACAGTTCGTATTCGCCGATCGCCGGCATCAGCGCCTCGGCGTCGTTGATCAGGTCCCGTACTCCGGCCATCGTGACCTGCGTGTCCTCACCGGACTCGTATTGTGTTGCGCCGACGACGATTCCGTCACCGCGCGGGACGAGGTAGGCGGGCCGCCCGTGGACGCTTCCGCGGATGGTGCGGCTGGGCGCCGGGGTGACTCCAGGCCTACTCCGCAGGCGAAGGATTTCGCCCTTGACCGGGCGTACCGGTAACCCGGGCCACAGCTTGGGTGACGCGATACCGGCGGTGAGCACGATCTGATCGGTGTCGAGTTCGGCGAGGTCGTTGACGGCACGCGCGATCAATTCGACGCCGGATTCCGCACAGGCCTTCTGCAACGCCTCCAAGAGAAGTCTGTTGTCGACGGCGGACTCACCGACAGCCATCAGTCCCGACCGGATGCCCCGGCCGAGCATCGGTTCGAGTTCGCGGATGCGGGCGCGACCGAGAACTTCGAGTTCATGGCCCTGCGCGGTCACCCACTCGGCGATGGTCTGCAGGTCCTGCGCGTCGGCCGCATCGAGTGCAACCGTCAGCGAACTGTCCGCGGTGAAGACCGATGGCCCGAACTTTCCGAGCTCCTCACCGAACGTCGGCCACCGTGCCAGGGACGCTGCACCAACCGTCAACGCTGTCTCTTCACCCGGCCAGCCTTCGGAAAGCGGGGCGAGCATTCCGCCCGCCACCCACGAAGCACCTGATCCAATGGACGGGTCGTACAACCGAACGGACCACCCGTCGCGGGCTGCTCGCCACGCAATGGCGAGACCGATGACACCGCCGCCGACAACCGACACCGTACGAGCGTGTGTACTCACGAAACTCCACCTCCACTTCCTGCGCCGGCATGATCCGGGTCAGGTCTGACGGTCGGGATCTGGTCGCGATCCCCTCTCAGCCCCACGAACCTCGCAGTCACGACAAAAAGTGACGGCGACGTTTCAGGACTCCCGTGTCGAACCTTGCTCCCTAGAGGCTACCGTTTGCTCCGTGCACCCCACACATCCCAGTAACGTCATCGACCGGCGCGAGCGCCTGGCAGCAGCACGGCTGTACCTGTGCACCGACGCGCGCCGCGAGAAAGGCGACCTCGCGCAGTTCGCCGAGGCAGCATTGTCCGGCGGAGTCGACATCATCCAATTGCGTGACAAGGGCTCTGCCGGTGAGCGCGAGTTCGGCCCGCTCGAGGCCAAGGACGAACTGGTAGCACTGGGCATTCTCGCGGCCGCAGCGCGACGCCACGGCGCATTGTTGGCCGTGAACGATCGCGCGGATCTCGCGATGGCTTCCGGTGCCGACATCCTCCACCTCGGGCAGAACGACATTCCCGTCCCCTACGCACGAACCGTTGTCGGTGAAGACGTCGTCATCGGGCGTTCGACGAGTAGTCGCGCGCAGGCGAGTCTGGCCGCAATCGAAGAGGGCGTCGACTACTTCTGCACCGGGCCGGTCTGGGCGACACCGACCAAACCGAATCGAAGTGCGTCCGGTCTGGAACTGGTTCGATCGACCGCCGACGCCGCACCGCCGCGCCCCTGGTTCGCAATCGGCGGTATCGACGAGGAACGCCTGCCGGAGCTGCTCGATGCCGGTGCCACGCGCATCGTCGTCGTGCGTGCAATCACGCAGGCGTCGGATCCGCAGGCGGCTGCGCAGCGCCTCGCCGCGGCCGTCGCTGGACGCTGAAAACCGGTAACTGGCGACCGTCAACTGTTTGCCGGGCGATTTCCACACAGTTACGGGTCAGCACGCCTGACTCGAAACATGAACGGAAGTTGTCCGATCAGACAACAAACCCCCAGTTCCTAGGTGCGATTGGATGTCCGAAAAGTCGGATTACGTGATCTTGATCACAGTTGTTTCGATTGCGTGTCACATCCCATTCGGTTTGTTGTAGTTTACCTCCAGTTACTAACTGAACCTAGGAGCACTAAATGGGATCCCTCGACACCGGCTCGCTCAGCACCGAATCGCTCGAAGACCTGAACCTCGGCAAGATCAGCGAGCTGCTCAAGCTCGGTATCACCGCGGTCAGCTTCATCACGGCGCTGAACTCGCTCAGCTGAGCCTCGTTTCGGTCGGGAGACCGAAACACAGAAGGGCCGGACTCCTGAGGAGTCCGGTCCTTCTGCTGTATATGCCCTGTTAAGACTGCGTACTCGACGCCTCGGACAGGTTCTGGTCACTGCCTGACTGCTCACTGCCTTGGTGGGAACTGCCTTGGTGGGAACTGCCTTGGTGGGAACTGCCTTGGTGCGAGCTGACCGACAACCATCCGAAGCCACCGTCTTCGAGTACGACGGTGTGTGGGTCGCCGGCCTGTAGGTCTTCGGTCTCGGCTGGTACAGGCGCAGTTCGGAGCTCGGGCCACGAGGAACCGAATCCCGGATGCAATGGCAGCGAATCGACGTCGGCTTCACGCACCCACCGCAACTCGGTGCTCTCACCGTTGGCAACCGTCGACAGTGGATGTGCCGCATCAGCCACGACGGTGGTGTAGGTCCACCCGCTCTCCGCGTGCATCGTCACTACCTCACCGCGGACGCGAACGGCGTCTTCGGCGATTCCGGCTTCTTCGTGTGCCTCCCGGACAGCGGCGTGCGTCGTGCTTTCGTGTGAGTCCCGTGCTCCACCGGGCAATGCCCAGGTACCACCTTGATGGCTCCACGCCGCACGATGCTGCAGCAAGACCAGGGGCGATCCGTCCGAATCGGGGGCGCGCAGAAGCAGTCCAGCGGCTCCGTGTTTACCCCAATGCCGAGTACCGTCCGGTCCGATCGACCAACCGTCACCGTCACCAC
Organism: Rhodococcus sp. UFZ-B548; assembly: GCF_903819475.1. Taxonomy (NCBI): domain Bacteria; kingdom Bacillati; phylum Actinomycetota; class Actinomycetes; order Mycobacteriales; family Nocardiaceae; genus Rhodococcus; species Rhodococcus sp. UFZ-B548. The sequence goes on from NZ_CAIJDS010000049.1 coordinate 4,195, forward strand.
GCATCGACTACCTCGCTCCGCCTGCTCTCGCCGTTGTCCCACACTAACCGTTTCAAACTGCTCCAGGTGTAGGTGATGCTTATATGCTCGCGAAGATGCCCTGAATCATTTCTCGGCGGCATCATTTCTCGGTAGCCCGCCTACAGCGAAGTGAGGTGCTCGATGGTCGACCGTGTCGTCCCGTCCATCGAACCCCGGTCGCTGCCGCCCTCCGAGGGCACTTCGGTATCGGCGGAGGACGAGCGAGCACTTCTGCGGCGCGAACTCCAGGCATTCATGTCCTCGACGCCTGGCCGGTTGACCGTCGTCGGAGTGATCTTGATTGCGATCACCTTGATCGCCGGACTCCTCGCCACCGCAGCGATCGAGAACCGACAGGCGAACCTCGACCTCCTCCTCGTCGAAACCGAACCTCTCGCCAACTCGGCCCAGAACCTCTACAGCGCGTTGTCTTTGGCAGACGCCGCCGCGGCCACCGCCTTCATCTCCGGCGGCCTCGAACCCGCCGAAGTACGCGACCGATACACGCAGTCGATCGGTGAGGCGTCGGCGGAGATCGTCCAGGCGTCGGCCGGTCTCGACTCGACTGATCTTGCCGGGCACAGCGCGTTGACCACCATCTCGACCGACCTCTCCGTCTACACCGGGCTGGTCGAAACTGCACGGGCGAACAATCGCGTCGGAAACCCGGTCGGGGCAGCATATTTGAGCGAGGCCTCGCAGTTGATGCAGACCTCGCTGCTGCCGATGGCTCAGCAACTGCACGCCTCGCAGGAGACCCTGGTCTCGCAGGTACAGCGCGATTTCGAGACTCCACCGTGGTGGCCGATCGTGGCATTCGTCCTCGTGTTGTGCGCGCTGGTGGCAACACAGGTGTACTTCTCCCGCAAGAGTCGCCGACGCTTCAATCTCGGGTTGATCCTTGCCTCGCTCGCCGTCGCGGCTGCGCTGCTGTGGCTGCTCACCGTCGGACTGGTGTCCGCACTTGCCACCGGACGTGCACTCGACGCGGGCGCCGAGCCACTGCACGAACTGACCGAGGCCCGGATCATGGCACAGCAGGCACGTACCGTCGAAACCCTCACGTTGGCGAGACGGGATTCAACTGCCGAGGACAACGTGACGTTCACTCGCAAGGTCGACGCCCTGCGCGACATCCTCGAGGGCCTACGCAGCGACGAACGCGCCCGAGTGAACAACGAGGTGCTGACCGCCGCACTGGATTCGCGCGAGCAATGGGTGGCTGCGCACACGCGCATGTACGACCGTCTCGGGACCGGCGACTTCACTTCCGCTGCCGCCATCACCATCGGCTCCGGAGAACAGGATTCGGCCGCGGAATACGGAAAGCTCGATCACGAACTCTGGCAAGGAATCGTGGATTCGCGCACAAATCTTCGGTCCGACGTCTCGTACGCCTCACGTGTGTTGGCTGCCTCTGCACCGGGCATGACTGTATTGGCAGTTCTCGGAGTTGCCGGAATCTTCATCGGGTTCTGGCCCCGACTGCGGGAGTATCAGTGACGGGAGTACCGGAGATGCGGAGGAAGCTCCCGGCCGTGTGCGTCGCGGTTCTGGCAGCGTCCGTGCTGGCGCTCGCCGGTTGCGGTGCAGATCGAGCCGAAGACCTGAACAACGCGGCCGCCACGTCGTACACGGAACCGCCGCTGCCGGCCGAGGCCACCATCGCGCCCAGTCCGACACCGACGACTACCGCGTCGTGCACCAACCTCACTGCGAGCCTGCGCCCCACACCCGCAGACGCATCTCCGCAGCCACCCACGCCGAGCCTCGACGCCATCCGCGCCCGCGGGCGGCTGATCGTGGGCCTGGACACCGGTTCCAACCTCATGAGCTTTCGCGATCCAGCCACCGGACGCCTCGAAGGCTTCGACGTGGACATCGCCCGCGAGATCGCCCGCGATCTGCTCGGCGACCCGGAGAAGATCGAGTACCGAATCCTGACCTCGGACGATCGGATCGCCGCACTCCAGGAATCCATGGTCGACGTGGTCGTCAAAACCATGACCATCACGTGCGAGCGGCGCGAGAAGGTCGACTTCTCGACGCAGTACTTCTCCGCCGAGCAACGAATTCAGGTCCTGCAGGGTTCACCGGTACGCGGCATCGCCGATCTCGCAGGCAAGCGAGTCTGCGCTGCCCGGGGAACGACGTCGGCTACGCGAATCCAGGAGCTCCAACCCGAAGCCACCGTCGTGACCGTCCCGATGTGGTCCGACTGCCTCGTCGTCCTCCAGCAGGGGCAGGTGGACGCGATCAGCACCGACGACACGATCCTCGCCGGACTCGCCTCGCAAGACCCGTATCTCATGATGGTCGGTGGTTCACTGGGCGTCGAGCCCTACGGAATCGGAGTGAACAAGGACAACCCCGACTTGGTCCGATTCGTCAACGGAACCCTCGAGCGGATCCGGGGTGACGGGACCTGGAACCGTATCTACGACCGTTGGCTCAGCGTCCTCGGTCCGTCACCCGGTCCCCCGCCGGCCGTCTACCGGGATTGAGGCTGACATGACCGAAGAATCCGGCCCCGAGCCCGACGCCACGCAAGCCTCCGTACGCCCCGAGCCTGACTCCACGCAGGCGGTTCACCGCGAGCCTGACTCCACGCAAGCCTCCGTACGCCCCGAACCCGAAGCCACCGGCGCCTACGAGCGCCTCGAACCGACCTCGGCCCAGATACGAGGAACCACGCCGTCCGCATCCTCCTCCCCGACCGGCCGCTCCACTCGATCCCGCCGCAGCCGGTCGGGACGAAAGCTGCGCCTCGGCGGCGGCCTGGTCGAAGTTCCCCCCGTCCCGCAGATCGACCCCGCATCTGCGGTGATGAGTGACCCGACGGTCCCCGAGCGCAAACGGTTCTGTTGGAAATGCAACGAACCGGTCGGCCGTAAGAGCGCAAGCACCAAGGCAACTCAGCACGGCACCTGCCCCAAGTGCGGTTCCACTTTCGACTTCCGCCCACTCCTCGAAGAGGGCGAATTGGTATCAGGTCAGTACGAGGTTCAAGGGCCCATCGCGCACGGCGGCCTCGGATGGATCTACCTCGCGATCGATCGTAATGTCAGCGACAGGTGGGTAGTTCTCAAGGGACTCCTGCATTTCGGTGATTCCGAAGCGCAAGCCGTTGCGGTGGCCGAGCGTCAGTTCCTCGCCGAGGTCGCCAACCCCAGCATCGTCAAGATCTTCAACTTCGTCGAGCATCCGCGCCCGGACGGGACACCCATGGGGTACATCGTCATGGAGTACGTGGGCGGACGATCATTGCGCGAGGTGCTGGCCGAATTCCCGGACGGCAAGCACATGCCGATCGAGCAGGCAATCGGCTACGTACTGGAAATCCTTCCGGCGCTGAGCTATCTGCATTCCACCGGCCTGGCGTACAACGACCTCAAACCCGAGAACGTGATGGTCACCGAGGACCAACTGAAGCTGATCGACCTCGGCGCCGTGTCCGGGATCGAAGACTACGGATACCTGTACGGCACTGCCGGCTATCAAGCGCCGGAGATCATCGAGACCGGCCCGACCATCGCCTCCGACATCTTCACCGTCGGAAGAACACTCGCGGTTCTCACCCTCGACATGCCCTCGAAGCACGGACGGTACCTCGACGGCCTTCCCGAACCCGAGGACGAGCCACTACTGCGCGACAACGAGTTCTTCCACCGCCTGCTGCTGCGCGCCACCGACCCGGATCCGAAGAAGCGTTTCCAGTCGGCCGAGGAGATCGCGGGCCAACTCACCGGCGTTCTGCGAGAAATCCTCGCGGAGCAGACCGGGCAGGAGAATCCCGGGCTCTCGCTCGTGTTCAGCAGGCAGCGAACGTCTTTCGGCACCGATGAATTGGTCGGGCAAACCGATGTGTACGTCGACGGTGTCAGCCACGACGCTGCTCTCGATCCGCGCGAAGTTGCGCACGCACTTCCCATCCCGTTGGTCGACCCCACCGATCCCAGCGCGCCGTTGCTGGCGGCAGCGGTGCACAGCGAACCGTCTCAGACTCTCGATGCGTTGAAACACGCCCGCGAGAACGGAATCGACCGAACGTCAGGCACACCGGCGGCCGCCATCTCCGGCGAGGTCCGACTGGCCGAGGCCAAGGCTCATCTCGATCTCGGCGATCCGGAGACCGCGCTGAGTGTTCTGGACGAACTCCAGCAGAGCATCGGTGATCACTGGAAGATCGAGTGGTATCGAGGGCTTGCAGCGTTGCAACTGGACCGATTCGAGCCCGCCTTCAGTCATTTCGAGACCGTCCTGACGGCTCTGCCGGGCGAGGCTGCACCCAAACTCGCGTTGGCGGCGACGGCAGAACTGATCCTCCAGCATTGGGAGAGCGACGACCCGGACCAATGGTGCCGCTTCTCGGAGAAGTACTACCGCACCGTCTGGCGGACCGAACGGAACTACGTCAGCGCAGCATTCGGGCTCGCCAGGCAACTCGCCGATCACGGCAACAAGAAGGCAGCCATCGCCGCCCTCGACGAAGTTCCCACGTCTTCCCGGCACTACAACGTCGCACGGATGTCGAGCGCTCTGACGATGCTGTCCGGCGTTCCGATCGCCGAACTCGACGAATCGACTCTGAGGGAAGCCGCCCGTCGCGTTCGCGCGCTACCGGCCGAGGAGAGCCGAAGTCTGCAGATGCGAACCCTGGTGTTGGGCACGGCACTCGATTGGATTCGCTACGGAAACCGCTCGCACACCGAACTCGAACCCATCCTCGACCTGCCATTCACCGAGCAGGGTCTGCGCACCGGAGCCGAAGCCTGCCTTCGCGCCCTCGCCCGCGCCACGACCTCCCGCACGCACCGCTACGCCCTCGTGGACCGGGCGAACGCGGTGCGTCCGCGCAGCAATTTCTGACGCGCTCCCCGAGATTTACAGCGCGGCCACCAAAGCCTTCGCCGCGCGGGCGATCGCCAACTCCTCGTTGGTGGGGACCACCAGCACCTCGACGGCCGACGTGGATGCGGAGATACGACGCTCGTCGCGGCTCTTCGCCTCGTTGAGAGCCGGGTCGACCTCGATTCCGAGTCGGGAAAGGCCGGCCAGGCTGTCGCGTCGTACGTCGATGTTGTTCTCGCCAACACCGCCGGTGAAGGTGATGACGTCGACGCCACCGAGTTGAACGATGAAGGCGCCGATGTACTTACGGAGCATGTGTACGTAGACGTCGTAGGCAAGTTGTGCGTCTTCGTCGCCGCCCTCGATCAGTGCGAGCAGGGCACGGAAATCGTTGACTCCCGACAGTCCCTTCAAACCGGAACGACGGTTGAGGAGGTCGTCGATCTCGTCGACCTTCATTCCCGAGTTGCGGTTGAGGTGCAAGATGATGCCTGGGTCGATGTCGCCACTGCGGGTGCCCATGACAAGACCCTCGAGCGGGGTGAGGCCCATCGTGGTGTCGATAGCCTTGCCGCCCTTGATTGCCGAGGCCGAAGCGCCGTTTCCGAGGTGCAGAACGATCTGATTCAGCTCGGCCGGATCCTTGCCGAGGAAGTCCGCGACTCGTCCCGACACGTATTCGTGTGAGGTCCCGTGGAAGCCGTATCGACGAATCTGGTTGGCCTTGGCCACATCCCGATCGATCGCGTAGGTCGACGCTGCGGCGGGCAGCGTGTGAAAGAAGGCAGTGTCGAACACTGCTACGTGCGGAACGTCTGGCAGTTCTTCGCGCGCCACCTCGATACCGATCACGTTGGCCGGATTGTGCAGCGGCGCAAGGTTCGACAGATCCTCGATTGCTTTCACGACGCCGTCGTCGATGAGCGTCGGCGAATAGAAGATGTCACCACCGTGCACGACTCGGTGACCGACGGCGATGATTCCTGCCTCGCTCAGCGGCCGTCCGACCTCGGCGACGATGTCGAGCACCATCTTCAGTCCCGCACGGTGATCGGCGATGGGGAGGCTGCGGTCTTCGACTCCGGTGCGGTGGTTGTAGACGATGTGGCCGTCGGGTTCACCGATGCGCTCGATGAGGCCGTGCGCTACCGATTCCGCTGTATCCGGATGCACGAGTTGAAATTTGATCGATGACGAGCCGGAATTGATGACCAGTACGGTGCCGTCGCTCACGCTTACGCTCCCTGTGCCTGTATTGCCGTGATAGCCACGGTGTTGACGATGTCCTGGACCAACGCTCCACGCGAGAGATCGTTGACCGGCTTGTTCAGTCCCTGCAGAACCGGGCCGACGGCGATAGCGCCGGCGCTACGCTGCACTGCCTTGTAGGTGTTGTTGCCGGTGTTCAAGTCCGGGAACACGAACACCGTGGCCTTGCCCGCCACCAGAGAATCCGGCATCTTCTTGTCAGCGACACTCTGCTCGACGGCCGCGTCGTACTGAATGGGCCCTTCCACCAACAGGTCCGGTCGGCGCTCGCGCACCAAAGCGGTCGCGGTGCGAACCTTGTCGACGTCGGCTCCACTGCCCGAATCGCCGGTGGAGTACGAGAGCATCGCAATGCGCGGATCGATACCGAACTGCGACGCCGTCTGTGCGGACGAGATCGCGATGTCCGCCAACTGCTCCGACGTCGGGTCCGGAACCACGGCGCAGTCACCGTAGGAGAGAACGCGGTCGGCCAGGCACATCAGGAAGATGCTCGAAACCGTCGAAACTCCGGGGGCCGTCTTGATGATCTCGAACGAGGGCCGGATCGTGTGAGCGGTGGTGTGGGCGGCACCGGAGACCATGCCGTCGGCAATACCCAAGTGCACCATCATCGTTCCGAAGTACGAGATGTCGGCGATCACCTCGCGTGCCCGCTCGATGGTCATGCCCTTGTGCGCCCGCAGCGCGGTGTATTCCTGTGCGAAGCGCTCGGTGTACTCGGACTGCGCGGGCGCGAGGACCTGCGCGCCGCTGATGTCCACGCCGAGTTCCGCTGCGCGTCGACGCACACTGGGTTCGTCGCCGAGGATCGTCAGGTCGGCAACCTGGCGCTGCAGCAGCCGGCCGGCCGCGCGCAGGATCCGGTCGTCGTCACCCTCCGGGAGGACGATGTGCTTGCGATCGCGTCGAGCGCGGTCGATGAGCTTGTACTCGAACATCTGTGGGGTCACGACCGACGGAATCGGCAGTGCCAGTCGGTCCATCAGGACGTCGGCGTCGACGCGCTGTTCCATCAAGCTCAGCGCAGTGTCGACCTTTCGCTGCGAACCGACTGCCACGCGTCCGCGGGTTTGGGCTGCAGCGCTTGCGGTGTCGAAAGTGCCGAGGGTTGTCGTGAGGATCGGAAGACGCTGTTTGAGGCCGGCCATCAACGCCGCGATGGCCGGGTGCGGTGTGATCCCGCCATTCATGATGATGCCCGCGAGCGACGGAAATCCCTCCGCCTCATGCGCATTGAGCAACGCGAGCAGCACGTCCGAGCGGTCACCCGGCGCGATGACGACCATGCCCTCGACCAGACGCTCGAGGATGTGCTCGGCGGTCATGCCTCCCACCATCACCTTCAGTGCCTCGCGGTGCAGCAGTTCCGGGTCACCCGAGTACAACTCGCCGCCGGTGGCTTCCATCAACTCGGCCATCGTGGGTGAGACGAGCAACGGAATCTCCGGCAGGCTCCACGTCGGAACTCCGATGTCGGACAGGGCTGCGGTGACCTCGTCGAGCTTGTCGGGATCGCAGCGATTGGCGACGACCGCGAGCAGGTGAGCGTGGTTGGCGGCCAACTCGGCGGCGCACAGGTGCGCGAGCTGAGCAACCTCCTCGACGCTGCGCCGAGCGCCTCGAACCGCCAACAGGACCGGCGCTCCCAGGTTCACGGCGATGCGGGCGTTGAAGCTCAGTTCGCTGGGGCTTGCGACGTCGGTGTAATCACTTCCGATGATCACGACGGCGTCGCACTGCTCGGCCACGGTGTGGTACTTCGCCACGATGTCGGCCAGTGCAGCTTCGGGATCGGCGTGAACCTGCTCGTAGGTGACGCCGAGTGCGTCGGCGTAGGAGAGATCGGCAGTGGTGTGCTCTAGCAGCAGTTCGAGGATGTAGTCGGTTTCCTCGGTCGAGCGGGCGATCGGGCGGAAGACACCGACCCGGGCGACGGTCGCGCACAGCATCTGCAGTACGCCAAGCGCGATGGTGGATTTTCCGGTGTCACCTTCAGGGGAGGCGACGTAGACACTCGACACGGCAGCGGGCGCTTCTGGCATGCCCAACAGCCTAGTGTGGGCCGCCGCCCACCTTGCCACTGATCGTGGTCACGCTCACGGTGCAGCCGACAACCGGCCGCTACGAGAAAGACGAACGGTGCCTGCCACACGTCGAGTGGCAGACACCGTTCAGTTGATCTCGAGGATCAGCCAAGAGCACGCAGGCGGGGCGCGAGGTCACGCTCGAACAGTTCGAGGAAGCGGCGCTGATCGTGGCCCGGTGCGTGGAACACCAGGTGATTGAGACCGGCGTCGACGTAGGCCTTGACCTGCTCGACGGCGTCGTCGGGATCGGAAGCGACGATCCAGCGCTTGGCCACCTGCTCGATGGGCAGAGCGTCGGCAGCTGCTTCCATTTCGATCGGATCCTCGATGCTGTGCTTCTGCTCCGGCGTCAGGGACAGCGGCGCCCAGAAGCGCGTGTTCTCGAGTGCAGCCTCCGGGTCGGTGTCGTAGCTGATCTTGATCTCGATCATCTTGTCGATGTCGGCGACGTCGCGCTCGGCCTTGGCCGCGCCCTCGGCAACCGCCGGAAGCAACTTCTCGGTGTAGAGCTCCATGCCCTTGCCGGAGGTGCAGATGAAGCCGTCACCGGCACGTCCCGCGTACCGGGCGACAACGGGTCCACCGGCCGCGATGTACACGGGAATCCCACCCTCGGGGACGTCGTAGATCGACGCGCCACGAGTGGTGAAGTACTCGCCTTCGAAGTCGACACGATCGCCCAGCCACAGCTCACGCATCAGCCGCACCGACTCACGCAGGCGCGCGAAGCGTTCCTTGAACTCGGGCCACTCACCCTGGAAGCCGGTGGCGATCTCGTTGAGAGCCTCACCGCTGCCGACGCCGAGCATGATGCGCCCCGGGTAGAGACATCCCATCGTCGCGAACGCCTGAGCGATGACCGCCGGGTTGTAGCGGAACGTCGGCGTCATCACGGACGTGCCGATCTGCACGCGCTCGGTGCGCTCACCGACGGCCGTCATCCAGGCGAGCGAGAACGGCGCGTGTCCACCGTTGTGGCGCCACGGCTGGAAATGATCGCTCACCGCAACGGAATCCATGCCGTGCTGCTCTGCCAGAACTGCCAGCTCTACCAGTTCGCGAGGGCCGAATTGCTCAGCCGATGCCTTGTATCCGAGCTTGAGTTCCTGCGCCACCGTGCACTCCCTTGTCGTCTGTTTCGTTTACTTCTCTGACTTGCTTCTCGTTCTTTGCAGACTATCCAGACACCGCTCGGACTTCTCTGCGTATCTCACGAGGTATCTCAGCGAGCGAGGCTGGTAACCACCGTTGCCACGCCGGCCGCGACGGCAACCCCGGCCAATGCCAGTGCGAACAGCCACAGCGCATGCGGTTCCGGCATCGCCGCTCCGTCCTCGAGCGCCTTCTTCACCTGTAGCCAGCGTCGCATACCGACGAGGGCGGCTGCTGCCGAGAGTGCGATCAACGTCAGACCGAGCGCCGTACGAACCCACCCTGTACTCCACTCGGGGACCAACTGGACGACGGCAATGCCGCCCGCCAGCAGGGCAAGCGAGCTACGCATCCACGCGAGGAAGGTGCGCTCGCTGGCAAGGGTGAATCGCTCGTCCGGGCGGTTCGGTTCACTCATGCGTGCTCGCCTCCGTGGGGTGCCACCAGATCCGGGTCCTGACGCCAGTCGTAGACGACCTCGGTGCGCAGAACAATGTCCTGCAACGATCGTCGCCGCCGATCGACCGCCGACCACAGCAATCCGAAGGCGAAGAGCACACAGAGCACCGCACGGATGAAGGCGAGCGGCCAACGGACCAACCGGTGACCCGACGTGATCACCCGCAACCCCATCACGAGGGAACCGACAGTTCGGCCGGTGGTCGCCCAGCAGGCAGTCAGGTAGGCCACCGAGACGCCGAGAAATGCCGTCGTGGACAGGAAGATTCCCGGTTCCGAGAACGTGAAACTCTGCGGCGAGAAGAGCAATCGAACAAAGGCCAAGGCCACGTACATGGAACCCATCAGGATCAGCACGACGCCCAGGTCGATCAGTCCGGCGAGGCCGCGGGTGACGATTCCGGCCGGGCCGGAATTCTCCTGGGCCACTAGCGTTCACCTGCGTTCGTGTCCGGATGCGGCTCGTGTGAGGGTGGTGCGTTGTCGCGGCCGAACAATCGTCCGACGAACCCGGCGACAGCGTCGTCCGCCTGCATCCCCTGCACGCGCGCCCCGTGCACGGCTTCGGTGGAGAGTGAACCGGTCGATTCACGAATCATCTGTGGGAGGTCGACACCCTCGATGACCTGGTCGGCGATCTTGAGGAGGTCGACGCGGTCGATCTGGCGCTCGAGGTCGACGCTGTCGACGATGCCGTCGAGGTCGAGGCGATCGATCACTGCTTTGACGTCGAGTCGGCTTGCGATCGCATCGATGTCGACGCGATCGATGATCGGTTCGAGCGAGACCCGTTCAGCAATCTTGTCCACGTCGATGTTCTCGGCGATCTTGTCGATGTCCACGTGGTCCACGACGATCTTCGTGATGTCGACTTCGGCAAGAGCAGCGTCGACGACAGCTTTGATCACCGTTCTCAACGTAGAATCGGCAAATTCCGCTGTCGAGCGAATCGCTTCCGTGCCGCGGGTGGCTACCTGGGTGATCGCGTCGTCGAGTGCGTCACCGACAACGGGGATCCGCTGCACCGAATCAATGGCGAGACCAGCGGTTCTGCGCGCCGCACCAGCCGTGATCGCGGCCAGCCCGAAGGCCAGCCGAATCACGTCGGATTCGGGGTGATGCGACTGCGATCCCACCCAATTGTCTCCATCTTCTTACCGGACTGTTATCCGGACATTCGTCACTCTCCTTCGCATTGTGCCACTGTTGGTAGGCACAAATACGCTGTCCGGCTTGCGCCAGGGGGAAATAATGAAGGCACGTCGATTCACGGCCCGCTTGACGATGGCGGTGGCCATGGCTGCCGGCTTTCTCGGCCTCAGCACGCCGACCGCGAGCGCGGATTCAGTGGTCAGCCGCATCGATGTCTACTCCCCCTCCATGGACCGCTGGATCGCCAACGACGTGATTTCCCCGGCCGGCGGTGGCCCCGCCCCGACCTTCTACCTGTTGACCGGCGTCGGCGGCGGTGAGGACGGGATCTCTTGGTTCAACAACACCGGAGTTCGTGACTTCTTCGACGACAAGCACGTCAACGTGGTCATGCCGGTCGGCGGCAAGTTCAGCATGTACACCGACTGGAACGCCGACGATCCGGTGCTCGGCCGCAACAAATGGCAGACCTACCTCACCAAGGAACTACCGGCAGCGGTCAACGCTCGATACAACACGACCGGCGTCAACGCACTCGGCGGCGTGTCGATGGCCGGTGGACCGGTTCTGGACCTCGCGATCCAGTCGCCTGGCACCTACCGCGCCGTCGGCTCGTACAGCGGCTGCCCGCGCGCCGGCGACCCGCTCGGCCAGGCAGCGGTGCGCTCGATGGTCGAGATACTCGGCGGAGGAAACGCAGCCAACATGTGGGGGCCGTGGGGTAGCCCGCAGTGGGCTGCTCACGACCCGCTGATCAATGCCGAGAAACTGCGCGGCACAGCGCTGTTCATCTCCACCGGCAACGGCCTTCCCGGTCCGGTGGACGGAATCAACTCATTGGCGATGGCTGCCGGCGTCGTTCCCGGCGCTGTGCTCGAAGGCATCACCAACATGTGCACCGCTGCCCTACAGGGTCGATTCGGTCAGCTCGGCATTCCCGCGACGTTCAGCTTCCGACCTGAAGGCACCCATACCTGGGGACTCTTCGAAGCCGACATGCGTGCGTCGTGGCCGATGATCGCGGGCGCGATCGGGGCGTAAGCCTCACGGCCCGCCTTTCAAGCCATGGCGTCAGGTGAGACTGCGCGCCCAGTCCCGCATCCCGGCGGGGCCAGTGCCAGTGGCGTATTCAGCGAACAGATTTCGCGATTCGTCACGGCGAATGCCGCCGAGGACTTCACGCGGTTTCCGGAAAAACGGAAGTTCCTCAGGCGGCGCCCACAGCTGCACGAGTTCCCTTGCACCGTCGTTCGGGGATTCGAGAGCGAACCACACCCGGGACACGCCGAGTGTGATCGCGGCACCCATGCACATCAGGCATGGTTCGAGATTGACCGCCAATGTCAATTCTCCTGACGCTCGAGTGAACCCGAGAGCCTCGTCGGCCTGCAAGAGCGCTTGAAGGTCCGCATGGACTACCCGTCGGCCGAGTGCCCGTTCTTGCGTATACGCCCGCCCGAGCACACGGTCGTCGTCGAACACGACTGCCCCGATCGGCATCTCCCCGAGCTCCATGCCCTCACGCGCTACGTCAAGAGCAAGGGAAAGCGCATCTCGGGGCGAAAACATCACTCGACACTAATGGACCAAGGCAAGCTCATGCCGCCAGTAGTGCGGGTAGTCCCCATTCCTTGGCAAGCAGCTCGTACGAGCGCAGGCGATCCTCGTGCCGATGGGTCACCCCGGTGATCACCAATTCGTCCGCTCCGGTGAGCTTCTGCAAACTGTCGAGCCTGTCGGCGACGGTGGTGGGTGAACCGACGAACTGCGTGATCAGCCGATCCTCCACTACTGCTTTGTCGGCATCGGAAAGTGGGAGCGCTGTGGCCGGATCGGGGTACGGGATGGCGCCGTGCCCGCTGCGAATGCTGTGCGTCCAGTGCGCGAACGTCGACGCCAACTCCCTCGCCGTCGCATCGTCTTCCGCAGCAACAACATCCGCGGAGACGACGACATACGGCTCCGACAGAACTGCCGACGGTCGGAATGCTGCACGGTATGCCTCGACGGCATCAAGCGTACTCGAGGGCGCCACATGGTAATTCGCGCCGAACGGCAATCCGAGTCGTCCGGCGAGTTCGGCACTGGGGCCTGCGCTGCTTCCGAACACCCACAATTCGACGTCGGCGTCCTCACCGGGACTGGCGTGCAATTCGATGCCGTCGCGGGTGCGGTGGGTGCCGTTCAGGAGCGAGAGTATGTCGTCGACCTGCTGCTCGAAATCGGGCGCCTGTGCGCCCGGAAACGCCAATGCCTCGAACGACGCCTGCAATCTCGGTGACGTGAGAAGACCGGTTGGATCGAAGGGCGCCGGGATCACGACGCCGTCGCGTACGACGGTCTCCCGCTTCGATTCTGCCGGGGCAGGCGTTCCGGCAGCGACGGCACGAAGTGCCTCCACCCGACGCTGCCCGCTGCGCCCGATACCGAGATCGATACGACCCGGATACAACGCTTCGACGGTACCGAAGGCCTCGACCACCTGAGCTGCCGTGTTGTTGCCCAGCAGCACGGCGGCCGAGCCGACGCGAATGGTGTTGGTCGCGGCCGCAATCAGTCCGACCAGAACGGCCGGTGACGAGCTGGCTACGCCGACGAAGTGGTGTTCGGCGACCCAGTACCTCTTGTATCCCCACGCTTCGGCAGAACGAGCGAGGTCCAGCGAGTTCCGCAAGGCCTGGCGGGCCGTTTCACCCTCACTGATCGGCGAGAGATCGAGTACGGACAGGGGCGCGCTCACCTCGGTGCGCTTCCGTCGCGGGTATTCGGTGTCTTCTCGCCGGCTTCCACCGCGAACGGCAAACGATTCTCGGCGGGGGCGACGGGGCACGTCGCGTAATCGGTGAAGGCGCAGGGCAGGTTCGACGCCCGATTGAAATCGAGGGCTACCGCACCACCGGGCTCCGGTGCACTCACGTGCAGCGAGCGTGCGGCCGGGTAGGTGGATACACCACTGGTCGCGTCGGTGAACAGGATGTGAAAGCCGTTGTCCTTGCCCGCGAACGCAATCAGCGTATGCGTTGCACCATCGTGTTCGAAGCTGATGGTTCCGCGGGCGTCGTGATGATGCTCGAGGCGCTCGACGACCGCACCTGTCGTCACCGTGCGAGCCTCCTCGAAAGCTGTGAAGACACCCTCGATGCGCCACTGCGGGTTCGGCTCGAAGGTCGGGATACCACTGAACTGCGCCAATGCCGGGGCCGACGAATCGTGGATCCGCAGAGCCACCTCGCCGGTGCGGCGGATGACCTCGACCAACCGCGCGCCCTGCTTGACGATCAGTCCCGGCGCACCCTCGATCGGATTCAGAGTGACTGAACCGTCCACTGCGACGCCGTCGATCGAGAGGTCGTCGGCCGGCGTCGCGGTGACGACAACGGCATTCGCGTCGGCGCGCCACGCACCGGGCAGGTCCGCGAAGGTGGAATCGGTGTCAACCAGCCAATGCAACGCAGTCAGGCTCAGCCAGCCGAGTGGCTCACTGAAGGTGGCGTCGCGCGAGGCATGCCAAGCATTCCACTCGCCGGTGAAGGTGCTGGTGGAAGTGTCGGTAACGGTCATGATGCGCGGACTCCTTCAGCCTGCTCGTACGGGTGGCGCAGCCCGAGATGGCTGCGCAGGGTGGTTCCTGAGTATTCGGTCCGGAAACTGCCGCGGTCCTGTAGTTCTGGTACGACGGTGTCGATGAACTCGTCGAGGCCCGCGGGGGTGATGTGGGGAACGAGAATGAATCCGTCGCTCGCGTCGCCCTGGACGTAGGTGTCGATCTCGGCAGCCACCTCCGCTGCACTACCCACGAACTGTTGGCGGGCAGTTACTTCGATGATGAGTTCACGGATGCTGAGGTTTTCGGCCTCGGCCTTGGCACGCCACTGATCTGCGACCGCTCGCGGATCCTTGACGTGGCGGACGCGTCCGCGGGTGATGTTGACGTCGTCCGACGGATCTTCCTTCGGCAACGGGCCGTCGGCGTCGTACTGGGAAAGGTCTCTGCCCCAGACTTGTTCGAGAAAAGCGATGGCAGTCTGGGGTCCGACCTGCTGCCGCCGGATGTGATACGCCTTCTCCTGTGCGTCCGCGGCGTTGTCACCGAGCACGAAGGTGGCGGCGGGGAGAATCTTGAGGTCTGCGTGCGTGCGTCCGTACTTGGCCAAGCGTCCCTTTACGTCGGCGTAGAAGGCCTTGCCTGCTTCGAGCGTTCCGTGCCCGGTGAAGATGGCGTCTGCCTTGGCGGCGCCGAACTCGCGTCCTTCATCGGAGTCACCTGCCTGCAGCAGGACTGGGTGTCCTTGGGGACTCCGAGGTACTTCGAAGCGTCCGGTGATGTCGAACTGCTTACCGGAGTGTTGGAACTGACCGACCTGCTGGTCGGTGGCAAAAACGCCGCGCTCACGGTCGACGATCGGACGATCGATGCTCCAACTGTCCCACAGCGTCCGTACTGCGTCGACCAACTCGTTTGCGCGTGCGTACCGCTCGGAATGCTCCAGATACCCACCGCGGCGGAAGTTCTCACCGGTAAAGGCATCCGAAGAGGTGACCAGATTCCACGCGGCGCGGCCGTCGGAGAGATGATCGAGCGTCGAGAACTGCTTGGCCAACTCGTACGGCTCGTTGAACGTGGTGTTGATCGTCCCGGCCAGGCCGAGATGCGTTGTCACACCGGCAACCGCGTTGAGAATACTGAACGTATCCGGGCGACCGACCACGTCGAGGTCGTGAATCTTGCCCTGATGCTCGCGCAGGCGCAAACCTTCTGCGAGGAAGAAGAAGTCGAACAATCCGCGTTCGGCACTGCGGGCGAGATGCTCGAACGAGCTGAACTCGATCTGGCTCTTGGACGCCGGATCGGTCCACACCGTGGTGTTGTTCACGCCGGGGAAATGAGCACCCAGATGAACTTGCTTGCGAATCCTGTTCTGTGTCATCGGTGTTCCTGTTCTCTGTTCGCGCTACGCGAACTGATTGACGGGCAACTCGAAACCCAACCGCTCGCGCAGCGTCGGGCCGGTAGTCGGTCGCGGATTGAGATTCGGCACCACGTCCGCCGCGATCTTCTCCACTGCGGCAGCCAAAGCCAAGGGACGCAGGACAACACCGTCGACCCCGGCCAGCCCACCGATCTCGCGAAGGAGGACAGTCAGGCCGGCGCTGTCACCGCGATAGAACAGCGAGTGCGGGGCGTACGGCGCTCCCGCCCATTCCTCGAGTTCCGCCAGAGCGTCGTCGGCGGCTCCGCGATCAGCGCCGAGAAGCACGTCGACGTCGAGGAGAACCCTGACGCTGCGCCCGAGGGCAGCGGCATTCGCGTGGACCAACTTGGCCGTGGCGTTGGCCTCGCCGAGGTCGGTTGCCGAGATCCGAATCAGATCTCCGCGCGCAACAGCGAGCTCGCGTGCCTCCGGCCTGCTCGCGTCGACGGCGATCAGCGGCTGCCCCTGCGGGGAGCGCGGCGTGATGGACGGCCCCTTGACGGAAAAGTTCTTTCCCTCGAAGTCGATGTAGTGCAGCTTGTCTCGATCGATGAATCGTCCGCTCGCAGCGTCCCGTATCTCGGCGTCGTCCTCCCAGCTGTCCCACAGCCGACTGACCACCTCGACAGCCTCGGACGCTTCCTCCCACGCGGACTCGGGGCCCTGCAATGCCTTTCGGCCGAACAACGACGCCTGCTCAGCGGTGTCGGACACCGCGACCTGCCAGCCGGCCCGCCCCGCTGAGGAGTAGTCGATACTCGCGACGGCCTTGGAGATGTGGAACGGCTCGGTGTGCGTGACTGTCGCGGTGGGGATCAGGCCGATACGCGAGGTCACAGCACTCAGCCGCGCCGCAGTTGCAACCGCCTCCAATCTGCCCCGCACTGCGTGCTGGCCCTCGGATTGCAGTCCGAACGAGTCAGGGAGGAACGCCAGATCCACCCCACCCCGATCCGCGGCGGTCACCAGGTCCATCCAGTACGACGGCGTGAACAGATCTTCGGCGCGCGAATCCTCGCGTCGCCAGGAGTACGGATGAGCTCCGGTTCCCTCGAATTCGAGGCCGACCAGGAATGCTCCGGAACTACGCTCGGACATGTTCGGCCTTTCGTGTCGAATGATCCCGCCCGGGGATCGCGTCGAGAAGTGTGCGTGTGTACTCGTTTCGGGGATTGTCGAAAATCTCGGTGGTAGTGCCGATTTCGAGCAATCGCCCGGCCTGCATGACGCCGACGACGTCGCTGATCTGGCGAACAACCGCAAGATCGTGGGAGATGAAGAGATAGGTCAGGCCCAGTTCGCGCTGCAACTCGTCGAGTAGCGCCAGAATCTGCGCTTGCACCGAGACGTCGAGAGCGGACACAGGTTCATCGAGAACGAGCAGGTCCGGCTTCAACGCAAGCGCACGAGCGATCGCCACCCGTTGACGCTGGCCGCCCGAGAGTTCGGCCGGTTTGCGGCTCAGGAACTGCTCGGGAAGTGCAACCTGATCGAGCAACTCTGCTGCACGACTCTGCTGCTGGCTGCGTCCACCAACCTTGAAGGCCCGCAGCGGCTCCGCAACGATGTCCTGGACGGACAATTTCGGGTCGAGTGATGCATAGGGGTTCTGGTACACGAGCTGGATCTTTCGGCGCAGCTCGCGCAGATCGCTGCCCTTGACCTTCGTGATGTCGTGTCCGTCGAAGGAGATGGTGCCGGCATCCGCCTGCTCCAACCGCACGGCGATGCGCGCCGTGGTCGACTTGCCGGAGCCGGACTCCCCCACCAATGACACCGTCTGACCACGCGGAACAGTCAGCGATACCTCGTTCACCGCGGTGATCGAACTCCCGCGTCCGACGTTGAAACGCTTGGTGATTCCGGTCAACGTCAGCAGCGGGCTCGTATCCTGACGGACCGGCCGATCGACCGGTCCCGAGGACAGGCTCGGAGCCGAGTCGAGCAGCTTCTTCGTGTACGCGTGTCGCGGGTTGTCCAGAATATCTGCGGTGCGGCCGGATTCGACGATCCTGCCGCCCTGCATCACCAGGATCCGGTCCGCGCGGTCTGCGGCCACTCCCAGGTCGTGCGTGATCAGGAGCACGGCGGCACCGGATTCGGCGATTCGCTCGTCCAAGTGGTCGAGGATGCGTCGTTGAACCGTGACGTCCAGAGCACTGGTCGGCTCGTCGGCGATGATGAGGGCGGGGTTCGCGACGAGCGCGATACCGATCAGAACTCGTTGCCGCATACCGCCGGAGAGCTCGTGTGGGTACTGGCGTGCTCGGATTTCCGGCCGGTCGATACCCGCGCGCTCGAGCACCTCGACGGCGTCCAACCGGGCTTTGCGACGGTCTGCGAGGCCGTGGATCCGGAGGACTTCTGCAACCTGGTCGCCGATCCTCGTCACCGGGTTGAGCGAGGTCGTCGGATCCTGCGGTACCAAACCGATACGCGCGCCGCGGATTCGCTGCCACGCACGGTCGGAATACGAGTCGATCTGTTCACCCTCGAACTCGACGGTCCCGCCGGTGACGTGGCCACTGCCGGCGAGCAGACCCAATATCGCGTGCGCCGTGGTCGACTTACCGGAACCCGATTCCCCGACCACCGCAACTACTTCGCCCCGACCGACGGTGAAGCTCACGCCGGATACCGCGGGCTCGGCGCCGTAGGCGATCTGTAAGTCGGTGACGGAAAGCAACTGGTCCTCAGTCGTGCTCATCGCCGGTTGTTCCTTTCGATCTCGTGGCCGATACGGTGTGCCGAGATGACCACGGCGACAATCGCGAGACCGGGAAGTGTTGTCATCCACCAGGCATTGGCGAGGAAATTGCGTCCCTCGGATACCAGCGATCCCCATTCCGGGGTAGGCGGAACGGCGCCGAATCCCAAGAAGCTCAGAGCCGACACGGCCAGTACTGCCTGCCCGAACTCGACAGCGGACAGCGCGACCACCGGCGCGTAGGAGTTGGGAAGCACGTGCCGACGCAGGACACCGAGCCACTGCACACCTGAACTGAACGCAGCCTCGACGTACTGAGCTCCGCGCACCCGCATCACTTCGGCACGCATCACTCGCGCGAAATTGGCGACCATACTGACGCCGACCGCGATGGCGACGTTGATGGTGCCGAAGCCGAGTGCGGTGACAAGGGCCAACGAGAGCAGCAGTGCCGGAATGGACAGCAGCACGTCGACGATGCGCATCAGCACGGCGTCGACGACGCCACCGACAAAGCCCGCGAGCAAACCGATTATCGATCCCGCCACCAATGCGATTCCGACCGCCACCAGGGTTGCGGTCAGGGACAGCGCGGCGCCGTGCACGAACCGTGTGTACAGGTCACGTCCGAGATTGTCGGTTCCGAACCAGTGAGCCAGGCTCGGGCCCTGCAGTTTGTCCGCCGGGACACCGGACAACGGATCGCCGCTGGCGAAAAATCCAGGTGCGACGGCAAAGCCGATGGCAAGCAACACGATCAACACCGGAATCACCAAGCCGGGCTTTCGGATCCAGCCGATGGCCGTGGACTTTCGGCGCGAAACAACAGGTGCCTTCGCCTCGACGCTCGGATCGAGGAGTAGGGGTTCGATCAATGTGTCAGACATGAGCCGGCTCCAGATCGGTCGAGCTTTCGGTATTCGACTTTTCGGTGTGACTCTTCTTCGTCTGGATGATCCGTGGATCTATCAAGGGGTAGAAGAGGTCGACCGCGAGGTTGACGAGCACGAACACGAGAGAGGCGAACACAACGACTCCCTGCACCACCGGGATGTCCTGCGCCATCACCGACGTCTGTGTCAGACGGCCGACGCCCGCGCGAGAGAACACCGTTTCCACAACCACCGAGCCCGCCAGCAGCGTGCCGACCAGCACACCGGCAATGGTGAATGCCGGAATGCTCGCCAGTCGCAACGCGTGACGGGTCTGCACGCGCCAACGGCTTGCGCCCTTGGCGTACGCAGTCTCCACGTGCGGCGAACGTAGCGTCGACTGCAGGCTGGTCGTGAGCACCTGCGCGATCACCGCGCCGGTCGGGATCGCCAAGGTGATCGCCGGAAGAATCACCGTTGCGAATCCCTTGTCTCCGAATGCCGGGAAGATGTGCAGACGGAACGAGAAGAGTTGCAGAAGAATCAGGCCCACCCAGAAAGTAGGCACTGCCACACCCAGCGGCGGCAGAGAGAACAACAGGTTCGCGAGCCACCGCTTGCGGGTGTAGGTAGCGAAGAACGCGATCGCCACTCCGAACAACACGGCCAGAACCAAGGCGGTGGTTGCCAGCACCAGAGTGCTGGGCAGCGCCGAGAAGATGGCATCCGTCACCGACTGACCGGTGGAGATCGATGTACCGAAATCGCCGCGAAGAGCATTTGTCAGCGACGTCCAGTACTGCACCCACACCGACTGGTCCAAGCCGTACCGCGCCCGAAGCTGATCGAGCGCGGCCTGATCCACTGCAACACCCTGACCGGACGAGTCGGCAGCCATGCTGACGGGGTCACTCGGCAGGAGGAACAGAATCACGAACGAGATGGTGAAGGCGGCCCACAGGACCACTGCGGCCTGACCCAGTCGGGTGAGTACGTATCGAGTCATGATTACTTACCCGACAACCATGCGTCGTAGAACTGCAGGCGTGAAGAGGCTTCGAAGTTCAGGTCCTGCACACTCGATCCGGCGCCGATGGCCTGTGAGAGCTCGATGGTCGGGATGGAGAGTCCACGGTCGAGGATCAATTCCTGTGCAGTGGATACCAGTTCGCCGCGTTGGCCGTTGTCCGTGGCTGCAAGCTGGTCTGTGAGTACCTTGTCGAGCTCCGGATCTGCGCCGCGACGGTTCAGGTTGCGGCCCTCGGTGCTGAACGATGCCCGCAGGATGTCGGCGTCCGCGCGAGTGCTGTTGTAATACAGCGAATCGTAATCACCCGATACTCCCTTCTCGGTCCATTCACCGTTCGAGACCAGGTTGAGCTGCAAGTCGACGCCGACCTTCTTGAGCTGCTGCTGTACGAGCTCGAGGATGGCCTGGTTACCCGAGAACACCGGACTGAAGGTGACGCTGAAAGTGAGCTTCTGCCCGTCCTTCTCGCGGATACCGTCGCTGCCGGCCTTCCAACCAGCCGCGTCGAGAAGCTTCGCCGACTTGTCGGCGTCGTACGTCACGACACTCGATTCGTCGCTGTAGAGCGGAGTGGTGTGAGCCAACGGGCTCGTGGCCGGGAAGAACGACGGATCCAGAACGGTGTCGACGAGTTCTTGGCGGTTGATCGCGGGAATGATGGCCTGGCGAACAGCCTGATCGGCGAGAACGCCGCGACTGACGTTGGGCTGGAAGAAGAAGCTCACACCCGGGTTCGGCCTTGTGAGGATTCGTCCGCCTGCGCCCTCGATCTGCGGCGCATCCTGCGGAAGCGCATCGCTGACCGCATCGAGCTGGCCGGAGGCCACGCTGCCTGCCCGCACACCGGATTCGGGGACCACAGTGAAGTCGACGCCGTCGAGGTAGGCCTCACCCTGATGCGCGACCGCGTCCGACGCCCAGTTGTATCCCGCACGCTTGGCGATCTTGACGCTCTTGTCCTGCTGCCAGTCGGTGTACACGAACGGTCCGGAGGCGATCACCGCGGCACCGGGGCAGCGCTGCTCGGATGCCAGCGCGGTGGTGGAATCGGCGAGGATTCCGAGCTGTGGCGTCGAAGTTGCCTGCAGGAACTGAACATTGGGTCCGGAGAAATTGATCTTCGCCGTGTGAGCATCTACGACGTCGGTACCCGTGTACGAGGACAGGTAACTCTTCGCCAACGACGCGTTCGGTCCGAGATTCTTGACCGAGTCGAAGGTCTTCTTCACCGAATCCGCCGTCACCGGTGTGCCGTCACTGAAGGTGGCGTCGTCGCGAAGGACGAACGTGAAGCTAGCGGCGTCGGGGCTGATCTCCCAACTCTTGGCGAGCCACGGGGTGATCTCTCCGGTGTCGGGATTTTGATCGGTCAGCGAATCCACCACGGTCCGAGTGACATACACGGTCTGGTTACTGCCGGCCTGGGCCGGATCGGCGCACGTCGGCGCCTGCGACAGACCGTAGCGAAGGGTTCCGCCGGACTGGGCGGGGCCTGCGTCGGCAGCACTGTCACTCCCGCTGCTGCAGCCGGCGAGGACGGTGCCGAGAACCGAGACAGCACCGATACCGGCGATTACGGTCGCGCGTTTGCGGGCACCGAATGAGGGCGAAGACACCAAGAACTCCTAAAGAGGCATGCCGAAGAGCGCACCCGTCGCCTGAGACGAGAAAGGCGATCGAGCACGAATCACTTGTGAGAGAAGAGAAAACAGACTTGTCGACGACTCGCCTGAGTGTGAATGACTGACCGAGGTCAGTTGGTACAGAAAGATCCCGCGGTGCGGCACAGGTCTACGTGACGACGCGACCAGGCGGTATCGAAACCGCCTTCGACTGCCTTCATTTCGTGTTCCTCCATCGGTCCTGGCGGTAGCACCCGCACCCGATCACTCGGGGGGTTGCTGCGACTTCAATGAGCCAGGTCTCTCGGTCGCTCTGGATGGTCGTTCGCAAGTGTACGAGGTTAAACCCGGGTGTTGTCAACCCGGTCGGTAGGAATTGCTGCTCGAGTCACATTTTCGAGGACCCGAAGTTGTTTCTCGAACGGGTGGATGCCCACCTCTTCGGGCGAGAGTGACGCGTCGTAAAGCGGTGTGTATCCACTGGACAGATACAGCGCGACGGCCTCGGGTTGCCGAGGACCCGTCGTGAGAAACACCCGGTTGTATCCACGAAGTTCGATCTCTCGTTCCAACTCGCGAACGACGGCCTTGCCGAGGCCGCGCTTCCGATAGTCGACCGATGTCCAGATTCTCTTCAGTTCGGCAGTGGTGGAATCGAATTGACGAAACGCACCACCGGCGATCGGCAGACCGTCGTGGGTGAGCACCAGAAGCGCACCCTGCGGGTAGGCAAATTCTTCTGCCGGATACGTCGTGAGATCCTCGAGCATCGCTTCGCGAGTCCCGCCGTAACGCGAACTGTATTCGAGTGCCAACTCCGCGATCAGTGGAGCTGCCAAGGGATCGTCCTGCGATACCGAATAGACCTCTACCGCTCCGATACCCTCGAGCTGCCGAGTTCCGAGCTCCAGTGCCACAACACTTTCCTCCATGAATCTGGTCAACGCTCCCCCAGCCTGAAAACTTCCGGAGCGATGGTGGTTCCGTCGACGAGGTCCGCCACAAGTTCACCCAAGGCCGGACCGAACTTGAACCCATGCCCCGAGAACCCCGCCGCCACTGTGACGGCGCCGACTCGGTCGATGACGAAGTTACTGTCCGGCGTGCTCGTGTACAGGCAGGTGAGCGACTCGACACGGGTGGAATCGACACCGGGCAACCACGACTCGGCGTACTCCACCAATCGCTGCTCTCCGTCGACACCAGGGGTGTAGTCACGGGTCTGCGGAGTCACCACCGGCCCGGTCGCGTGTTCGCCGATCTTGATCCCGTCCTCGGAACCGAGCCCGTAGATCCCCGCGGTCTCCAATTCTGCGCCGGTGTGGTGGACGAAACTCGGCCACTCGACTCCGGGATCGAGCGGTGCGAAGTGTGCCGGTTGTTCCTGCGTCGTGCGCAGCGTCGGCAATACGATCTCGGAGCCGAGACCGCTGTCTGCGATCAGATCCGCAGTCCACGCACCGGCCGCGATCACTACCTGACGAGCTGCGAGCGTTCCACTGTCCGTCACCACGTCCACGCCGTAGGACGCCCGCGCGAGTGCCAACACCCGAACGTCGTGACGGACCTCGGCGCCGGCAAACACCGCTCCCGCCTTCAGAGCGGTCACGGCGCGGTCCGCGTGCAACCGGCCTGCATCGGGATGATGGAGCACCGTGGTGTCGAATCGCAGCCCCGGCCAACGGGCGGACGCCTCGGCAGGGGTGAGGATCTCGCCCTTGATGCCCGCCTCGAGAAGTATCTTCGCCTTGGACTGCACTGCCTGCGGCAGGCCGTGATCAACGGCACCGGTGAGTTCCAGGAACCCGATGTCCGTCGTGGTCTCCAACTCTCGCCACAGCGGCAGCGCGTCGGCCGCCAACCCGGTGTACAGGTGATTGTCGTACGCCTGACGGTAGATGCGCGAAGTACCGTGCGACGCACCGTGCTTGTGCCCCGGCCCGAACTGTTCCAGCTGAACGACGCTACGTCCGCGCGCCGCGAGCCGCCAGGCGGCGGAGGACCCGACGAGTCCTCCGCCGATGACGATCGCATCGAAAATCTCACTCATGGACGAGAGCTCACTTGGTCTTCGGAAGGCCGGGCGGGTTGATCAGGGACGTGTCGACAGCTTCACTCGTGATGTTCCAGCGCTCGAGGATCTGCTGGTACGTGCCGTTCTCGATCGTGTGGTTGATCGCGTCGTTGATTGCCTTGATCAGGCCATTGTCCTTCTTCACCAGAACCGCGATCTGACCCTGCAGCGTGTCGCCTGCACCGGAGAACTCACCGACAACTTCGGTTTCACCCGACTGCTTGGCATGGAACTGCGACGACGGGTTCGGTCCGAAGTAGGCGTCGATCCGGCCGGACTGCAGCGGCAGGTAGTAGTCGGTGGTGTTCTGGTAGTAGGAGATGTCGGTGGGCGCCAGGCCGGCCGCGACGTTCTGCTCACTCCATTTGACCAGCAGCGCTTCCTGATTGGTGCCCGAGGAGACGGCGATCTTCTTACCCGCGACGTCCTTGGGCTCCTTGATGGAGATCCCGGAGCCCTTCTTGGCTTCGAAGGCGAGGGTGTCGAGTCGGTAGGTGGCGAAGTCGTACTTCTCCTTACGCTCTTCCGTCACAGTCACATTGGACAGGAATGCATCAGCCTCGCCGGAATCGACGCGAACGAAGTTCTGTGCCCAGTCTGCGGTCTGCAGGTCGACCTTCAAACCGAGAACGTCACCGATCAAGTAGGCGAAGTCGGTCTCGGAACCGATGAGAGTGGTGTCGTCGTCGGCGTAGAAGCGGAGCGGCGGAGCGGAACCGGCACTGCCGGTGACGCGCAGCGTGCCACGATCGCGGATGTCCTGAGGTAGCTCGGCGGCGATGGAATCCACCTTGTCGGTGGTAATGCGGTTCTGATCGGCCGTGAGGTTGTAACCCGCAGCAGCGGTGACCTGGGCGCCGTCGGACTCCGCGTCCGCGCTGCTGCATGCAGCGCTGAGCAGTCCGACTGTGGCAAGGGCCGAGATCAGAAAAGTCGCGCGACGGGATGGGGAGAACATCAATTTTTCCTTCCGGGAATGAGTCTGGGTCGCGTCAGAGGACGCGGGAGAGAAAAGCTTTGGTCCGTTCGTGGACCGGATTGTCGATCACCTGCGAAGGTGGGCCCTGTTCGACGATGACGCCGCCGTCCATGAAGACCGCTGTGTCCGCCACTTCCCGAGCAAATCCGACCTCGTGTGTGACGATCACCAAGGTGGCGCCGTCACGGGCCAGCTGAGCGAGGACTTCGAGAACCTCGCCCACCAGTTCCGGGTCGAGCGCCGACGTCGGCTCGTCGAAGAGAATGACCGCCGGCCGCAGTGCCAGCGCTCGCGCTATCGCGACGCGCTGTTGCTGGCCACCGGAGAGTTGGCGGGGATACTCGTCCGCCTTGTCCCCCACTCCCACTCGCTCGAGCAGTGCGCGGGCCTCGCGGTACACCTCGTCACGATCACGCTTCTGGGCCGAGAGCGGCGCTTCCACCACGTTTTCCAACGCGGTCAGGTGCGGAAACAGGTTGAAGTTCTGGAACACGAATCCGATGTGCGAACGCTGTTTCAGGATCTCGCGGTCACGCAGTTCGTGGAGCCGATTTCCCTTGCGCCGGTACCCGATCAGTTCTCCGTCGATCCGCACGGTCCCGCGGTCGACCTTCTCGAGGTGATTGAGGGTGCGCAGCAAGGTGGACTTACCGGAACCCGACGGACCGAGAATGACGGTCACTTCGCCCTTGCGGACCAGGAGATCAACGCCGGCAAGTACTTCCAGCGTGCCGAACGACTTGTGAATTCCGCGCGCTTCGACGGCATACACCGTCTCTTCGGCCAGTTCTGCGGTCATCGGGTCGCACCTCTCGGAATATCGAGACGCGCATCGCGAATCTCTTCGAACTTCTTGCGCGCCTTCTGTACCGGAGTCAACGGAAGCGCACGGGCGGATCCTCGTGCATAGTGGCGCTCCACGTAGTACTGACCGATCGAGAGCAACGTCGTGAGGATGATGTACCAGATCGTGGCGACCATCAGCAGGGGCACGACTCGTCCGTTGCGGCCGAAGATGACCTGCACCTGGTAGAACAGTTCGGCGATTGCCATGGTGGAGACGATCGACGTTCCCTTGAAGAGTCCGATGACCTCGTTGGCGGCGTTGGGGAGAATCGCTCGCATTGCCTGCGGGAGAACGATCTTGAAGAACTGGCGACTGCGCGGAATACCGAGCGAGTGAGCAGCTTCGATCTGGCCGTGATCCACCGAAATGATTCCGGAGCGGATGATCTCGGCCGAGTATGCAGCCTGGTGCAGCGCCAAACCGATGACCGCCGCGGTGAATCCGCCGATCACACCGCTGACCTGGAAGGTGAAGAACTCGGGCCCGAAAGGTATTCCGAGAGAAAGCGTCTGGTACAGGTAGGTGATGTTGAACCAGAAGAGCAGCTGCACGATGAGTGGAATCGAGCGGAAGGCCCAGATGTAGGTCCAAGCGATCACCTGCAGGACCGGGTTTTTCGACAACCGACCGAGTGCCAGGAAAACACCGAGACCGAATCCGAGGATCGTCCCCCACAGCGTCAGTTTGATCGTCATCCACAGCGCGGCGAGCACTGATTTCGCGGTGAAGTACTGCGCGAAGGTCGGCCAGTCCCAGCCGGGGTTGACGACGAGTCCGTGGATGAACTGAGCAAGCAGTACCAGCACGACCGCACTGATCACCCAGCGCAGCGGGTGCCAGGTGCGAGCAACGACAAGTTCCGAGTCCGGAAGTTGCGGCTCGGACACCGACTTTTCGGGGCGGACATCGGTGGGCGCGCTCACGGCGCGCTACCTGACGGAGTGGACATGACGAATAGACCTTTCGGGGAATGGGAACGCAGCTGTGGTCTCGAGTTGGTGAGCTCGAGTTGCGAAGACGACGGTTCGGTCAGCGACAGTGACACGAAGCGGTGCGGCACAGATCGATATGGCGGCGCCTGTGCGGAGCGTGCGAAGTGGAACCCATGTGATGCCTTCCATCGGTCCTGGCGGTAGCACCCGCTCCCGATCGCTCGGGGGGTTGCTGCGACGTCGACGAGCCAGGTCTCTCGGTCGCTCTGGATGGTGAGCAAAGACTAGACCCGAATTGTCTAGTCGTCAAATGTTGTATTTCCCTGCACTGCAAGGGAAATGAAAGATCAACCAGGTTGGAATCGCACTGATTTCAACGGTGCCAGAAGCCGCGTTCGACGTGTTCAATGGAGTGTTCGAACGAAGACCGGGACCGCCGTCTGGACCGACTTTTCCTCTGCCGTACCGTCTGCGGAGTGAGTGGACTCGACGCTTTCTTCATATTGCTGGCCGGCATCGGTGCGGGCGCGATCAACGCCGTGGTCGGCAGTGGAACGCTGATCACGTTCCCGACGCTGGTCGCCTTCGGCATGCCGCCCGTGACCGCGACCATGTCCAACGCGGTCGGGCTCGTCGCCGGCGGAGTTTCCGGCACCTGGGGCTACCGACGCGAGCTGTCCGGACAGTGGGATCGACTGAAGTGGCAGATTCCGGCGTCACTCGCCGGGGCACTACTCGGTTCCTGGTTGCTCATGCATCTACCCGAGAAACTGTTCGAAACCATCGTTCCGGTGCTGTTGGTCCTCGCTCTCGCGCTCGTCCTCCTCCAACCACGCATCCAGGCTTGGGCCAAGAAGCGTTCCACCGAAGAAACGACGCTGTCCACCAAGAGGCTGATGCTCCTGACCGCCGGCACCTTTGCGGTCGGCATCTACGGCGGCTACTTCACTGCCGCGCAGGGCATCCTTCTCATCGGTGTGATGGGTGCCATCCTCCCTGAAACCCTCCAACGCATGAACGGCGCGAAGAACCTGCTCTCACTGCTCGTCAACATCGTTGCAGCGGGGATGTACATCACTCTGGCGTTCGATCAGATCAATTGGGCAGCAGCAGGTTTGATCGCTGTCGGCTCGCTCGGCGGTGGCGTCCTGGGCGCCCGCTACGGACGGCGCCTGTCCCCCACTGCATTGCGCTACACGATTGTCGTCGTCGGCCTGATCGGGCTGTGGCGCCTTCTCGCTTGATCGCCCACATCGGGCGGCACCCGCACATACTGGAGTCATGACCAGTACAGAAGATCAGACCGGTTGGACCTACCTCATGGACATGGACGGGGTTCTCGTCCACGAGGAGCACTTGATACCTGGAGCGGACACGTTCCTGGCAGAGCTGGCGTCGAACGACATCCCGTACATGGTGCTCACCAACAACTCCATCCGAACCCCGCGTGACCTGCGAGCACGCCTGCTCAATTCGGGACTCGACATCCCGGAGAAGTCGATCTGGACGTCAGCGCTCGCTACCGCGACGTTCCTGGCCAACCAGCGGCCAGGCGGCAGCGCCTACGTGGTCGGCGAATCGGGCCTGACCACTGCCCTGCACGACATCGGTTACGTCCTGACGGACAGTGACCCCGACTACGTCGTCCTCGGCGAGACGCGCACGTACTCGTTCGAGGCGATCACCACCGCCATTCGCCTGGTCGAGCGTGGTTCGCGGTTCATCGCCACTAACCCCGACGCCACTGGGCCGTCGCGTGACGGCTCGCTGCCGGCCACCGGCTCGGTCGCCGCTCTCATCACCAAGGCAACCGGACGCGATCCCTACTACGTCGGCAAGCCCAACGCCTTGATGATGCGCTCTGCCCTGCGGTCCATCGGCGCTCATTCGGCTAACACGTTGATGATCGGCGACCGGATGGACACCGACATCGTCTGTGGCCTCGAAGCCGGACTGCAGACGATTCTGGTCATGACCGGGATCTCGACCCGAGCCTCGGTCGAGCTCTTCCCGTACCGACCCACAGTCGTTCTCGAGTCGGTCGCCGATCTTGTAGGAATGACAACCGATCCATTCCGTAGCAACGCAAAGAATTGATTCAATTGCAAAACAAAACCGCAAGTCGGTAATTAGCTGGTAAAAAGCACCAGATTTGCCAGGTTCCGACTCGTCCGCTTTGTCCAACTGGACAAACAATCGGTTTTCTTCACTCCAAAATTACATACTGATAGTTATCTGCAGGTCAGAAGGCAATTTGTTCGACAGAGAAAGGTGGATCACAGTCGAAAAATAAATTTCGAAAAAGTAGTAACGAATCGTTTGCCGTGGCTGATACTCATGTCTGAACGACCCATTTCGGGTCCCAGACATGAAATGAGATTTTCATGAAGAAGCAGACCAAGGGCGCGATCGCTGCTGCGGCGGCCGGCGCCCTCCTCCTCGGCGGTGCGGGCTCGCTCGCAATGTGGAGTGACAGCGAAGTTGTCGGCGGCGGCGGCGCTGTCACAGCGGGCACGTTGCAGCTCGCTCCCTGCGCCCCGGTATCCGGAACGGGGTGGCAGTCCACGAACCCCACGGTGAAGCCGATTGCGGATATCACCGCATGGCGAATTGTGCCGACCGAAGTGCTCACTTTCGACTGCACAACTTCGATCACCGCAGATGGCGATCGCCTCGCTGCAACTATCGCAGCGGACACGAGCACCATCACGGCAGGCACGACGGCGGCTCCAGGAGCCACCGCGAATCAACTCAAAGACAACATCACGGCAACAACGGTGGTGACCGTAGGCGGCACCGTAGTCACGGCCGCATCCCCACTGACCGAAGCCGACAACGGCAAACCTGTGACGGTGAAGGTGACTTTGACCTTCGCTGACGTCCAGCTTCTTGTGGCTCAGGGCGCGTCGGTCAACTTGTCGAACCTCGCCATCAAGCTGCAACAGCAAGCCATCCCGGCATAAGCGATCTATGAAGGGGAGAGCTTGGGGAGTCCTTGCGGGCGCGTCGGTGATTGTGTTGATGTTCGCATCAGCGCAAGGCACCGGCGCGCTTTGGAAGTCCGCTGCCCCGATCAGCAACGACGTACTGACCGCCGGTGGTAGCACGTTTGCACTCAAGGTTGGTTCTACGGTTGCCAACGCCGCCAGCACCTACACCTGGAGCACGTTCGCGGGCTCAGCGATGACAGCAACGACGGCCGTTCAGATGCCGCTGACCATCGTGAATCCGGCTACGAACAACGCTGCACTGACATTTCGATTGGCCTCGGTGACTGCCACCAATGCAAATCCTGTTCTCGACCTCAAGATGTCGACCGTGACAAGTGCTTTGAACTGTCCGAACACCGTGAACACAGGCACTGCCCTCCCCGGAGCCCAGGTCTATTCGGGAGTGGCAACAAACGCCGCATACCCGTTGCCCGCGAACCCCGGAATCTCTTTGGCCAACGGGAGTTCCACGGTCTGGTGCATGCGCGCGTCGGTCAACATGACAAAAACCACCGTGGGCGGGGTGTCGACCAAGCTCGTTTTCACCTTCACGGCAAAACAGTCGTAGGACTCGATCGAGATGACAGGCGCAAGTGAATGACTACAAAACACTCCCATCGACGTGAACGGACCGGCCCGCTGTGGTGGGTCAGCTCGGTTGTGACCTGGGTTTTGCTGTTCGCTCTGTGCGCGGTAATCGTCGTCACGATCGTGATACCGATCGTCACAGGCTCACAACGATTTACGATCCTCACGGGCTCGATGCGCCCTACCTACCAACCGGGCACACTCATCATTGTCAAACCTGTGGACGAGGGCGATCTGACCGTCGGCATGCCTATCACCTACCAACTCGAATCAGGCCAGCCGACTGTTGTCACACATCGAATCATTTCGATGAGCATCAACACCAAAGGCGAACGCACGTTCATCACGCAGGGCGACGCCAACAACACCCCCGACGAGAAGCCCGTACGCCCCGTACAGATTCGAGGCAAGGTGTGGTACTCCGTTCCCTACCTTGGACACGTCAACAGTTGGTTGACCGGCGACCAACGCAAGACCATTCTTACCGTTGCAGTCGGCACGCTGGGTGTTTACGCGCTGTACATGATCGCCAGCGGGACACGTGAAAGTATGCGCTCTCGCAACAAGAACCGGAGCGAGCCACAAGGATCCGCACCAGACGATTCAGCTGACACCGCAAATCCGGAAACAACTAGATCGACGAAAGATGGTGTGCACCATGGCGGGCAATGACAGCTCGTTGCGTCAGCGCTTTTCCGGAGCCCGAAGCACTCGTATTCGGGCGCTGCTCTCACTCGGTATGGTGCTCGGAGTCGGCACTTTGAGCACCATGGCGGCCTGGGGTGCAACAGCCACATCCACGTCAGGAGACTTCTCCGCGGGAACCGTCAACCTGGTCGCATCGAGCACTGGTGTGACCGAGGCAAAGAACATCACCATCACCCTGTCGTCGAGCGCCATGTCATCCACAACCGCTGTGACACAGAGTCTAACCGTGAAGAACACCGGGTCCTTCGGTGCCTCTCTCGGCATCACAGCCCAGTCTCCCGCATCGACTCCGCCGAGTTTCGCTGCGGCGCTGAAAATCTCGGTATATCTGGACAGCACATCTTCTGGATCGGCGTGCTCCGGCACTGCGCAAAAGGCAGAGCTCGCGCTGGTCGGCGGTGGCAGTACAGCTGCGCTCCTCGCAAGCCCGATAACGCTGGCCGCTGGGGCCAGCAGGATTCTGTGCGTGAAAATGACTCTGGCCGCAGGTACTCCGGGAGGCGGAAACCTCCCCTATACGCAACTCAACATCGCGGGAACGGCGGTCTGAATCGATATGTCACATCCCAACCGCCCGGACACGATCAATCGCTTCAAGCAAGCTGCTCTGACCACAGGCGCCGTCCTCGGAGTTCTGTGCATCGTCGCCACAGCACTGTCATTGACATTCGGCATCAAACCCGTCGTCTTTCGATCCGGCTCGATGTCTCCCGCGATACCGACGGGCTCGTTGGCATTTGTGAAATCCCAACCGGTATCCGAGCTGTCGGTTGGCGACATTGTCAGTGTCACCACCAACGGCGGAGATCGACTCACTCACCGCGTGTACGGAATCGATCAGCTGGACAACAATCTGTCGTCACTGACACTCAAAGGTGACGCCAACAATGCTCCCGACAGTGAAACATACGTGGTCGCCGACGCAGACCTGGTTGTATTCAGCATGAGTCGAGTCGGCTACGTACTTGCGTGGCTGTCCGGTCCGATCGGAATCTTCGCCGGCGGATTGTTTGCCGGATCCCTGTTGATGATCGCATTTCGTCCAGCACCACGCGGCGAAGGTCCACCGAACGGCGGCATGCCTGGAGAGGGTACACCCAACGACACTCCGACTGCACCCGAACACAATTCGCCTCGTTCAGGTTCGACGCAGGTCTCGCCGCGCATCCTCACAGCACCCTGGCGGCAGAGGGAATTGATCCTCGTTACAGCTGCCGGACTGGGTGCACTGCTGGTGATGTCACCGATCGGTAATACCGCCGCCGAGATCACCGACACCGTAACCGCAAAGACCGGCCAGTTCGCCACAGTCCAGACCTTCACATGCGAGAACTATTCGCCGAGCCTTCTTGCCTCCAGTGCTCGAATCACGTGGACGGCGCCAGGGGCGGGAACCTACACCTATCGTGTTCTGGTACTCAAGCCCGACGGCACCACGTACAGCGATAACATGCAGAGCGCCAATACCGTTGACATCACGCTCCCACCCGCACTTCTCGATCTGAGCGGCACCTCTACAGTACGAATTTACTCGATTGAAAACGGACTGACGGCCCCTACATGGACGGGCTTCAGTCTGAGCAAAGGTCTTCTCTTCGGTGGAACATACTGTGGCTCGATGATTTCCGGAACCAGCGCCGCCAGCAGAATGGCTGCCAGTGCGCCCACATCGACTCAGTCGACCGTAACCACTACTCCGGCAACAACAACACCGACGGCAACCACCACCACAGGTACCACCGAACCGACTCCATCCACGTCTGCGTCGACCACAACGACAACTACACCGACAACAACCACGCCGACGACTACTGCGAGCACAACACCGGAAACCACGACCACCGCCGAGATCACAGCGACAACAACTGCCCCGCCCCCGACTGGAACACAGGTCGGATCCGACCTCGTCTCAGCCGGTCCGGATTCATACACCGCCCGCAGAATCCACAGCGACACCGGAATTTTGCTTGACGTGTACGACGCGCTCGGGACTCGGATCTATCGCACGTCCATCGAATCGACCGATGTACTGCACTGGCTATCCGGCACCAATCAGTTGTGGATCATCGGCACCGCAGGAGCGGAATTCGTCGAATTCACAACCGGAGCGGGAGTGCGACAGACAGCAACGGGCGAACTTCCGGCCGAGATCGAGGACTTGGTGCCCTGATGCAGAGACAAATAAAGGGTGCGCTTGCAGCGACCGTCGCGCTGGCGGTCATGCTCGGCGGGGGAAACTCACTCGCAAAATGGGTCGACCAGGAATCACTGTCGGGCGCGAAGGTCACGGCAGGCACGTTGTCCCTCGGGGCGTGTGTCAAAGACGGCGCGAGCGGGTGGTCCGAGAGAGTGTACGCCCCAGACCCCAACCCGAACATTTACACCGAAATTGCCGATATCGCTTCGTTCAGACTGCGGGCCGGCTACGACTACGTCTACTACTGCTATTCACCGGTTTCAGCTACTGGCCCTCGGTTGCGAGCATCGGTAACCGCGGACCCATCACTTGCCGGTGGCACCCTGCCAACTACTGTCAACGCATTCAGAACCTATGTAACAACACAGTCGAACGTCGAATTGTACAACAGCACACTGACTCCCAAGATCCGCAGTGACCTCACCTCAGCGCAGAATGCCCAAGACGTTCTGGTAACCGTGGCGTTCAGCATCCTTCCGAACGACCCACTCAGCGCAGGTGGAACCCTGAACATGGCCGGCCTCAGCCTCGTCACACAACAATTGGCGCCAATCTGAGCGGAGAGCTTCGACGGTACTACCCTCGAAACTCTCCGCGGCTTGCGACGGGACTACCCCAGAGCTCGCTTCAGATCAGCCAACAGATCAGCCGTGTCTTCAAGCCCGACGGACAGACGGACAACTCCGTCTGTAAGACCCACTGCTGCACGGCCTTCCGGCCCCATGGCCCGGTGCGTTGTGGTTGCGGGGTGGGTGATCAACGACTTGGAATCTCCCAAGTTGTTGGAGATGTCGATGACGCGCAGGCCGTTGAGAACCTCGAACGCCCGCTTCTTGCCCTCGCCGTCAGGCGCATTGAGCTCGAATGTGACTACAGTTCCGCCGCCGCTCATTTGAGACTTCGCGAGTTCGTGCTGCGGGTGCGAAGTCAGGTACGGATACTTGACCCACTTGACGCCGGAGTGTCCTTCGAGGAATTCGGCGATCTCGAGTGCCGAAGCCACGGAATGCCGAATACGGACCGGCATGGTTTCGAGACCCTTGAGCAGAGTCCACGCATTAAACGGGCTGAGCGCAGGACCGGTGTGCCGCATCAGTTCTCGGACGGGACCGCTGATGTATTCCTCGGTGCCGAGGATCGCGCCGCCGAGCACGCGGCCTTGACCGTCGATGTGCTTGGTACCGGAGTACACCACGACGTCGGCGCCCAGATCGAGGCTGCGCTGCAGAAGCGGCGTCGCGAAGACGTTGTCCAGCACTACCTTTGCACCGGCAGCATGAGCAAGCTCCGACACCCGCCGAACGTCGACGAGGGACTGCATCGGGTTGGACGGCGTCTCGAAGAACACGGCAGTGGTCGGCACGGACAGCGCCTCTTCCCACTGCGCGTTGTCCTCACCGTCGACGAAAACAACCTCGACGCCCCAGCGCGGAAGGATCTCGTTGCACACCACGAAGCAGGATCCGAAGAGGCTGCGCGCGGCAACCAATCGGTCGCCGTTGGCCAACAGTGCGCCCAACGCCGTGAAGACTGCCGACATTCCGCTGGCCGTCGCAAAGCACGCTTCTGCGCCTTCGATGAGACGCAAACGCTCTTCGAACATCTTGACCGTCGGATTGCCGTAGCGGGAGTAGACAAAATGATCCACCTCGCCGGTGAAGGCTTGTTCGGCGGCTTCTGCACTCTCGTAGACGAATCCGGAGTTGAGGAACAACGCTTCGGAAGTCTCCTCGAACCCGGTACGCATCAGTCCGCCGCGAACACCGAGAGTGCCGAGACCGACGTCGTCCGGCAGCGCTCGTTGAAATGCGCCACCCTGGGGAATTCCGCTCACTGCTGCCTCCATGGCAAGCCGATGGCCCGCCAACCTACAAGTCCGCGATGTCCGTCGGCACCCAATGCGCCTTCGAACCCGTCGAGCACGTTGTACGACGGGCCGATGCCCGCCGCAGTCGCAGCTTCCGCCGCACCGATGGAACGTTGTCCGGATCGACACAGGAAGATCACCGGACGCTCCGACCCGGAGGAATCGGCGGTGATGCCGGCTTCCTTCAACTGGTCGACGAAGTTGTCATTGCGCGCGCCGGTCGGGTGGCTCACCCATTCGATCAGTGCGGCCTGCTTGCCGAGGGAGGAAACATCGGGGACACCGACGTACTTCCACTCCGCATCGGTCCGCACGTCGACCAGCACGGCGTCGGGGTTTTCGCGGAGCAGCTCCCAGGCTTGCTCCGGCGTCAGATCGCCTGCGTAACTCACGTAGTCCATGTTTTCACAAGACTGCCCTGAGCGCCTGAGCGGGCCGTCAGTTACAGACGACCCAACGGTTGCCGTCACGGGTCAGGGCCCAGGTCGAGACCCGCTCGCCCGCTCCGCCGCCGGTGATCGTCACGTCGGCCCTGGCGCGATCGCCGTTGACCACGACCCCGTCCACACCCTTCAGTTCGACCGTCCCGTCGACTCCGGCCATCGGACCAGTGCTCGAATTGAAGCTCGCGCAGGTCAGGGTCTTGACCGTCTCCGCGTCATTTCGATTCTCGGCATCGACGTAGTCGGTGACGGAGCGGCTCACGCGGTCCGACTCGGTGACGTTCTCCTCGGCCGGCGAGATCCACGATGCGACGAAGATTCCACCCAGGATCAAGGCGACGATGGCAACAGCCAAGAGGAACGGCCCCGCAGACGCCTTCTTGCCATCGATGTTGTCGGATTCGCGAAGCTCGTCACTCATAACGCCAATACTCCCCCACAACTTGAAATTGTGGCCCGTCAAGGACCAGGCCCCTACCCCGAATACCCGAGACAACGGGAGAATGGGAAGAAAGAATAGGTTTACCCACAACCGATCGAGTGAGAGTGTGGATCCGTTCGGCCGCAACCGAGGCACTGTGCTTAGGTTCGGCTAAATTGGATACTTGTCGATATGTTGTCCGAACTTCGAAGAAGGTAGCTGTCCTCACGATGACTGACTCCAACCGCCCACTCCGGGTCGCGATCGTCGGCGCCGGCCCCGCCGGCATCTACGCCGCCGACGCCCTCATGAAATCCGACACCGCAGTCTCCGGCCGCGGCGTCAGCATCGACCTCTTCGAGCGCATGCCCGCGCCCTTCGGCCTGATTCGTTACGGCGTCGCGCCTGATCATCCGCGCATCAAGGGCATCATCACCGCTCTGCACAAGGTGCTCGACAAGCCTCAGGTCCGCCTGCTCGGCAACATCGACTACGGCACCGACATCACCCTTGACGACCTGCAGTCGTTCTACGACGCGGTCATCTTCTCGACCGGCGCCAACGCCGACCGCGCGCTCGGCATCCCGGGTATCGAACTCGACGGCAGCTACGGCGCGGCCGACTTCGTCTCCTGGTACGACGGCCACCCCGACGTACCGCGTACGTGGCCGCTCGAAGCCGAGAAGGTCGCCGTCCTCGGCGTGGGCAACGTTGCGCTCGACATCGCCCGCGTTCTCGCCAAGACCGGCGACGAACTGCTGCCGACCGAGATCCCCGCCAACGTCTACGAGGGCCTCAAGAACAACAAGGCCGTCGAGGTTCACGTCTTCGGACGCCGTGGCCCGGCCCAGGCCAAGTTCACGCCTCTCGAACTGCGTGAGCTCGACCATTCCCCGACCATCGAGGTCATCGTCGACCCCGAGGACATCGACTACGACGAGGGCTCGGAGCAGGCTCGCCGCAACTCCAAGCAGGTCGACATGGTCGCGAACACGCTGCAGGACTGGGCAATCCGCGACGTCGGAGCCCGCCCCCACAAGCTGTTCCTGCACTTCTTCGAATCTCCCACGGAGATCCTCGGTGAAGACGGCAAGGTCGTCGGCCTGCGCACCGAGCGCACTCAGCTCGACGGCACCGGCAACGTCAAGGGCACCGGCACGTACAAGGACTGGGATGTCCAGGCCGTGTACCGCGCCGTCGGTTACCTCTCGCAGAACGTCACGCAGCTGCCGTTCGACGACCAGGCGGGCACCGTCCCCAACGACGCCGGACGCGTCGTCGCCGACGACAACGCCGAGGGCGCAGCCCGGTTCATGCCGGCCACCTACGTCACCGGCTGGATCAAGCGCGGCCCCGTCGGCCTCATCGGCCACACGAAGGGTGACGCCAACGAAACCGTCGCGAATCTTCTCGAGGATTCCGTCGGCTTCGCCGGCGCCGCGAACCCCGACGAGAACGCCGTCATCGAGTTCCTCGAAGGCAAGCAGGTGCCGTACACGACCTGGCAGGGCTGGTACCGCCTCGACGCGCACGAGCGCAGCCTGGGCGAGCCCGAAGGCCGTGAGCGCATCAAGGTCGTCGAGCGTCACGACATGCTGAAGGCATCCGAGCCCGACCGCGCGAACTGAGTGCGCAGAAGTAACTGAACAGAAGCCCTCCACCGGCCCGACGCGACCCAGGTCACATCGGGCCGGTGGTGTGTGCGGGGACCCAAGGCAACAGGGCAAAATAGACCCCGTGTTTGACGCCCACGTGCATATCATCGACCCG
Source organism: Rhodococcus sp. UFZ-B548 (assembly GCF_903819475.1). Taxonomy (NCBI): domain Bacteria; kingdom Bacillati; phylum Actinomycetota; class Actinomycetes; order Mycobacteriales; family Nocardiaceae; genus Rhodococcus; species Rhodococcus sp. UFZ-B548. The sequence goes on from NZ_CAIJDS010000049.1 coordinate 42,209, forward strand.
CGCTTCCCGCTGGTCGAGAATCACGGGTACCTGCCTGAGCCCTTCACCGTGGCCGATTACCGGGCCCGGCTTGCCTCACTGAAGGGCCTGAGTGTCGACGGCGGCGCGGTGGTGACCGCGTCGTACCAGGGCAATGACCAGGAATACCTGAAAGCCGCCTTGTCCGAACTCGGCGAAGGCTGGGTGGGCGTCACTGCTTTGCCGCTCGATGCGACGGATGAAGACATCGTTGCGCTGGACGCGCTGGGAGTGCGCGCCGTCCGATTCAATCTGCGCCGAGGCGCCACCGACCTGCGTCTACTCGCCGATCTCGCCAACCGCGCATTCGATCTGGTCGGCTGGCACGCCGAGTTCTACGTCGATGCCACGCTGTTGCTGTCGCTGGAACCCGTCTTCGCCAAATTGCCGGCGGTGAGCATCGACCACTTGGGAATGTCCACCCGCGGACTGCCGTATCTCCTGAACCTCGTCGACCGCGGGGTACGCGTCAAAGCCACCGGGTTCGGACGCACCACCATCTCCGACGTCGGCGACGTGCTTCGCCAGATCCACGCGGTCAACCCCGCTGCGCTGATGTTCGGCACCGATCTACCCGGCACACGGGCACGTCGAGCGTTCGAGGTCCACGACCTGGACGTGATCGCCGAAGCTGTCGGCGACGACCTGTCCGCGGTCATGTGCGACAACGCCCGCTCCTGGTACCGCTGCGCTCAAGTGAACGCGACGGCTCCCAGCCACAGCCCCGCCGCGATCAGCGCTCCGAACAGTTCCACCAGCATGGACAATCCGACTGCCTTCACCGCGTGAAGCGTCGACGACCAGGCGATGTCGTAACGGCGCAGCCGCGCTAGTTCGGCGAAATACGTTCCGACGATGAATCCGAGGAACAAGCCCACGACCGGAATCACGAAGAACCCGATGATGCCGACGACGCCGCCGACCACCACCGACAGGTTGGGCACTCCCCCGGACTTCATCCGCTTGCCTGGCCAGGTGTACTTCACGATCCCGGTGACCACCAGTGCCAGCGTGGACAGCGCGAACACCGTCCACGCCGTCGCGCCGCCGGTCATGATCGCCCACACCAGAATTGCACCGAAAACGAGAAGTGTCCCCGGAAGAATCGGAACGACGACACCGATCAGACCGACCAGGATGACCAGCCCGACGAGGACCTCGGCCACAGGACTCATCCGACGGGACGCACCTTCGACGCGGCCTCGCGAGCACGGGCGCGTGCAGTCGGCGCATCGGCGGCCGTCGACACTGCAACACCCATGCGACGACGCGTGAAGCTCTCGGGCTTGCCGAAGAGCCGCAGGTCCGTCTCGGGAACCGAGAGTGCCTCGGCGACGCCGTCGAATCCGATCCCCTTGGCCTCCATTCCGCCGTAGATCACCGCCGATGCTCCCGGCACCGTGAGCGTCGTGTCGACCGGCAATCCCAGGATCGCGCGGGCATGCAGCTCGAACTCCGAAAGTCGCTGCGTCCGCAGAGTCACCAATCCGGTGTCGTGCGGCCGTGGGCTCACTTCGGAGAAGAAGACGTCGTCACCCTTCACGAATAGCTCGACGCCGAAGATGCCTCGCCCGCCCAGAGCCGTGGTCACCTTCTCGGCGACGTCTCGGGCCGAGGCGAGGGCAACTGCGGACATCTGCTGCGGCTGCCACGATTCGATGTAGTCACCGGCTTCCTGCAGGTGCCCGATCGGCTCGCAGAACGACGTCTCGACCTGACCGCTCTCACCGACGGCGCGAACCGTCAATTGTGTTATCTCGTAATCGAAATCGACAAAACCCTCGACGATCACCCGGCCGTGATTCACACGACCTCCGGCCATCGCGTAATCCCATGCGGCGTCGAGATCTTCGGCGGATCGAACCGTCGACTGTCCCTTCCCCGACGAGGACATGACGGGCTTGATGACGCACGGGAAACCGATTCGGTCTGTCGCTGCCTGCACTTCGGCAAGCGAGTCCGCGAAAGCGTACGGCGAAGTGGGCAGGCCCAACTCCTCGGCCGCGAGCCGACGGATCCCCTCACGGTTCATCGTGAGCTGGGTGGCGCGGGCGGTGGGAATGACCACCGCGGCCCCGCGTTCTTCAACGAGTGCAAGCGCATCCGTCGCAATGGCCTCGATCTCGGGAACCACGAAGTGAGGCTTTTCCAACTCGATGACGGCAAGCAGCGCTTCCGGATCGGTCATGTCGACGGTATGCGCACGATGAGCCACCTGGTGCCCAGGGGCATCGGGATACCGATCCACCGCAATCACTTCGACGCCAAGACGCTGCAACGCGATGACAACTTCCTTACCCAACTCGCCTGATCCCAACATCATCACGCGGATGGAGTTCTCGGTCAGGGGAGTTCCGAATCGGAGCGGAAGCGTCGGCAGGGGCGAAGGCGTCGAATCAAGCTGCATGGGTGCGACTATATGCCAATCCCGATGCAGGTCAGCGCGGTTATCGGCCGTCCACCACACCTTCGCGGCCAAATCCTCGCCTGATCGTTCGTGGTATGTCAGGTTTGCGATAGGTGCGGGTGGCCATATCCGGCTCGGAATTCCGTTGCGGCAATGCATCGTTGCCGAGCCGGCGCACTTTCACGAGGTTGCGCCCGGCGCGCTTGGCTTCGTACAGAGCCTCGTCCGCGACGGTCATAAGGGTGGTCAACGTCGGCGTCGCATGATCGACCCACGCGACGCCGACACTGACGGTGCTCGTCACTTCTGATTCGGCCGAGTACTCGACTTGCGCGCCGCGGACCGCCTCGGCCACATCGACTGCTCGCGCGTAGCTGCAGTCCGGAAGCAGAATGGCGAACTCCTCGCCGCCGAGCCTTCCGATCAGATCGCCGTCCGACAATCGGTCAGCGGCCCGTTCGGCGAAGTTCGCGAGAACGCTGTCACCGGTCATATGTCCATGCGTGTCGTTGATGCTCTTGAAGTGGTCCAGGTCGAGCATCAGCAGGCCGACCGGGGATTGTGTGCGAGCCGCGGCGGCAAGCTCCGATTCCGCGTGTCCGAGAAACGCACCACGCGAGAGGACCCCGGTCAGATGGTCGAATTCGACAGCAAGGAAGAGCTCACGCTCGGCAGCGCGACGTTCCTCGGTCGCACAGGCAACCGCGATCGGCCCCAACGCGATCAGCGTGACGGCAATGGACGTGATGACGTCCTCGTTCCACGTCGAGGCAGCTTGATCTCCGATATCGAGTCGACCGCTTCCCGCCATCATGAGTGACCACACCGACCAGACCACTGAAACGAAGGCAGTGCTCGGAACCGAGATGCGAGTGGCGCACCACAGGAGAGCCGGAATCGGAAGGACCAGCGCGATCGGCCCTTCGATGCTGAGGGCGATCGGCACGCAGGCTGCAGTGGCGAGTAGCGGAACGCTCATAGCGGCGACGGTTTTGGCAGTCAGTTTGCTGCGGAACTCGGCAAGGCTCGACGGGATGGTGAGAGTGAGAATGAGAGGAAGGACCAGCAGGTACGCCATGACCTCGGTGGCACCCCAGTGGAAGAACGTGTCGGTAAAGGACTGACCGCGTAAGAGCCGGTCCAAGGCGCCGGCAGTGGCCGCGGTACCAGTCGCCGCGACGAACGAGACGAAGACCATCCACACCAGCGACTGCGAATCGACCAATCGGAACGGTGTGCGCTTCAAGTAGTACAGAACAAGAACACCGACTGTGACTCCGGCGAGGTTCGCCCCGTTCAACTGCACCGCAAGCGAGAGCGAGTTGCCGGTGATCAGGTCAGCGCAGACGTATCCGACAGCCGCAGCGATCCACGTCGGCCACTCGATCAGGACCGGCCATCTGACCATCATTCCCAGCAGAATGGCGTTGGCGCACCAGAATGTCGCGAGCAAACCTGGTGGGCGCGTGAGGATGCCGATCAACGAAGCCGCAAGTACAACGGCCAGCACTAGGAGAAGGCGCAGAAAGCGACTCGTCCCTACCATGCGTCACCTCGCGGTCGGCTACCTCTGAATTCGGGAGCACCGGACGTCGCGGTGACCGTATGCCGATGTCGTCGAACCATCGTACGCAGGTGCTGCCACTCACAGTTCTGTGTTCACACGCCAAAACGGCAACTACGAAAATCTCCGCAAACGCGGGTGCCCTCCGGCCACGACAGTGGACAGAGGGCACCTGCATGCAATCCGATTGGCAGAGCCGAATGGACCTGCCGGAAGGGATGACTACTCGGCGGATCCGCTGGACAGACCCGAGAGTGAACCGGTGGACGAGCCCTCGCCCTCGCCGGACAGCGATTCGGTGGGAACGGACTTGAGGAAAGCTCCGAGCGCGGTGAGCAGGGGTCCGAGGGTGCTGAGTGATCCGAACATAGGAGGTTCTCCTGTTTGTGAGGTGGTGTGATGTTCCAGCGCCATTCCGGCCGCAGGCGGTGGCCGAGATGGTTCGGGAACTTCTGCCGCGCGGATGGCTGAACCGCCCCCCGAACAACATCCCGAGCTGTGATGTAGCGCACTAACTTGGCGCTGCCTGCATTTATAGACTGACTGCCCACACTTGTCTAGCTACCGAATAGCTACCAACTTGAACTGTCGGTAACACCTTCTGACATAATTGCAGTTCAGAGGCCAAATAGACGGTTCGAAATATCCCATAATGTGATTTAGCTCACAATTGAAATGCAAAAAGTGTGGCCCGCAGACAACCGCGAGCCACACTTTCGGACAAACGGGACTTACTTGTCAGCCGCCGATCCTGTGCCCGGGGTGAGCGAGCCACCACCGAGTGCCGTGAACAGGTCCTTGAGTACCGGAATGAACGTCTTGACGACGCCGCTGAAGTCTTCGAACGAACCCATGTCGGGCCTCCTTATGTCGGGATGCAGTTGAAATGAAGTGGGGACCGAGAATTACTCGGCAGTGGAACCAGCCGAACCCGAGCCGTCCGCCGATCCCGCGTTCAACTTGGTCACGAATGCGAGAACGCTCTTGAGGAAGGCGTCGAGATTCTGAATTGAGGTCATGCGACTACTCCTGTGTTGTTTCGGAAGAATTGTTGTGGTCGAACGTCAGGAGTTCGAGCTCGCGGTGTCCAGCCCCTGAAGGGTCTTGAGCATGTTGACCAGGGGAAGAAGCTGGAGAATGCCCCAGCCCATGCCGTTGGCCTTGAGAAGGTTTCCGAGGGATCCCATGTGTGACTCCTTGCATGAATATCTATGACGCGGCGCACGTTTTGTTCGCTCCGCCTCTTTGTAGCCAAGCTAAATACGTACGTCCAGTTTGTTTCTATCCAAGAAGGACCGTGACATATTGGAGCAATGTGTAAACCAGCAGTTCAGGCCCTGTGACCTGAAACCAATATCGAATTCAAGTGTGTTGGACATCACATTCGATTTGGACAAATGGATGCAATCGTCAGAGTCGGTGCCAACCTCGACCACGATCTGTCATACCGTGTGCTTGTGATCAATCGCGAACGAGCGGCAACCGAAGCAACTCACCGGGAACCGTCGTGCTAGCAAAACTCCTCAAGGCGTACCTGCCGCCGTACCGCTGGTTGCTTGCCGGGGTCCTCGCACTTCAACTCTTCGGGGCCATCGCGTCGTTAGTCCTCCCCACGCTCAACGCTCGGATCATCGACGACGGTGTCGCCCGAGGCGACACCGGATTCATCATGTCCACCGGCGGGATCATGCTGCTGGTCTCGCTTGCGTCGATCATCGCGTCGGTCGCGTCGACCTATCTGGCGGCAAAATCGTCGATGGGCTTCGGCCACGACGTTCGAGGCGCCTTTTACAAGGCCGTCGGCAGCTTCTCTGATCGCGAATTCAACAGTTTCGGTGCGCCGACGCTGATCACACGGAACACCAACGACGTCCTGCAGATCCAGGCCCTGGTCATGCTGACGTCCTCGATGCTCGTCAGCGCCCCACTGATGTGTATCGGCGGCATCATCATGGCGCTGCGCGAGAACCTGCAGATGTCCTGGCTCCTGACGATTTCGGTACCACTGCTCGGCATCACCGTCTCGGTCGTGGTGGCCAAGCTGATCCCGCATTTCCGGACGATGCAGACGCGGATCGACAACATCAATCGATCACTGCGCGAACAGCTCACCGGTATGCGTGTCATCCGCGCCTTCGTTCGAGAACCCGACGAGACGATCCGCTTCGACAAAGCCAACAAGGAACTGACCGACACCTCGCTCCTCATCGGTCGCTACCAGGCGGTTCTGCTGCCCACCGTCATGTTGATCGCCAACCTGTCGAGCGTCGCGGTGCTGTGGTTCGGCGCGCATCTGGTCGATACCGGAGACATGCAGATCGGCCAGATCAGCGCCTTCCTCGCCTACGTCATGCAGATCCTGATGTCCGTGGTCATGGCGACCATGTTGGCCGTCGTGATCCCCCGCGCGGCCGTGTGTGCCGACCGCATCACCGAGGTACTCGACACCGAGCCGACCGTGCCCGCACCGGCCCAGCCCCTTCGCCCGACCAGCCCCTACGGCGTTGTCGAGTTCGGTGGAGCCGGATTCACGTATCCGGGAGCTGAAACGCCGGTCCTGTCGAATGTCTCGATGCGATGCATGCCAGGAACGGTCACCGCGATCGTTGGCAGTACCGGTAGTGGCAAATCGACCCTCGTCTCACTCATCCCCCGACTGTTCGACGTCACGGCCGGCGCCGTCCTGGTCGACGGCTTGGACGTGCGTGGCTGGGATCAGGACGAACTCTTCGCCAACTTCGGATACGTGCCCCAGAAGGCCTACCTGTTCGCCGGCACGATCGCGAGCAACATCCGCTACGGAAACCCGACCGCCACCGACGACGACATCTGGGCAGCCCTCACCATCGCCCAGGCAGACGAATTCGTCCGGGAACTGTCCGACGGTCTCGAGTCTCCGATCGCGCAGGGCGGCGGCAATCTCTCGGGCGGACAGAAACAACGTCTCGCCATCGCCAGAGCTGTGGTCCGCAGACCCCGGATCTTCGTCTTCGACGATTCGTTCTCCGCACTCGACATGCACACCGACGCCGCAGTCCGACGCGAACTCCGCACGGTCTCGACTCATTCGACGGTCATCATCGTCGCGCAGCGCGTCGCGTCCATCATCGATGCCGACCAGATCATGGTCCTCGAAGACGGCGCTCCGGTCGGTCTCGGCGACCATCAGTTCCTCCTGGCCAACTGTCCGACGTACCAAGAGATCGTGGCTTCCCAGATTCCCGCGGAGATGAGCGCATGACCAGCCCGCAGGACCCGACGTGGGGCAGCCCCAACAGCCAGTACTTCGACGATGCCCCGACGGTGGTGTTCGCCAAGATCCCGAGCGAACCTGAATCCGCGGACGGGGATGCGAAGTCGAGTAGCCCCGAGAATCCCGACAAAGAGCCGAAGCCTGCGCTGACCGCGACGGACACCAAACCTCGCCACTTCAAGGCGACGATGAAGCGGCTTCTCTCGCTTCTGCAGCCACACAAGTTTGCGGTCGTCTGTGTCGTCGTTGCGACGATCGCCAGCATCGCGCTCTCCGTCGCGGTGCCGAAGATCCTCGGTCACGCGACAGACCTCATCTTCGCCGGGTTCATCGGCAAGAGCCTGCCCGCCGGACTGACCCGCGATCAGGCAGCAGAGGCGATCCGCGCATCAGGAAATTCGACGTTCGCCGACCTCGTCGCCAACTCGACCGACGTCGTTCCCGGTGTAGGTCTGAACTTCGACGCCATCGGCAAAGTCGTCATGCTCGCGATCGTCGTGTACTTGCTCTCGTCGCTACTTGCCTGGTTGGAAGCATTCCTCCTCAACATCATCGTCCAGAAGACCATCTACAACCTGCGTGCCTCGGTCGAGGCGAAGCTTCACCGTCTCCCCCTTCCATACTTCGACAAGACGCCGCGCGGCGAGATCCTCAGCCGCGTCACCAACGACATCGACAACATCTCGTCGACGTTGTCGTCGACGTTGACCTCACTCCTGACGTCGGTGCTCACCGTCCTCGGCGTCCTGACGATGATGTTCGTCATCTCCCCGATGCTCGCCCTGATCGCACTGATTGCGGTGCCGGTATCGGTGCTCCTCGTTGCCAGGGTCGCCAAGCGTGCACAGGTGTTGTACAAGGCTCAGTGGACCGAGACGGGCAAGATCAACGCACAGATCGAGGAGAACTACAGCGGTCGCGACCTGGTACGCGTGTACGGGCATCAGGCCGAAGCCGAGCGTGAATTCGCCGAGCAGAACAAGAAACTCCTCGACGCGTCCTTCGGCGCACAGTTCCTCTCCAGCCTGATCATGCCGGTCATGAACTTCGTCGGAAACATCACCTACGTGCTGCTCGCTGTGGTCGGCGCACTCAAGGTCGCCAGCGGCAACATGTCACTCGGTGACGTTCAGGCGTTCATCGTCTATTCGCGCCAGTTCAGCCAACCACTCACGCAGATCGCGTCCATGTCGACGAGCCTGCAGTCCGGAGCCGCGTCGGCTGAGCGGGTCTTCGAGCTTCTCGACGAACCCGAGCAGTCGCCCGACATCGACGTGCCACTAATGCCCGAGCCTGCCGGACGCCATCGCAACGTCGGACACATCGAGTTCGAGAACGTCTCGTTCCGCTACGAGCCGGACAAGCCGTTGATCGAGAACGTGTACCTGACGGCTCGGCCCGGGCAGATGGTCGCCATCGTCGGACCCACCGGTGCCGGCAAGACCACCTTGGTCAACCTGCTCATGCGCTTCTACGAAGTCGACTCGGGCCGAATCACTCTCGACGACGTCGACATCTCGCAGATGCGCCGCTCCGACTTGCGCAAGCACGTCGGCATGGTCCTGCAGGACACCTGGCTCTTCGGCGGAACGATCCGCGACAACATCGCGTACGGCCGGCTCGACGCCAGTGAATACGAGATCCACGAAGCCGCACGCGCTGCCTTCGTCGACCGCTTCATCCACACGCTCCCGGACGGGTACGACACCGTGCTGGACGAGGAGGCATCGAACATCAGCTCCGGCGAGAAGCAGCTCATCACGATTGCCCGAGCATTCCTGTCGGAGCCGTCGCTGCTGATTCTCGACGAGGCGACCAGCTCGGTCGACACACGTACGGAACAGCTTGTGCAGCAAGCAATGTCCGCGTTGCGCGTCGGGCGCACCAGCTTCATCATCGCGCACCGGCTCTCCACCATCCGTAACGCCGATCTGATCGTCGTGATGGAGGCGGGCAAGATCGTCGAGCAGGGCACACACGACGAACTCATCGCAGCTGCGGGCGCGTACTTCCGTCTCTACAACGCTCAGTTCGAGGGTGCCGCCGTCTAGTGATCGGCGCCTCCCTCGGCGGACACAGTGCCCCGGAGCACACCTGACCGATTCGACACGTTACCGTCGAGTCAGGAGTGTTGTCACCGTCTGAATTGGGAGTGCGTGTGTCTGCAGAAGCTGTGGAGAAGAAGGGCCCGCTCGCGGGCATTCGGATCGTGGAATTCGCTGGATTGGGACCGGGCCCGCACGCCGCGACGCTTTTGGCGGACATGGGCGCCGACATCGTCATCGTGCAGCGCGCAGGGCAGATTCCGCAGGACTCGAACGCAACCGACCAGATCAAGCGCGGCCGCCGCATCGTCGAGGCCAACCTGAAGGATCCGGCCGACGTCGCCAAGGTTCTCGATCTCCTGGGCCGCGCCGACGTCCTCATCGAGGGCTTCCGCCCCGGCGTCATGGAACGCATGGGACTCGGACCCGACGTGGTGTCGGAGCGCAATCCGCGCCTCGTTTACGCCCGTATGACGGGCTGGGGACAGGAAGGACCGCTCGCCAACGCCGCCGGTCACGACATCAACTACATCTCACTGACCGGTGTCCTCAACGCCATCGGACGCAAGGGTGAACGCCCCGTCCCGCCGCTCAACATGGTCGGCGATTTCGGCGGCGGTTCCATGTTCCTGATCTTCGGCATTCTGTCGGCTCTCGTCGAGCGCTCGACGTCCGGTAAGGGCCAGGTCGTCGACGCGGCGATGGTCGACGGAACCCTCGCGCTCTCGCACATGATGTGGGCATTCCGCGGTCGCGGCGTCTGGTCCGACGAGCGCGGCGTCAACCTCCTCGACACCGGCGCTCCGTTCTACGACACCTACGAGACCTCCGACGGCAAGTACATGGCCGTCGGATCCATCGAACCGCAGTTCTACGCATTGTTGCTCGAGGGCCTCGAACTCGATCCCGCGACGCTCCCTCACCAGATGGACACGTCCAAGTGGGACGACATGAAGACGCTCTTCACCGAAAAGTTCTTGTCCAAGACTCGCGACGAGTGGGCCAAGATCTTCCTCGGCACCGACGCCTGTGTCTCCCCTGTCCTGACTTTCGCCGAGGCTCCGTCCAACGAACACATCGCGGCCCGCGGTTCGCTCATCGAACTCGACGGCGTCACTCAGCATGCTCCCGCACCGCGCTTCTCGCGCACGCCCACCGCGACGCCCGCTGCGCCGGCGCGTGAGGCGACGGATATCGACACGGTCTGGACCTAGGGCCTTCGGCCCCGTGCGCGGTTAAGGAGCCTCAGGACTCTCTAACCACGCACGGGGCGTCAGCCCAACCTGTAGAACCTGAACATCTCGTGCTCGATCGGCAGCACGTCAACCCGCTCGAAACCGGCCGCCTTGGCATAGCTTTCGAGTGTCGAGTGCCTCATCACCGTCCCGGTGGCAACGCTCCCCGGATGTGACAGGCTGTCGGGCAGACAGCACGTCAGCGAAAATCCGTACAGCAATTGCTCGATCGGACCAGCCTCGGGATCGAACGCATCTGCCGTTCGTTCGTCCATGACGATCACCGGGGCGCCCGGCTGGGCAATCGCCCGAGCCGTGGACAGAAATCCCACCGGATCCGGAACGTCGTGAAGGCACTCGAAGGCGAAGACGGCATCGTAGGTCCCGGCATCGACTCGCCCGGCCTCAGGAGCCTGTCCGGCGACGTCGACCAACGAGAAATGTACTCGGTCGTCCACCCCACGATCGTGGGCGTTACGACGGGCAGCGTTCACCGATGCCGCGTCGACGTCGAAGCCGTGCACTTCGATCTTCGGGTATCCGAGGGCGAGCGCGATCGACGACCAGCCCTCCCCCATCCCGAGATCAGCGACCTGCCCGCCGCCGACAAGAATGGCGTGCAGGTCGGTGACTACCGGCAGGAACTGCTGACAGAGCTGCTGGAGATACATCGGCCGGTTCAGCAGCGCCTGGCCCTCGCGAGCATCGGGGCCCATCGATTCCCACGTGACTCCCCCGCCGTGACGATAAGCGTCGAGTAGACGCGGCATCGACGACGTCGTCGCGACGAACAGCCTCGCCAACGGCGCCAGAAAAAGCAGGTTCTCGTCGTCGACCAGAACATCGGCGTGGGCCTGCGGCAGGCTGTACCGGCGATCGGCATCCGAATTGACCTCCACATAACCGGCGACGGCCTGCTGCTCGAGCCACTCCCGCGCATACCTTTCGACGGTCCCTGTCCGGTCCGCCAGCTCCGTCGACGTGAGCGGGCCGTGATCGCTCAGCGCGCGGTACCAGCCCAGCCGGTCGCCCAGATACACAGCCTGCAGCTCCGACGCCCCGAGCGTGGCCGCGAACAATCGTTCTGCGAGCGCGTCCGCCGCACTTGTTCCCGCTGCGCCTGTACCGTCTACCGCCGTCATGCCCTACCTCCTGGTTTCACACCACTTTCAGGGTGTGTACCCAGTTCTCAGACGACGACCATTCGTTGGTCTGCCGTGTCGCGATCCGTCGCGAGGGTGTCGTACGCAGCGGCGATGGACGCGACGCCGCGAATGAGGTCCTCGGGAGAACGTGCGTACGGCACGCGGATGAATCGTTCGAACGCACCTTCGACGCCGAAACGGGGGCCGGCGGCAAGGAGTACACCGAAGTTGGGTGCCACCGCCGCCAACGCCGTCGAGACTGGTGCGGACATTCGCATCCAGACCGACATTCCACCGGAGCCGATGGTGGGACGCCAGTCGGGCAGATGCTCTGCCACTGCGCCGAGGAGTACCGCACGCTGTTCTCGCAGCACTTCGCGACGCTGTTCGAGCAACGAGCGGTCGTCGGCGAGCAAGTAAGCGGCTGCCAACTGATCCATGACGGGAGTACCGAGGTCGACCGCGGCGCGCGCCCCTACCAACTGGGTGATGAGCGCGGCATCGGCGCGAATCCAACCGACACGTAGCCCGCCCCACAGCGACTTCGCCGTCGAACCGAGGGTCACCACTTCGGTTTTCGCCGCGCCTCGCCCATGTGACGCGACCGGCGCCGGCGGCGGTGCGTCGAGCCACAGGTCCACCATCGTCTCGTCGACGACCAGAGTCATTCGCGTTTCGTGCGCAATCTTCGCAAGCTCGGCGCGGCCGGAAGAGTCCATGCAGAGGCCGGTCGGGTTGTGAAAGTCGGGAATCAGGTACGCCATTCTGGCAGCGGTTTGCCTTGCTGCACTTCGAATCCCGTCGAGATCCCAGGCTCCGGCCGCCGCGAACTCCGGTCGGACCGGAACCGGTACGGGCCGAGCGCCGTTTCGCCGAATCGCTTCCAGCGCATTGGGGTACGTCGGATGATCGACCAGCACTCGCTCGCCGGGTGAGGTGAGCACCGACAGCAACAATCGAAGCGCGTGCTGCGCACCCGAGGTCACCATGATCTGTTCGGCGGTGGTGGGTAGACCCCGCGCCGTGTAGCGCTGCGCGATCACGTCACGCAAGTCGGCGATCCCGACCGGTTCCATCCCGTGCGTGGGCAGGAAGTTCGGAAGTTCCTGCAGCGCAGACGCATACGCCAGTTCGACCTGAGCGGCGGGAGCTGCCATCGCCGCGTAACTGAGGTCGACGACGGGCCCACTCGGCCCCGGTTGATGGGAGCGGAACATCAACCCGTTCGGCCGCGCGCCGGCGGGCAAAGCCACGGTGCTTCGCGAACCCTGCCGGCTGATCAGATACCCCTCGTCTCGCAGCACCGAGTACGACGACGTGATCGTGGTCCGACTGAGTTCGAGCACCGCCGCGAGTTCACGCTCACTCGGCAGTGCGACCCCCAGCGGAACGCGACCGTCGTGCACGAGCAGGCGGATACCGTCGGCAAGCGCACGGTACGCGGGCCTGCGTCCGGACTCTTCCTGCCAGGACCCCAGATCGCGCGCAAGCGAACGGGCACCGAGAACTCGAGTCATCATGCAGTCCAGTATCGACAACTTGGCTATGTAACTCAATACCAGTCGAGTTGATCATATGTCCATGACTACCTTCGCAACCCTGATCGGCATCGGACTCTTCGTGGCACTCGTCTACTTCTTCGCGCCCGCCGAAGGTGAAGGTACTTACATTCGTTTGGAGCAGTTTCGCCTGGCAGCACCCCTCGGCGGCATCTTCCACGACAAGACTTCAGACCGCGCGATCAACTCTGTCAGACCTCCGTGCGATTGTGATCAAGGGGAAGAATTCACTGATCTCAGTCCAGTTGCGTAAAACTGGACTCTTTTCGCACTCAGAAAGTCTCCAGAGAGGGATTGCATGCCGGCTTCCAAAAAGATCCTCTACATCGATCTCGACAACACCTTGGTCAACTTCCAGTCGGGCATCGATCGCCTGACCGACGGCGTCCGGGAGAAGTACAAGAACGACCTCGACGAAGCGCCGCACATCTTCTCTCGCATGGATCCTCTCGACGGTGCTATCGACGCCTACCACCAACTGGCGCAGCAGTTCGACACCTACATCCTCTCGACAGCGCCGTGGAAGAACGCCACAGCCTGGCACGACAAGGTTCTGTGGGTCCAAGAGCACCTCGGCATGGAGGAGGGCAGCGTCGCGTACAAACGTCTGATCCTCTCGCACCACAAGCACCTCAATCGAGGCGATTACCTCGTCGACGACCGCGGAGCAAACGGCGCAGATCGTTTCGAGGGCGAGTGGATCAAGTTCGGCAGCACCAAGTTTCCCGACTGGAAGACCGTCACCGCACACTTGTCGAAGCTGGCTTGAAACACGAATCCCCCGCTCCTGCTTGCAGGAGCGGGGATTTCGAGGGAACGAACTAGCGGACGATCTCGCGCCGGACGATCGTCTCGTCGCGGCCGGGACCGACACCGATGCAGGAGATGAACGCACCCGAAAGCTCTTCGAGCCGAAGCACGTAGTTCTGCGCATTCTGCGGCAGTTCCTCGAAGGTGCGAGCCTCCGAGATGTCCTCCCACCAGCCTGGCATCTCTTCGTAGATGGGCTTGGCGTGGTGAATGTCGCTCTGCGACATCGGCATTTCGTCGTGGCGGACACCGTCCACCTCGTACGCGACACAGATCGGCACGGTGTCGAGGCTGCTCAACACGTCCAGCTTGGTGAGGAAGTAGTCGGTGATGCCGTTGACGCGCGTCGCGTAACGCGCGATGACAGCGTCGAACCATCCCGTACGACGAGCGCGTCCGGTGGTGACACCGACCTCGCCGCCCTGCTTCGCCAGGTATGCGCCGTGATCGTCGAACAGCTCCGTCGGGAACGGACCGGAGCCGACACGCGTCGTGTACGCCTTGAGGATTCCGAGCACCGTGGTGATCTTGGTGGGACCGATGCCCGAACCGACCGCCGCACCACCCGAGGTGGGGTTGGACGAGGTCACGTACGGGTACGTGCCGTGGTCGACGTCCAGCAGAGTGCCCTGCGAACCTTCGAGCAAGACGGTCTCGCCGCGCTCGAGGGCGAGGTTGAGCTCCAGGCGCGTGTCCGAGATGCGGTGCTTGAAACCCTCGGCCTGCGTCAGTACCTCTTCGACGACCTGCTGCGGGTCGAGTGCCTTGCGGTTGTAGATCTTGACCAGCACCTGATTCTTGAATTCGAGTGCCGCTTCGACCTTCTGGGTCAGGATCTTCTCGTCCAGGACGTCCGCAGCACGGACACCGACACGGGCGATCTTGTCCTGGTAGCACGGGCCGATACCGCGGCCGGTCGTGCCGATCTTCTTCGCTCCCAGGAAGCGTTCGGTGACCTTGTCGATGGCCACGTGGTACGGCATGATCAGGTGCGCATCAGCAGAAAGCAGCAGGCGGGACGTGTCCACACCGCGCTCTTCCAAGCCTGCCAATTCGGTCAGCAACACACCCGGGTCGACGACGACACCGTTACCGATGACGTTGTTGACGGCGGGGGTGAGGATTCCGGACGGGATGAGGTGCAGTGCGAACTTGTCACCGTTCGGCAGAACCACGGTGTGTCCGGCGTTGTTACCGCCCTGGTATCGCACGACCCACTGAAGCTGCTCGCCCAGTAGATCTGTAGCTTTGCCCTTACCTTCGTCGCCCCACTGGGCGCCGATCAGGACGATTGCCGGCATGACGTTGTCTCCTACGGTCGACGTGCAGCAGTTGTCCCGCCGCATTGGTACTGCCTGGCTTCCGCGCACATGATGCAGCGCCGAACTGTTGCAGTGACCGAAGGAGCAGTCTAGCCCAGAGCACCAGACCAGACCTGACGGTCCAGAATTTGGCCGGTGACCATCACGATTGCGAGTCGACACAGAGACTCGCACTAAGATCGTCGGCAGTGATTCGGACGGCCATTTCGGGGAAGGGTGGCGAGGTCCCACTACCCGAGAAGAAGTCTTGATCGAGCTAGGAGTGGCTTTGACCCCTGTGGTGCTCAAATGTGGCGATTCGCCGGTTCCACTCCCCCTGGGTGAACTCACGTCGTTCACTGTCCCTGAACTTCCGGAGAAGCAGGACTTCGACGAGGCCCTGTCCCAACTGCAGGTCGTCACGGAGCCTCGCTTGATCGTCGTGGGTAACGACGGCGCGTTTGCCGCGGCATTGACACGGTTGATGCGACTGGAGCGACTCAACGTCGAACTCGCCTACGTCACCGAGAACAGGTCCGACGCAACCGACGCGTACAAACTCGCAACCGGTGCCCGGGCGGCGCGCACGGCGTTGAAAGGCACAGTCCACACCGTGCCGCTCATTCGCGACGACGCCGGAATCGCGCTGGTCGGTGCGGCAACTGTCACGGGTCCGGCCGATGCCGCCGAATTGATCGGCGAGGCGTACGTCGACGACAACAAGCTGTTCTCCGGCACAGTCCCCGGTATCCGGATTGTGCCGAGCCCCAAGCTCCCCGGGATCAAGGCATCGGTCGACCGCAAGAGCCGCTGGAGCGGGCGACGCTGGCTGGAAGGCCGAGCCATTCAGCTGGGCTCGCCGGCAGCGCATCTGGTTCGCGACGGGGTGGCCAACCCACGCGATCTCAAGCGTTCGACCTTCTACCGGCACGACAAGACTTGGTTGTTGGTCAGGTGAGAACCGGAGCAGCACGGTCGGCGGTTCGTCCGAGCCCTGTCTTCCTGGGCGTCGTTGCGATCACCGTCGTCGCCGGAGTTGTCGCCTGGAACTCGACGTGGGGTTCCATCGCGGGCCGTGCGGGTATTTTTGTCCTCGTGGTCGCCGGCTGGGTGGTCACGCTGTGCTTGCACGAGTTCGCCCATGCATATCTGGCGTGGCGTCACGGAGACACCGACGTCGAGGCTCGTGGTTATCTGACGCTCAACCCGCTCAAGTACAGCCATCCGATGCTCTCGATCGGGCTGCCGGTGCTGTTCATCGCCTTGGGCGGCATCGGGCTTCCCGGCGGCGCCGTGTACCTGCGCACCGGGATGTTCCCGCCCAAGGTGCAGGCGCGAATATCGCTCGCCGGTCCGTTCACGAACGCCGTCGCCGCCGTGATCCTCCTCGTCGTCATACGTACGTACGGCTCATCGGCCGAGCATCTGACGTTCTGGGCCGGCCTCAGTTTCCTGGCCTTCTTGCAGGTCATGGCAACAGTTTTGAACCTACTTCCAGTCCCCGGTCTGGACGGTTACAACGCGCTGGAGCCCTACCTCGCGCCCAACACACGACACCAGCTCGACCAGTTCAAGCCGTACGGACTGCTCTTGCTGGTTGCGCTCCTGTTTGTCCCGCAGATCAATGTCGTCTTCTTCGATGCGATCTACTGGATCTTCGAACTGAGCGGTGTGTCCGACTACTACGCCATGCTCGGTAACGCCCTCATGCGTTTTTGGACGTGATCGAGTGCACTGGAGGAGACTCGTGAGAGTCTGACATTTCAGACATTCATTCTTCTTCAGGAGAGCATCGATGATTGCGACGTCATTTCAGTCCGGCGGAGTGGAGTACACCCTCACGCGGGCCGAGATTCGACACGTGGAAGCACTGATCGACTTGCTCGCCGACGACCCGATCGGGAGCACCCGGGAGACGACCAACCCCGAGGCCCGAACGATCTACGAGGACGCATTCAAGCGAATCGACGAGGATCCGGCGCAACTCCTCGTCACCGTTCTGGTCGGTGACGCGGTAATCGGCACCATGCAATTGACCTTCATTCCGGGTATGAGCCGAATGGGGGCGACACGACTGCAGATCGAAGCTGTTCGCGTCCACGAGGATTACCGGAGCAAGGGCATCGGCAGTTCGATGATCCGTTGGGCCTGCGAAGAAGGTGCCCGGCGCGGCGCGTTCCTGGCGCAGCTCACCTCGGATCAAACTCGCAAGGAAGCCCACGACTTCTACGAGCGACTCGGATTTGTCGCCTCCCACGTCGGGTTCAAGAAGTCGCTGAGCTGACACACAGCCACCCAGCCAACCACCCAGACTCCCAAACGCGGGCTCGAGCACCGGGGCATGGTTGTGCCCCGGTGCTCGCGTCTCGAGTTGTTTCACTTCAGGCTGCTGTTGGTGGGCTGTTCCCGCCGATCGGCTGTTGATACGGATCGATCGACATCGGCGGATAGAACACCGTCTTCCGATCCGGGCCGATCTCCACCCGCCACTCCGTGGTGCATCGTCCGATGATGGCGACCACACAACAAGATCAGGTTGTCGAGATCTGTTGGGCCGCCATCATTCCAGTGAACAATATGATGAGCATCGCACCACCCCGACGGAGTCCCGCACCCTGGAAACGCGCACCCGCCATCCCGAACCGCCAACGCCCGCCGCTGCGGCACCGTTGCTGTTCTCGCTTCCTTGCCGCAGTCGAGCGGAACACCATTCTCGTCCAACAAGATCCGCGTCACGGTGCAGTCGCACGCCAACATCCGCGCAGTATCGATACTGATCGGGCCCACCCAATCCGTCCACGCGAACCCCAACTCCTCGGTCGACGGCAGCAAGTCCTTCAACGCTTGGAGGTCGGTCATGTCTTTTGCCGACGCGGTGACCGTGATGTGCGGTTTCACCCCACCCTCGATCGGACCCAACCCCGCCCGCTCGTACCGGCGCAACAATTCGCAAAACCCGTCCGCACGCCGTAGCGCCGGAGTACGCGTGTCCTTGACACCGTCCTTCTCCGGTGTCGGAGCCGACAGGCTCGACAACAACGTGATCAGACGCGCCCCGTTCACAGCATCCAGATCACCCTTCACAGACACCCGCCCGTACAAGCCTTTCGAGGCATAGAACTCGTTACGCTCCGAATCCTCCCCGACCGGAACACCGTCCTCACGCTTGCCGTACTGCTTCTCGATCCGCCGAATCGCCGCCCGCACCGCATCACAATCCGCGA
>NZ_CAIJDS010000050.1:0-59366 GCF_903819475.1 Rhodococcus sp. UFZ-B548
GATCAACCGGTCGCACACAAATGACAGTGTGTGCATGAGACCCGGGATGGTTCAGTGTCCATGATGTCGACGATCGGGGTCACCGACTCCGATTGCAGCAGCCGGATGACCGACGCCACCCCGATCAGCCGGCCGGCGTCGGTGAGCACGTGCACCTTCAGCAGAGCCTCGGGCTGCATGGACCGTGCTGCTGAGATTGCCGACAGGGCCTGCGCCGCAGTGGCGGTGGCGGCGCAGGAGATGACGTCGACGCTCATCAGGCCGCCGGCGCTGGACGAATTGAACCCCATTAGTGTGATCACCTTCGTGCGTTGGCCGGCCGGCATCAGATCGAGCACTCGTCGACGGCGGGACTGTCGTAACTCTGCGACTGCGTCGGCGGCGTCGTCTGCGCGCATGAGACCAAGCACACCGGCCACCTCGACGTCGCTCATGTCGGCGAGCAGCTTGTTGGCCTTGCCCGGGTCGAGCTCTTCGAAAACGTCCGCCTCAAGCTCGGGGTCGGTGTGGACGCGGTCAAGGATTTCCCCACCCTCGCGCTTGTCTGCGCCCTCGAGCAGATCTGCAATCTGCGCCGGTTTAAGGGTGCCGACTCGCCCGCCGACCCGCCGCACTACCATGCTGTGTTTGTGGCCGATCAAGGGTTCGAACGCTTTCCAATCCCGACTGGCGTGTCCTCCATGGGATTTGATTAAGCCGAAGAACCGGGCCGGGCGGCGAGTGTCGAGCCGTGCGAGTACCCACCCGTGACCGGGGTTCTCGAGTTCGATGTCGTAGGCGTGCACCAGCTCCGCGGCCGGGACGTCGATCAGCCGATGGCCAAGGACGTCGGAACGCAGCAGTACCTCGCCCTCGCGGCGCTCGAACCCGCGCAGGTCCACCTTGTTCTGCGCCAGCATCACCCGGTCCCCGTCGAGGTGCTCGATCCGTTCGACAGAAACGTACACTCGCCGACCACCGACATTGACTACCAGCCCGGATACCGTCGGGTAGGTGTCCACGCCGAGCAATCGCACGATCAGATCGTCTAGGGCGCCGACGATGTCCCCATTCCGTGCGATCACTGGTCGCTTCAGTAGCTGTGAGAGATGGATCACCGGATGCGTGGGGGCTCCGTCGGTCGCTGACTCGGTCATCGGCACTCCTCGCGTCGGTGGGTGGTGGGACGAGCCACGCAGGATGCGCACACTCGCGCGACGGCTATTGATGTCCGATTGAAAGGTCGGTGGACGGACAAGCGTGGCCTAAGTTCGGCGCGGCTCGGTCAGTTGCGACTCAGTTCGCCGGTGACGACGCATCTGCATGGTTGAAACTCGCGACCAAAACTTCAAGCACGCCACCTTCTCGCTTCGCGGACAAGCCTTCCCGCTCCGGTATTGTTACATGCGCACCTATGCATGTAAAGTCCGGTTTGGGAGCCGTTTGGGGCGACTCTCAAGCTCGGCGACTTCTGGCGTAGCGGTTCGGGTTGTGAGGTTGTCGGAGCAGAGGCTCAATGCGGATGCACGGTCGACCCCGCCTTTGGTGAGCGTATTCATACATCCGCCCATCTATCGCGCACGTGGTCCAGTGCACCTAGAAGCGTTGCCGTGAGCGCGAAGTCGCGTCCCCGGAGGGTCGGTCAGCAGATCAATGCGTCAACGTGTTCGCTCGGTGACATGGCAATGTTCGTTGCGTCAGCGAGCCCTTGCGCCCTGAGGGGTTTGGCATATCACTCAGCGCCGCGGAACGCGGTATCCGACGGCAGCCTCATTTTCCGGGTGACTCCCCGTTGAGCCACACAACATTGACTACTATCGGGCATAGTAGTCAATATGTGCCCTCGCCGACCTCTACGGGCATGCTGATCTGAACGGACGACTGATCGAAACCGCAGTGCGCCGAGGTCGGGCAATGACGCGTACGGCGGGTCCGGCGCATCCCAGACGGAATTGTAGGTTGTGCGATTCTGCCAAGTCTGCGGCACGGATTAATGGACCACGAATGACGTACGAGTAGTAGAAACTCGCTGGACGGGTGCGGCCGCATCTGATCTGAGAACCCGGATGGCTCAGGAGAGGACCCACCGTGCCCATCAACCAAACCATTGCCAGGCTGAGTGACCTGTCGTTCCAGTCGGCCTTCGCCGTGTATCTGTTAGCCCTCGTGTTGCTGATCTGGCACTACGCCGCGACACGCACCGACCACGTCCACCGGTTCGAGTTGGGGAGCAGGAAGCTTGTGGCGGCAGGGGGAGTCTCGGCGCCGTCGCCGGAAGTGCCCGGACGGATCGTTTCGGCTCCGCCGAAGCCAGTGCCCGAGCGTCTCGGCAACATGGGTGCCGCGGTTCTCGTCGTGGGCTTGGGACTGCACCTTGTGTCGATCGTGTTGCGTGGCTTCGCAACCGGACGTTTCCCGTTGGGCAACATGTACGAGTTCGTCACCATGGCCACCGCGGCCGCAACGGCGACTGGCATCGTGTTTCTGCGTGGGCAGACATACCGCGCGATGTGGGTTTTTCTTCTGGCGCCGGTCCTAATCCTGATGTTCGTTGCGGCAACCCTGCTCTACGCCGACGCAGCGCCTGTCGTTCCGGCTCTGCAGTCCTACTGGCTTCCGATCCATGTCACAATCGTCAGCATCGGCAGCGGCGTCTTCCTGGTTTCCGGCGTGGCCAGCCTCGCGTTCCTACTACGGATCCGACAGCCCGCCGGCGCGGAGCGCCGCGGGCCTGTAGGTTCGATGGCTCGTCGTTTGCCCGACGCCCAGACACTCGACCGGTTGGCCTACAGAACCGTCATCGTCGGCTTCCCTCTCTTTGGTATCGGAGTCATCCTCGGCGCGATCTGGGCGGAGGCAGCCTGGGGTCGGTTCTGGGGGTGGGATCCCAAAGAGACGATGTCGTTTATCGCCTGGGTGATTTACGCCGCCTACCTCCACGCCCGAGCGACCGCAGGTTGGCGCGAGACCAAAGCCGCTTGGATAAACATCGCAGGATTCGTCTCGATGCTGTTCAATCTGTTCATCATCAACATGGTCGTGTCCGGATTGCACTCCTACGCCGGTCTGAGCTGAGCGATTCGTGATCGAATTGAAGCTCGACGGGCACGTCCACGGTGGCGTTCGAAGCGAAGACAACGTATGAGTGCCCAAAGAATGATCTTCGTAGGCTACGTCGCGGGGCGCGACTGGTGCGTTCGAGGCGGCGGGGGGTTCCTTCGTGTCTTGCCTTCCTGCTGCTTGTTTGAATGCAGTCACGGGTTTGGTTATAGGTTATTCGGGTGAGGGCGTGACGGAAGGCGAGGTTCGAGTGCCGGTGGAGGGTGGTCTTACTGCTGGAAGCCGGTGGGATTCGCCGACTCGGCGGATTTGTCAGAACTGCCCCTGCTCGGTAGTTGTCGCGAGTATGCCCTGGGTGCTGGTGAGCCGTACGGAACCTGGGGTGGCATGACCGAAGCCGATCGAAAGCTGGGATCATCCTTTGACCCCGTCGGAGACAGGTGTGTAATTGTCCCGTGGGTCAACCGCAAATCCACGTTGCGAAGTCCGCTCGGCCGGGGAATGGTCTTCGAGATTCTCTTGCGGCGCCGCTGTATCAAGGAGGCGATTCGATGACGAATGACGAGGCGCCTCTGTCGGTTTACCGAATGACGGGCGATGACCTGGTCGCGGAGTACCAATACTTGTACGACAGGTTTGATCGCCACACCCCGAATCAAAAGGCGCGGTTCTACTATGTGAACGGGGAAATGAAAGCTCGTGGGCTCGAACATGGCATGCCAACTCCCGCTGCGCGCGATCACGACGATGCCTGGGATGGAGAGATCCGAGATTCGCGTGTTACGCGAATAACTGCACTGCATGGCTTCCCGGTCGATTTTACGGTGTCGAATCGGTGCGCAATACACACTCATCAAGGGCCTGGGATCAACGAGCACTGAGGCGGTCGCTGAAACCACTCACGCCCGCGGACTCAGGCGTTTGACGGATCACGGTGATGCTCCCTCTTCGGGTGTGGTGTCATCAGGTTCTCCTGACTGTATTGCGTAGAGGTTCGGCTTGCACTGGACTGCTTTTCGGCGGCTAGCGCACAGATAATCGAAGTTACAGATTGGAAAACTTGCGCTGCAGGCGTAGCACCGACCGTCTTGACTTTGCGACACGGCGAAAAATGCTGTGGTGGCATGGAGTTCGCTTTCGGACTGATCTCGTGAGGTCCTCCGTGCCGTTCGTGGTTCTCTGGCCGAGATCGACGAGTGAGAGCGAGCTTTCGGTGCAACTGCGAGATTGGGCCGTGCATCATTGCAGGACCATATGTGCTCTACCCAACCGATGGGGCGCTGACGCCGGGAGGGCAGTCTCGACGACCATACAAGGCAGAGGACCGATGAGACCGGTAGATGCCGGCGCCCGCTCCCGGACGTGTACGACTAGGCCGTACGCTTCGCGGGCGGTCGAGGTGAGGTTTGTCCTGTTTGCCGTGGTGCTTTGCCCCACTCTCCTCATTTCGGAAAATGCTGCCATGCACTCGCGAGTGAAACGCGACGCGATCGCACGGGTACGTGCTGAGCACACGTCGACACCATCAATCCATGTCTGCCACCATGGGGGTCGCGTAGACGAGTGTGTGTTCTAGGCGTTGCCCCCGGCCAGGCGTTGCGGCAAGATCGAAGGTTCCTAGGCGCTGTCCGGGGTGAAATTCTTCTGTACCCATGTTTTCGGCGGCCGAGCGAGGGTATGTGTTTTCGCCAGTTGGGGGGACACAGTTCCACCGTGGTTCACCAGGTCAGGGTGAGACGTCCGACCTGATGGGCCGTGCGGCCCGGTGTCAGGGTCGACGGGCGCGCAGTCAGAGGCGGCCCACCGAATTTTCGGCCTGCGCGACATCGCGTTCGGTGGGCCGAGTGCAACGCCACGTCGGGATGGTGCTGCATTGATCGACTGTAGCGAAAGCATTGTCTGCGTTCGACTCCTGACGTTTCCGCTCGGACAGATCCGCCCTGTGAAGATGCAGTCCGCGAAGGTGGGTGTGGTGGCGTAGCGGAGAGTATTGGGGGAGGGGTGATGTCGGAGGTGCTGGGCGTATTCGGGTGATGCGCCGGGTCCGCTTTCTTGCTGTTGAAGTTCGGTGTTGATGCGGCGGGCTTCCGCGAGTTGGTCTTCGAGGAAGATAATGCCTCACGCCTCGTAGAGGGCGGTGCCGGCGGCGACCAGTTTGGGCCGTTCAGTAGTAGACATCGCATCGTCGACACAAATGGTGTGACGAGATCGGTGAATCGTGGTGGGCGACAGCATCCTCGGCGGCAACGACGAAGTAATCGGTAGTGCCGGTCTTTACATAGACGTCACCGAAACGCTCGACCGCATGGGTCAGGGAGTCGGTCGACGAGTTGGTCGATGAGATCAGTAGCTCCCGTGGAGCGATCGAGCAGGCCAAAGTGATGCTGATGATCGGGTACGGAATTTCCGCGGAGCGGGCCTTCGACATTCTCATCTGGCGCTTGGAGCAGAAGAACGTCAAACTCCGCCAGGTGTCCGAGCAGTTGAGCGCCCGTGTTCGCGCAGACTTCGCTCTACTCGGTGGGTTGCGTTCGCAATTCGATCAGCTGCTGCTCGGTTTGTGACCGATGACAGACTGAATCGCGTTGTGGTCGGCACCTGCGGCTGACTGCTTAACCACAGGCACCTCGCCGACAGCACCCATTACGGCTGTCGGCTTCAATCCATTTCTACCCGTCACCGGCGGGCACAGAAACGGTATTGCCCGGACGGAGGCCGAGAAGAGGCGCAATGGACCCGATGCCCCGGATCGAACTGAAGACGAAACAACCGCTGGGTACACATCTAGGGTGATGAGATGCGCACACATTTCGCCGACAGCCTCGACGACCTCTCGTGTGGCCTGGCGTCGATGTGCGGGCTCACCGTGACAGCGATGTCGGAGGCAACGGCAGCCCTCCTCGATGCCGACCTTCGCACCGCCGAGCGAGTACTCGACGCGAACACCGACCTCGAGCGGGCCGCCTCCGACTGGGAACACAAGTCATTCTCACTTCTCGCCTTACAAGCCCCTGTGGCACATGACCTCCGATTTACCGTTGGCGGTTTGCACATCGCCGCAAGTCTGCAACGTATGGGCGCACTGGCCGTCCACATCGCCAAGATCGCGCGCCTGCGCCACCCGACGTCGGCCGTACCGCCCGAAGCGCGGGCAGTCGTAGCGGACATGGGAAGGACAGCAGTGGCTCGGGCGACCGAAACCCAGGTAATACTGCGGCACGTCGATTCTGCTCACGCGCAAGAGCTTGTGGCCGCCGACACGGTCATGGACGAACTGCACCGGCGCCTGTTCACCGTCACCCAAGCCCAACAATGGCCGCACGGAGTGCAAGCTGCTGTCGACATCACCCTGCTCGGACGGTTCTACGAACGATTCTGCGACCACACTGTGGAAATCGGACGACGCATCATCCTCCTCGAAACCGGTCGACTCCCCGCCCGACCCGACGCGCTCCTTCCGTAGGTTGAAGCTTGCCGGGATGTCAGGAGGGGAGATGACGCATTCCGGCCCCGATGTGGAAGCCGGCTGTCTGGTCAGTCGGAAGACGTGGACAGTGTGATGAGATCCGATTTGGTGTTGCGTTGGGAGTTCGATTCTCGCGCCCGACCTTGGCTGCACGACGTCGCCTCTCCCGAGGAAGGATCTTGACCCCACGTCCGTGGTCCCGCTCGTGGTTGCGAGATGAGATGCAGCACGAGTGTATCGGCGGTGAGCATGGTCGATGCCGTGCCGGGCTACTGTGCGGCGTTCTCCGAATTGAGTCGACTGATCTCCGCGCGCATGCGTCGCATCGGTCGGTCAACTCGGCTCTTTCTCTCGTTGCCCGCGGTCATCAGTCCAATTATGGCGGCCATTCCTGCTGGAATTCCGAGAACTACGACGAGGAACGGCGCCAAGCTCATGGAGTTCTCCTATGCTCGGATCGAGCGGTCTGGGACAGTGTCGATCAACAACCTACTATCGTCAATAGTAGATTGCTCATGGCGGGTGGTCCATTGACGGCGTCCCGCGGCAAAACTCGCGGGTTCCCTTCGCCACTACGTAGCGCGCAGGCAATCGAAGGCGGACGACCTTTGCTTGGGAGATGTACCTCTTCTCTAGATGGATCGAGCCCGGCGCCACCCGAGGTTGCCTGTCTCGTAGCGCCACGCGCGTTGGGAAAGTAGTCGCATTCCGTTGAGTCCGACGATGACGGTGGAGCCTTCGTGTCCGGCGACGCCGAGGGGTAACGGTAAGTGCCCGAACAGGTCCCACAGGACGAGGGTGGTGATGAAGGTGGCGGCGATCGCGAGGTTGGCGATCACGATGCGCCGGGCACGGCGTGAGAGGGCGATCACGCGCGCGATGGTGGCGAGTTCGTCACGGACGATGACGGCGTCGGCGGTGTCGAGTGCGAGGTCGGATCCGGCGCGGCCCATGGCGATGCCGGTGTGCGCGGCGGCGAGTGCGGGGGCGTCGTTGACACCGTCACCGACCAGTAGCACTTTCGCGCCGCTGCGTTCGAGGTCGGCGACGGCGGTGACCTTGTCCTCGGGGAGGAGTCCGGCTCGCATGTCGGTGATCCCGACCTGTGCGGCGAGCGCAGCGGCGGCGCGGGGATTGTCGCCGGTCAGTAGAACCGGAGTGTGTCCGGTGAGGGTGGTCAGTTCGTCGACGACGTCGCGGGCGCCGTCGCGGAGTTGATCGGCCAGTCCGAGTACTCCGATCGGTGCGGCGTCGACAATCACCACGATCGCGGTCTTTCCGCCGGCTTCCATTTCGGCGGCCGCAGACATCGCTTGCGCCGTGGCACGGTCCGCGATCGCGGCCGACGCCGCTGGAAGCAGGTGTGCGGGGCTGCCGACCTGAATCCGGCGACCGTTCAGGCGTGCTCGCACTCCCCGGCCGGGGGCGGAGTCGAACTCTTCGACAGGGGGCACCTGCAACCCGCGTTGGCGGGCAGCGGCGACGACCGCGTCAGCGAGCGGGTGCTCACTGGGATGCTCGGCCGCGGCGGCGAACGTGAGCAGCTCGTCGGCGGCGAGGTTCGCCCCGCTCATCGGCCGGATGTCCGTCAGGGCCGGGGACCCCTTGGTGAGGGTTCCGGTTTTGTCGAATGCGACGGTGGTGACCGAACCGAGCTGCTCCATCACGACGGCGGATTTGACCAACACGCCGTTGCGGCCGGCGTTGGCCATCGCCGCCAGTAGCGGCGGCATCGTGGCCAGCACGACTGCGCACGGGGAGGCGACGATCATGAACGTCATCGCTCGCAGCAGCGACGGTTGCAGGGCGCCGCCGAGCGCGAACGGGATGAAGAACACTGCGAGGGTCGCGGCCACGACTCCGACCGAGTAGTACTGCTCGACCTTCTCGATGAACAGCTGCGACTTCGCTTTGGTGGCGGACGCTTCTTCGACCATCGCCACGATCCGCGCGACGACCGTCTCCGATGCCGCGTGATCGATCCGGATTCGCAGAGTGCCGGTCCCGTTGAGGGTTCCGGCGAACACCTCGTCATCGCGATGTTTTGCCACTGGTAGGGGTTCTCCTGTGATCGAGGCCTGATCGACATCGCTGCTTCCGGAGATGATCCGGCCGTCGCCGCCGATCCGCTCGCCCGGCCGGACGACGATCACATCACCTGCCGTCAACGACGCCGCATCCACCATGGTTTCGTGCCCGTCAGGGCCGATGACGGTGGCACGTTCGGGAGCAAGATCGAGCAGGCTGCGCACCGAGTCGGCGGTGCGCTGGGTCAGGAATGCTTCCAACGCGCCGGAGGTGGCGAAGATGACGATCAGCAGGCCGCCGTCGAGGACCTGGCCGATCGCCGCGGCGCCGATCGCGGCGACGATCATGAGCAGGTCGACGTCGAGGGTTTTCTCTCGAAGCGCCTGCAAGCCCGCCAGTGCGGGCTCCCACCCGCCGGTGACGTAGCAGCCCAGATACAGCGTCCACCACAGCCAGGTCGGGGCACCGCCGAACTGAGCGGCAAGCCCGAGGACGAACAGCCCGGTCGCGATGGCTGCCCACCGCACTTCCGGGAGTGCGAACGGCCGGGTGCGGACGGCGGTTGCGGCCCGGGGCGCCGCGGGCTCGGTGTGTGGATCGCTGCGTACAGGGGTGGTCATGGCACGGCTTCCGGCTGGGGGCAGGGGGGTAGGAACGAACGCCACGATACAGGAAAACATGAAGACCTCTTCATGTAATCATGATGGGTAAGATGCTTCACATGGGTCACGGAGTCGAAGGCACGTCCACACCGCCCGCGCAGCTCGATGCGGAGTCGGCCGCGACGGTGGCTGCCACGTTGCAGGCGTTGGCGACGCCGAGTCGACTGCGGATGTTGACTCGGCTGCGGCACGGGGCGTGTTCTGTGGGTGACCTGGTGGAGGCGGTGGGGATGGAGCAGTCCGCTGTCTCGCATCAACTGCGACTGCTGCGTGCGATGGGGTTGGTGACGGGGACGCGGCAGGGCCGCAACGTCGTGTACAGCCTGTACGACAATCATGTGGCGATGCTTCTCGACGAAGCGGTCTATCACATCGAACATCTCGGGCTCGGAATCGCCGACGACCCGATCCCTGCCCTGTAAAGAGCTCACCCCATATGTGGCCAATCGACGCCGGAGTCCCTCGGCGGCGCGTCCGACGACCAGGTGATCAGTGCGTGCGGCGACACACTCGCTGAAGCTCATGCTGCAGTGGTGTTACCAACCTCGATCTACTCGCTGGGGCGAGATGAATGTGTTGATCAATCGGCAATCTCCTGATCGGGCTACCCTTCATTTCGACCCCTGACATCTCCTCCCTTGGTCGGTGGAACAAAGAAAGCGATCCAACCCGATGGATATTCGCAGTCTGCCTCGGTACATGACGGTGGCGGCTGTGGTCGCCGCCGCCGTGACATCACTCACGGCCTGCACGAACAGCGGTACCGATAGTGCGGAGCCTTCCCTTCAGTCATCGTCGAGCAAGGCCGGCGAACCCTCGGCAGTGATGAATGGGCTCGAGTCCAGCACCTCCGATATGGCGCTGATTACTGATGATTCGATGATTCCCGCCGGTCAAGCCACGACGTGGAGATTCCGAATCGACGATTCAGGGGGTGGCGCGGTAACCGAGTACGAGGCAGAGCAAGGCCAGCTCATGCATCTGTATTTCATTCGGGATGACTCGACGAGATTCGCGCATCTGCATCCGATCATGGCTGGCGACGGCACGTGGAGCGCCCCGATCTCAGGCCTCGTACCCGGGAGATACCGCGTATACGCCCAGTTTAGGGCTCTTAGCGGGAAAACCTCTGAAACGCAGGTGCTTTCGCAGCTGGTCACAGTTCCTGGGGAGGGGACTCCGGAAAGGCTTCCACACGCCATGCCGTCGACCTCGGTCGACGGCTACACGCTCACGGTCGCGGGGAAACTCACACCCGGCCAGTCGGGAGAGCTCACGGTGGACATTGCCGGAGGCGACGAGCAGGGATCCGACGTGCAGCGCTACGAGGGCGCCTATGTCCATGTCACTGCAATCCATGCACAGACTCTCGCCTTTGCTGATCTGACGCCACTGGACAGCGATCAGCGAGGTCCGGAATTCGATGTACCTGCGAAACTCTCGAAATCCGGCGACTGGCGACTGTTCATCGAGTTCCAGACAGGAGGCCAGTTGCACACCGCGGCGATCACCATCGCTCTGTAACGAACCTTCAGCAGGCGCAATGACAATCGGGATGTGCCCGCCGGCGCCTCGTGCGTGCACCCGACATTCCTGAGCAAGGCGGGGTGGCGATTCCACGCAGCGGGTGCGAACGGTCCCGAGGTCAGGAGCATTGCCGTTCTGGTCCAATCCGGTACGACAGCACGGTTAGCCGATCTGTGGTGCGCGAGGGAAACATGTGACGCTTTTTGTCATATGGGGCAGTTGATGATGTTTATCTACTATTGTCCTTAGTACATGGGTGTCGAGCGCAGTTTGAGTCGTCGAGGACGAGGGGTGTTTGTGAGGCAACGGAATCGACTCACGCATGCTCGCACGAGAGTCGCTCACGCCGTCCTTGGTCTGGCTCTCGCCGGATCGATCGTCGCAACCACTCCCGGTATCGCGATGGCGGTTCCGCCGCCGCCACCGAATCCGAGCGATACCGAGTTGCAACAGGCAGACTCACGCGTGGATCAAACTCTGGGCCGTATCGGCGATCTGATCAACGACGTTGCGTCGGCGAATGCGCAACTCGCTGAGATCGCCGCCCAGGTTGCGATCAAGCGGGAGGACGTGAACAAGGCGTTGGTGGACCTTCAGTCATCCCGTGATGTCGCGGTGGCCGCCACTGCTGCTGGGGCAGCTGCACGCACCGACATGGGAGTGGCTGGGCAGGCAATCGAGGTGGCGCAACAGCAGTTCGACGATTTCGTTGCCGCCAGCTACAGACAAGGCAGCACCGCCGGCTCGCTGACCGTCTTCCTCGGAAGCGACAGCCCCGACGATCTCTTGGCCAAAGCTGACCTGGTGCGGATGATTACGAAGAAGCACAACGCGGTCATGGACGAGCTTCAGCGCGCACGAACGGCGCGATCGAACACGGAGTCTGTGGCACGGGCGGCCCAGGCGACCGCCGACGCTGCTGCAGCCAGAGCAGAAGACAACAAAGCCCTCGCAATGGAAGCAATCCAGCGCGTGACGGATGCGCAGAAGTCGGCAACAGAGCAACAGGCAGTGGTCATGAAGGAGCGCGATTCCGCGCAAATCGAGTTGGAGGCAGCGAGAAACAGCGCGACGGGATTGCAGAACCAGCGTCAGGTCTACGACCAGTGGGATACTCAGCGCAGAGCAGAGGAAGCAGCTACCGCTGCGGCGATCGCCGCAGCGCAGCAAGCAGCATCGGAAGCTGCGACCCGGGTTGCTGCGGATCAAATTGCACGTGATCGCGCCGCGGACATTGCCAGCAGACAGCGTCCGCATACCCAGATCAGCGATGATTCCTCGGAGACGAAGGTGCCGTCGGTGACGACTACGCCGTCACCGTCTGCTGCTTCTACAAGGGCTCCCACGTCGGTGACGGCTACGCCGTCACCGCCTGCTTCTCCAACCAAGGCTCCGTCGGTTACGACGGAGCCCGGAGGTGGCGTGAGTGACGACGGTCAGAATTCGGTCACCGGTGACGGTGCCATCGAAACTGTCATCGACCGGGCAATGTCGCAACTCGGTGTCCGCTATTCGTGGGGAGGCGGAGACGCAAACGGGCCGACCGTCGGAATTCGTGACGGCGGAGTCGCGGACACTTTCGGTGATTTCGAAAATGCAGGCTTCGACTGTTCCGGAATCATGATCTATGCGTTTGCTGGTGTGGGAATCTCACTTCCGCACTACTCCGGGTACCAGTACACCGCGGGAAGGCAGGTTCCAGCCTCTCAGATGAAGCGAGGGGATCTGATCTTCTACGGGCCCAACGCAAGTCAGCACGAGGCGCTCTACCTTGGCAACAATCAGATGCTTGAATCCCCGCAGTCCGGCGATGTGGTCAAGGTTTCCCCGGTGCGTTGGGACGGCATGGTGCCCAATGTGACCAGGCTTCTCTAGCTCTTCTCCGTCGGCGGTACGGTTGGCTTCAGAGGTCGGCGAAAATCGTTGCGTACGTCTGTCTCCATAAGAGTTTCGCCGGGCGTGCGCGCGGACATGTGGGGATCGTGGGGTTGGCGTTATCGGGATTGGTGGAAGGGGCAATTGACTTTCGAGTCGCCGATGCTGTTCTCGATCAGTTTCTTGATCACCTTCTTAGTCGATGGTCTTTCGGAGGTGCTTCTGGCCAGACCACCGTTCGATTTTCAGGTCACCGACAGTTACTTCGGCGTGGCACATTTTCACTACGTGGTCTTCGGTACGGTTGTGTTCACCACGTACGCGCGGATCTACTTCTGGTTCCCTAAGATGACTGGCCGAGTGATGGATGAGTGGCTGGGCAAATGGCATTTCTAAGCGGCGTTCGCGGATTCCACATGACCTTCCTCGTGCAGCACTGGCTCGGCGTCGAGGGGATGCCGCGCCGCTAAGCGGATTACCTACCTTTGGACGACTTTGCGGTACTGAACTCCATCTCGACCGTAGAGTCCTTCGTCTTGGGTGCATTCACCATTCACCTTGCCGTTCATCTGGAACGTCTTCAGGAGCTACAGATTTGGTGAAGTCGTCACGGTCGACGATCCGTGGGGCAATGGCAATTCTCTCGAGTGGGCGACCAGCTGTCCGCCGCCACGCCACAACTTCACCGAGCCCCTATCCGCTCCGAGTGTCCGGCGTTCGAGATGCACCACCCACACATGGTGGAACGGATTCGGGCTGAAGCTCACACCGGAAGGTTCCATCCCACAACGAGCACACTGGCGGGAAACGGATCCGAGTGAGCCGTGTCGTCCGCAAACTACGTGTACGCAATATATGTCGCACGTATGACGGGAAGAAGTGAGGACACGAAGTCGCCATGAGTTCGTTCCCAATTTCGGTGATGACTGTGCCGGCGACGGATGAGACTGGCATGACCCCCATCAAGTGACCCGCAAGCTATGAGAATCCTTCCGCCCTGATCAAGGGCATGAAAGGCTGCAACTCATGGCTGGACGCAAACGGCACACGCCCGAACAGATCATCCGAAAACTGCGCCACGGCGACGAACTTGCCGCCACAGGCGCCGACGTCGAGGAAATCGCCCGACAACTCGACGTCTCGGTGCCGACGCTCTACAACTGGCGCAAGCAGTATGGCGGCATGAAAGCCGACGACGCCAAAGAGTTCAAAGAACTCAAGAACGAGAACGCCCTGCTCAAGAAGCTCCTCGCCGAAGCCGAACTCGAAAAGGCTGCACTCAAGGAGATTGCTCGGAAAATTCTGGGTCAGGCCGTTCCGTCAACGGGTTGATTCCATTATCACTGGAAAATTCTGAGCCTGACCGCCAAACGAAACGCTGTCGTCATGCTCCAGGAAACGATGGGGCTCTCACAGCGTTTCGCCTGCAAAATCGTCGGGCAACCGCGATCCACCCAACGAAAAGCGCTTGCGAGAGACACCCCGGACGATCCGGACGCCGATCTGCGGAAGTGGTTGCGAGACTGGGCCAAAGCGAATGCCCGCAAGGGGTTTCGTCGGGCGTGGGCGGACTTGCGTGCCATGGGCTGGGTGATTAACAAAGAAGAAGGTTCAGCGTCTCTGGCGCGAGGAAGGGTTGCGGGTGAAGGTCCGCAAAATCCGCAAACGAGCCGACGCTTCGACCACCCCGATTGCCGAGGCACATGCACCGAAGGTGGTGTGGGCGATCGACTTCCAGTTCGACTTCACCACCGACGAACGGAAGTTCAAGATCGCGTCAATGGTGGACGAGCATTCGCGCCAGTCGGTGCTCAACATGGTCGAGGGATCCATCCCGGCAGAGGATCTCGTCGCCGCCCTGGAGAAAGTGTTCGCGCTCTGGGGCGGCCCGCCACAGGTGTTGCGGTGCGACAACGGACCCGAATTCATCTCCGAGGCGTTGCGGACGTTCTGCGAGGACCGACTGGGAATCGGATATGTTCCCCCTGGTCAGCCGTGGAAGAACGGCTACATCGAATCCTTCAACAACCGAGTCCGTGACGAATGCCTGAACATGAACGAGTTCCACAGCCTCCTCGAAGCCCGGGTGGTCATCGAGGACGGGAAGGAGGACTACAACACCCGACATCGGCATTCATCGCTGGCTTACCGCACTCCGAATGAGTACAGCTGCCAGCTGTATTCACACGCATTGATTCTCTGATAGCGAGTGGCTCACCAAACGGGGTCCTACCAAGACGACAGCCGCACTGACCGATTCGTTGTTACGCGAACTCTTACCGCGCTCACGTTTGTCGGTGCGGGCCTCGGTTGCCCTGCCTCGACGCTGCGCAAACTCCCGCTGTCCCGCGCATCGTATTCGATCGCCGTGGAGACTTCGCTTTCACACACGTGCACCTCGGTGATACCCCTGTCGGGTGGGATGCAAGTCGTTGAAGGATTGCCGTTTCCGGTCGTCTCATACAGTGAACTACTATCTCTTTTAGTAGTTCACTGTATGAGGGAGGGACATCGGCGATGACGAATTGGTCGCTCTGGCGTTGGATTACTGCGTCGGCAGGTGCGGTGGCAGCAGCGCTCATCGTCGGCGTCCCCACCGGGATAGTGCCGACTTCGTTCTACCAGCGGATGACTCCGGTGCTGTGGTGGAACTATCCGGTGTGGATCGCGAACGCGATATTGAGTGGATTGATACTCGCGACGTATGTGCGAACGCAATCCAGTTCTGCAGCACCCTCGCGCGTGGGCATTGGCAGCAATGCGCTGGCTCTGTTGGCCGTCGGCTGTCCGGTGTGCAACAAATTGGTGATCATGACTGTCGGTGTGACGGGTGCGTTGAATCTGTGGGCACCGATACAACCGGTCCTGGGGCTGATTTCACTGGCTTTGATGGCGGGCGCGTTTCGGCAGCGGTTGAAAGGTGAGCGGGCGTGCGGAGTGCGTACTTGTGTGTCGAAGGACTCGATCGGTACTGCGGTCCCCGAACGCTCCTAGTGCGCGATTGGATGTTGTCAAGAAGGATGGGACCCCAAGGAAACGGTCTCCTGTTGACGACGGTTGAAAACTAGTCCAGAAACGACGGGTGGTCTAGTTTTCAACCGTCGTTCACATCTCCTTCATCGCTTGGGTGATCTACGCCGCCTCTCTGCACGCGCGTGCTACTTCTGGTTGGCGCGATACCCGTGCCGCCTGGATAATCATTGCCGGTTTCGTCGCAATGCTGTTCAATCTCTTCATCATCAAGATGGATGTCTCCGGCCTCCATTCGTACGCGGGACTCAACTGAGAGC
Source organism: Rhodococcus sp. UFZ-B548 (assembly GCF_903819475.1). Taxonomy (NCBI): domain Bacteria; kingdom Bacillati; phylum Actinomycetota; class Actinomycetes; order Mycobacteriales; family Nocardiaceae; genus Rhodococcus; species Rhodococcus sp. UFZ-B548. The sequence continues at coordinate 15,888 of NZ_CAIJDS010000050.1, forward strand.
GAGCGGGTGAGAGTGGCGCGGGGGCATATGGATCAGGGGAGCCCCGCGCCTGCATGCCGGGGGAGTGGCGCAGCCATTCTGATGTGAGTGTGTGAACGTGGTGATCAAACTTGTCAATCATGCGCACTTCCTGCCCTTGCAAGGCGGAAGCCGTTGTGGCGCCGCGTCAGGGAGTTTCTTTTCCCGACATCCTGCGCGACACTCGAGTTCATCGTGTATCAGTGTCAACCTGATGTGGTCGCACCTGCTCAATACCGGCTGGCTTTCGAGTCGGTACGCCTCCGCGATCAACTCGGAGTCGGTCATCCCCCGCCGAACGTCCTGCATCATGACCTCCATGTCGTCTGTTCTCGTTTGCGTACCCGGCCTGTCCCTCGTTAATCGATGGGCTCGGTTTGCGCCTGGACCTGATTGATGCAAATAGATCGGTTCGGTTCAGGCGTGGGTTTTTGTGCACCCGTTCCTACCTCGTGCTGGTGGGTATCCCACGGAGCCTGACCAGAATGTTGAGCCCGACGAATGTGACCGCGCACGCAGGACGGCGCGTGCGGATCTCGGGATATCTTCGGGTGTAATTACCAAACCCTCCAACAAATGAGGTTGCCTCGATAGTGTTCGGTGTCCTCCGGGGTATTGACCTGTCGCCTAGAAGGCTCGGTGCCTCTGCCGAGGTCAATTGTCAAGCAGAGACACCGAGCCGCGTGCGCTCACATCCGACTGAAATCTGAGCAATGAACGCCGGAAGTCGTGATCACAGCGTGGCGAGAATGCCTTCCATCGTGGTGATTTCCTGGTTTTGCGCGCTGATGATGGTCTGCGCCATGGAGATAGCTTCGGGATACTGTCCGGAATCAACTTCAGTTTGCGCCATTGCGACAGCTCCGCGGTGATGGTCGATCATCTGAGCGAGGAACAGTTTCGCGGCATCGGTTCCCTGTGCATTCTGCAGCGCGGTCATGTCATCGGCGGACATCATCCCCTCCATCATTCCCGGCGTCATCCCCATGCTCTCTGAGGGCATCGGCATGTTCATGCTGGTAGAGGGTGTCATGCCTTCCATGCTGTGGGAGGTGGTCGGCATATTCATGCCAGAGGAGGACGAACTCTGTCCCCAGCTGGTCAACCAGGCCTGCAGCTGCTCGATTTCTGGGGCTTGCGCTGCCTTGATCTGTTCTGCCAACGTCGTCACTCGGGGGTCGATACCGTCTTTGGAGAGGAGCATGTCGCTCATCTGGACGGCCTGACTGTGATGCGGGATCATCTGCTCGGCGAATGTCACATCTGCCTGATTGTGAGTGCTCGCGTTCGCCGATGAACTGGATTCGGCACTCATTGACGTTGGCGTGGAGGTAGTTTCATCGGTATTGGAGCTGTTACATGCGGTGAGGACGAATAGTGCTGCAGTTGCTGCAGCACTGATTGCGAGGACCTTCTTCATATCGGGGAATCCCTTTCGCTGGGAGATCGGTTGTCGGGTCATGAGACGTTCTGTGAGGTGGACTTCGTAGTGCTGGGTGAAGGCCGGTGTTGATCTGGGGGAGAAGGGAGGCGTAGCCGCTTCAGCAGTAGTGCATTGACTGCGACGATGAAGCTGGACCCGGACATCGACAGCGCCGCGATCTCGGGGCGAAGTACAAGTCCGAGGGAGGGTTCGAAGACTCCAGCGGCGATGGGGAGGGCGATGACGTTGTACCCGACTGCCCATCCGAGGTTCTGTCTCATCTTGCGGAGGGTGCCTCGCCCGATTTGTAGAGCGACCGGTACGTCGAGTGGGTCCGACCGCATCAGCACGAGGTCCGCTGTTTCGATTGCGACGTCGGTACCTGCGCCGATGGCGATACCGAGGTCCGCTTGTGCGAGCGCGGGAGCATCGTTGACTCCGTCCCCGACCATCGCAACCTTTTTGCCGGCATTTTGCAGCTCGACGATCTTGGCGGCTTTGTCGCCGGGGAGCACTTCCGCGATGACGGTATCGATACCGAGCTGGCCCGCGATGCGCTGTGCGGTGGCTTCGTTGTCGCCGCTGAGCATGACGACTTCGACGCCCAAGTCGTGCAGCGCCGCCACTGCGGCGGCGGAAGTCTCTCGGACAGCGTCGGCGAGTGCGATCACCCCGACGCCCTGTCCGTCGACGGCAACGAGTACTGCTGTGCGCCCGCTGGCCGCGAGGTCGTCGCGTGTACCCATCAATGTGCCGAAGTCGACGTTTTCGGCGATCATCAGTTTGCGGTTGCCCACCGCCACTCGACGACCGTCCACCTCCGCAGCCGCACCATGACCTGGCACATTACGGAAATTTGTGAGGGGAAACTCCGGGGCGCCGCGTTCGGTCGCGTAGCGGACGATCGCGCCGGCGAGGGGGTGTTCGGACTCGCGTTCGACCGCCGCGACGAGGGAAAGGAGTTCATCGGTGCCGATACCGTCGACGACGACGTCGGTGACTTCGGGTTCACCCTTGGTGAGGGTGCCGGTCTTGTCCATCACTACCGTCTCGATGCGCGCCGAGGATTCCAGCGCGGTGGCATTTTTGAACAACACTCCTCGTTGAGCTCCGAGTCCGGTGCCGACCATGATGGCGGTGGGCGTGGCCAAACCGAGAGCGTCGGGGCAGGTGATGACAACGACGGTGATCGCGAACAGAAGCGCGGTCTGCACTCCTGCACCCGCCGCCCACCAGACGAGGAAGGTGCCGGTGCCGCCGATCAAAGCAACAAGGACGAGCCAGAACGCGGCCCGATCAGCGAACCGTTGCCCCGGCGCTTTCGAGTTCTGCGCTTCCTGGACCAACGCCACTATTTGGGACAGGGCGGTGTCGGCACCGACTTTGGTTGCTCGGACGCGAAGTGTGCCCGTCGTGTTGATGGACGCACCGATGACTGTGGATCCCGGTTCTTTGGACACGGGAAGGCTTTCCCCAGTCACCATCGACTCGTCGACTTCGGAAGTTCCGCTCTCGACCGTTCCATCGACCGGGACTTTGCCGCCTGGTCGGATCAGTAACAGGTCTCCGACGACAACGTCGGCGGTGGGAACTTCGACCGGTTCGCCGTCTCTCAACACGATTGCCAATGGCGGGGTCAGTTCGAGCAGTGTGCGAATCGCGTCGTTGGCTCCACCTCTGGCTCGCATCTCGAACCAATGTCCGAGCAGGACGAAGGCCGTCAGCACCGACGCGGCCTCGTAAAAGACCTCGCCGCCGCCGGTGAACGTGACGGCGACGCTGTAGAGCCAACCCGCTCCGACGGCGACGGCAACGAGGACCATCATGTCGAGGGTGCGGGCCTTCAGAGCCCGATAAGCGCCGTCGAAAAAGATCCAGGCCGAATAGAACACCACTGGCAAGCTCAGTATCAGGGTGAATACGTCGTCGCGGAGTCCGAACGGGGCGGGAACTGTGAATCCGAACATGTCGCGCCCCATCGGGGACCACAGCATGATCGGAATGGACAGAACGAGAGCGACGAGAAAGCGATTTCGCATGTCCCGGACCATGTCGTCCATCGACATTCCGGCGTGGGCGCCTCCGTGCCCCATCATGTCCTGTGCAGAGTGTTGAGCATGTGGTTCGTGCGCCGTGTGTTCGCCGTGAGGAGATTCTCCGGGGTGTTCGACCGGTGCGTCGGTTGACGCGCCGGCGTGGTCTGAATGAACGTGGTATTCAGAGGGCGCGGCGCTGGTGCTGTCGTTTGGTTCGGAGAGGGGGTCGCAGCTGTGGGAGGGCACCGATCGCCCGGCGCAGTGATAGCCGCAGTCCCGGATCCATTGGGACAGTTCGGGTATCGAGGTTGCAGCCGGGTCGTAGGTGACCGTGGCAGTTTGGTTGAGGACGTTGGCCTCGGCAGAGACGACTCCGCGTCGGCGAAGGAGAGTTGATTCGACTGCGGCTTTCGATGTCGCCCACTGCAATCCTTGTACTTCGAGAACGGTGGTTCGATTCATCTCTGCGCCCTCTCGTTGTGACCGCCATTCTTGCGGCAGCGACTGTACGGATACCTCGGTGGCATGTTCCCGTGTTGTGGCAGATCGTCGGCACCTCTGGGCGTGATGTTGTGGGGTCCACGTGTGTCTCAATACTTGAGCCTGCCGGTGGCGGATATGCCTTGGTTAGCTGTTTGGTGAAGATTCGATGAAGGACCATGGTGTCCCCCGCAGTCGACGACTGCCCTCGTCCGCGATGGTGGTCGTCGTGGAGTGAAACCTTTGGATTCGTTGCGGGTGGACAGTGGGACCTCGCCGCGCCTCGCATCCGAAGAGTTCAGGGCAGACGGCAATTACCGGGGCAATCGAATTCGGGACCAAGTCAGTGATCGGAGTTTGTGGCATGACTGGTGAATCGTCGTAGGCGCAAACTGTTCGTGACGACGAAGATGGAGCTGAAAGCCATGGCGGCGCCGGCGATCAGCGGGTTCAACAACCCCAGCGCCGCCAGAGGCAACGCCGCCACGTTGTAGGCGAAGGCCCAGAAAAGGTTCCCTTTGATGGTTTTCAACGTCGAGCGCGACAGACGGATCGCATCTGCGGCGGAGCGCAGGTCGCCTCGGACAAGGGTGAGATCGGAGGCTTCGATGGCGACATCGCTGCCGGTGCCCATGGCCAGACCTAAGTCTGCTTGTGCCAGAGCAGCGGCGTCGTTGACGCCGTCACCGACCATAGCGACTGTGTACCCACGGCTTTGGAGGTCTTTGACGGCGTTGACTTTGTCCGCGGGCAAGACTTCGGCGATGACATCGGCGGCTTCGATCCCCACTTGTTTTGCGACGGCGACGGCGGCGCGAGCATTGTCGCCGGTCAGCAGGATGGGACGTAGTCCCAAGGTTCGGAATGCAGTGATGGCCTCTTTCGAGGTGTCCTTGACAGTGTCCGACACGACCACGATTCCGCGGATCGAACCGTCCCACGCAACCCACACCGGGGATTTTCCGTCGGCTTCCGCGGCGTGTGCGGCCACCTCCAGATTCTCGGGTGCGACGAGAGACCAGTCCTGCTCCAACCAGGTTCGCCGACCTATAGCAACGGCTCGGCCGTCTACGACACCGGAGACGCCTCGGCCGTCGTGGTTGGAGAAACCTTCGATTCTCGGCAACGATCGGCCGTCAGCTCGAGCTGCGAGAGTGATGGCCCGGGCGATCGGGTGTTCGGAGCCGTCCTCCAACGCTCCTGCGACAAAAAGCAATTCGTCGATATTCTCGCCATCTGCGGTCACTGTCGAATCGACACTCATGCGCCCGGTGGTGACGGTCCCGGTCTTGTCGAGCACGATGGTGTCGACCTGACGGGTGGATTCGAGAACCTGGGGGCCTTTGATGAGAATCCCCAACTGGGCGCCGCGGCCCGTTCCGACCATCAGAGCCGTCGGTGTGGCCAACCCCAATGCGCAGGGGCACGCGATGATCAGCACGGCAACGGCGGCGGTGAACGCCGCCACCATCGAGTGACCGGTCAAGAGCCACGCACCCAACGTCATCAGTGAGAGAACGATGACGACCGGGACGAAGATTCCGGAGATGCGGTCGGCGAGACGTTGGACCTGAGCCTTGCCGTTCTGTGCATCTTCGACCAGTCGTGCCATCTGAGCGAGCTGAGTGTCGGCGCCGATACGAGTTGCTCGAACGAGGAGTCGCCCTCCAGCGTTGACGGTGGCGCCGACAACGGCGTCGCCAGGGCGCACTTCCACTGGCACGGATTCGCCGGTCAGCATGGAGGCGTCCACCGCAGATGCGCCGTCGGTGACGATGCCGTCGGTCGCGATCTTTTCGCCGGGGCGGACGACGAAGATGTCACCGACCACCAATTGTTCGGTGGGAATTCGGATCTCGGTGCGTTCCCTCAACACCGCTACGTCTTTGGCTCCCATGTCCATCAGTGCGCGTAGGGCTGCACCCGACTGCTTCTTGGCGCGGGCTTCGAAATATCGCCCCGCGAGTATGAAGACGGTGACCGCAGCAGCGACTTCCAGATAGATGTGGTCCGCTCCGCCCTCCTGCTGTGGGAACAGACTGAACTCCATCTTCATGCCGGCCATTCCGGCGTGACCGAAGAACAACGCCCACAGTGACCACAGATAGGCCGCCGACACCCCCACCGAGATCAGAGTGTCCATCGTTGCCGCGCCGTGTCGAGCATTCGTCAGTGCAGCCCGGTGGAAGGGGAGTGCGCCCCAGACGACGACGGGGGAGGCAAGCGTCAAGGCCAGCCACTGCCAGTTCGTGAACTGCAATGGCGGGATCATCGACAATGCGACCACCGGCACAGTCAATGCGAGCGAGACGAGCAGCCGGGTCCGCAGTTGCGAAGCCTCGTCCTGGGTCCGAGTGTTCACCCCGTCGGTAGTGCCGACCTCCCCGGACGAGCCCTTGGGGGCAGGCAAGGTGGCGGTGTATCCCGTTGCCTCGACGGTGGAGATCAAGTCTTCAGGTGCTACCGCACCCGTGAAATCGACCTTCGCCTTTTCGGTCGCGTAGTTCACTGTCGCGGTGACGCCGTCGATCTTGTTGAGCTTCTTTTCGATTCGCGCGGCGCAGGAGGCGCAGGTCATGCCGCCGATGGCCAGTTCGACACTGTGTGCGGACTCGGCAGCGACGGTCGTGTTGTCCAGGGTGCTCATCAGATGTACCTCTCCTGACCTGCCTACGCTGGCGGTGTGGACGCCTGGTCAGATGTTCGCGAGATGATAGTTGCCGGCGTCGTCGAGAGCGGCAGCTACTTGTTCCTCGGTCAGCGGCGCTGAAGCTGTGACGGTCACGGTGGAGACTCCTCCGGCGACGAGATCGATATCCACCTCGCTCACTCCGGGGAGGGCGCGCAGCTCGTCCGTGACGGCGCCGACGCAATGCCCGCAGGTGAGACCGGTGACCGCGAAGGTGTTGTTGGTTGCAGACATGATGTCCTCCGTAGTGGTGGGCGCGGATGTGGTGGGTGATTTCTTCGTCGAGTTGCATCCACAGCCGCGTTGCGTCTTGTCGAGTAGATTCGGCTGCGAGTGGGTCTGACCGCTCATGATTCCCTTCCTGTCTGGTACCCCAGGGGGGTACCAGTTTCTACTATACTCGCGTTCGGAGAAGGTGAGTCAAGGCTGCGCCTCGACTACTTCCGTCGGACATTTGGTCGGATTCTCCCTCGTGTATTCGCCCGCGCAGAGAACGTCGAATTTCGAGCGCCCCGTGGAGTGCCGGCAGGTGTGCACCGGAGCCATGGGCAGTTGCGCTGTTCGCGGGATTTCGATCCCAGTCCAGCGCAGAGGCAGAGGCCGGGGATTCCGGGACGCTGACCCGATGCCGGGGCGGCGCAGTCTCACCTCGCCGAACGAGGCAGGAAGAGGCATCGAATGAGATGCCGGCCCAATCAGGTCGCGCCTCCCGTGCTGGTTCGATCGTGTGTTCGGACGTCTCCACGTGTCAGACGATGTAGTCCAAGCGAGTCATCATACCCGACTCCTGGTGATATCCGTTGTGGCAGTGGAGCATCCAGTCGCCCGGGTTGTCGGCGATGAGATCGACAGCGACAGATTCCATCGGACGAACGATGACTGTGTCCTTGCGAGGTCCGACACCGCCGTCACCTTTGACCACTTGGAAGGTATGCCCGTGCAGATGCATGGGATGCCACATCATCGTCATGTTGGTGAACGTGAGCCGGGCGCGGTCCCCTTCTTTGACGGTCAGAGGTTCGGTTTGGTCGTAGTTCCGACCGTTGATTGTCCATTGGTAGCTCATCATGTCTCCCCCGAGGTCTGCCACGAGATCGACACCGGTGCCATCGCTTCGCGGCAGAACGACACTTTCGGCTGCAGTGAACGTCTCGACCGTGCCCACTCGACCTGCCAATTCCCGAGGGAGGAACGACGCGTCGGGCGCAGCGCCCGAGCCTGTACGCAGCAGCGCCCGAGCCTGAGCGTTCTTACCCTCGGCCGCGGCGATGAGCGGGAATACACCGTCCTTGACCGTGACGATCACGTCGTAGCGCTCACCCATGCCGAGGAGAAGCGCATCGACTTCTGTGGGTACGACCGGAAAGCCGTCCGTATGGGTCACGGACATCACGTGATCGGCAAGGGCGACTCGAAAAGCGGTATCCGCACCCGCGTTGATGATGCGAATTCGCACACGCTGACCGGGAGCGGCCGAGAATGTTGTCGGTGCGGAAGCTATCCGCCCGTTGATCAGATAGTAGGGGTAGCTGACGTCACCCGCGTCCCCGCCGAGCAGAGCGCTGGATGCTGCTGAGCTCGGGCCACCCGAGGTGGGGGGCGGCGTGGTTTCGTTCGACCCGTGGTTCATGCCACCCATGCCGGGCATGTTGCCCATTCCGGATCCGCCCATCGAACCCATGCCGTTTCCGGACTGGAGGTCGGAGAGGATCTGTTGCGGGCTCGTGCCGATTCCATCCGTCCAGTCGTCGAGAACGACGATCCATTCGGCGTCGTAGTCGGCGGGCTCGCGGGGGTCGTCGACGATGATGGGGAGGTAGAGGCCGTAGTCGGTGTCGAGACCGACATGGGGGTGAGCCCAGTACGTTCCCGAATGAGGTACGGAGAAACGGTATGTGAAGTTCTGCCCCGATTCGATGTTCGGGCTTGCCGGCATGGCGCCGTCCATGTCGTTGCGAAGCGCGATGCCGTGCCAATGCACCGATGTCTGATGATCGAGTCTGTTGTTGACGGTGATTGCGAGCTCGTCACCGACATTCGCGCGAATCAAGGGACCGGGAATACTGTCGCCGTATGCCAGGGTGCGCACCGTGATGCCGCCGAGATCGATATCGGCGCCCTGCGGATTGAGCGTGTAGTCCACGGTGCGACCGGTATGCGGGCGCGCTGCCTCAGCGGTCGTGATGGCATTTTTGTCGAACGGCGGGGGGGTCGGGTTGGACGATCCGCTGGTGGTGCATGCGGTCAACGCCAGGCCTCCCGCCCCCGCCGCCGTGGCGGCGAGAAACGTACGTCGACTGAAAGCCGATCCTGTGGACGGCGCAATAGCCATGATTGTGATTGTCCTTGTCTAGTCGTTGTGGAGAAGCGGAACTGATACGCCACCGGGCCCGGGGCGGGCGTCCCAGAGTCAACGACTCTCGTGTCGATGAGAGGATCGATCCAAAGCTTCTCTGCGGGAGCGATACTCGTCATCGTCGATCTCGCCGCGGGCGTAGCGCTCATCCAACAGGTGCTGCGCATTCGTACCACGGAGTTCGCTGCGGTCACTGCGTCTGGGACGAAACAATGCAAGTAGGGCCGCAATGACCAATCCCCAAAATGCGATCATCGCCAGCGCCATCAGAATCCAGCTGACCCAACCCATTCCATAACCCGAATTCTCGCTCCACCACATCATGTCCGTTCACTCTCCTCACCTTCGATAGTGCTCGCCGAACCCTCTGGGATTGGTGTGCTTTCTATGAAGATTCGCTGAAGAGGTGACCGCATACCGTGTATCGCGTGCGCAGCGGCGGCTGAGGAGTCCACGATGGTGGCATGGACAGTACGTCAACACGGTCAACCGACGGGTACGCAGGTTTTCGGGCACTGGTCGTCGATGACGAACGCCCACTGGCCTCGATCATCTCGAGTTACCTCGAACGAGAGTCATTCGAGGTGAGTGTGGCCTACAACGGTTTCGACGCTCTCGCCCTGGCACGTGAGGTCGATCCTGATGTGGTGGTCCTCGATCTCGGGTTGCCCGGTATCGACGGCATCGAGGTATGCCGGGAACTTCGTACATTTTCGGATGCATACGTGGTGATGCTGACTGCTCGCAGTGAGGAAGTGGACACCATCGTCGGGCTTTCTGTCGGTGCCGATGATTACATGAGCAAGCCGTTCAGCCCCCGAGAGTTGGTAGCGAGGATCCGCGCGATGATGCGCAGACCCCGCAGCGGAGTCGCGCACGGTACAACTGCGAGAGCGGTAACCCGAGACGAGGAGAGTCCGCCAATGACGTTCGGGGTGCTCAGGATCGACGTTGCCGGGCGAGAGGTCTCGGTCGCCGAGAAACCGGTTCTGCTGACTCGGACGGAATTCGACGTGTTGGCGGCATTGGCCGCTCGGCCGGGGATGGCGTTCAGCCGTCGGCAACTGATCGAAGCAGTGTGGGGTCCTGCGTGGACGGGGAACGAACATCTTGTCGATGTTCATATCGGTCATCTGCGCCGCAAACTCGGCGATGATCCCGCCGCGCCTTTGTATGTCAATACCGTGCGCGGCATCGGGTACCGAATGGGTTCCGGAAAATGACTACCCTGGAAGAACTTTCGTCTCATCAGGGGCGTACCCGCCGAGGACTCGGTGTCGGCGTGCGTTTGTTGATGGCCCAAACGCTGGTCTTGGTGGCAGGAGCGGCCACCTCATGGGTCGTTGCAGTCACTGTCGGTCCGAGTTTGTTCCGCGAGCATCTGCGCCGCGCGGGCGTGCCTCCGATGTCTGAGGAGCAAATGCATGCCGAGCAGGCATATCGCTCGGCAACTGCGGTCTCGTTGTCCGTGGCGATCGGCGCAGCTGCGTTGTGCGCGCTGGCTGTGACCTGGTATCTCAGTCGTCGGCTGCAGCGGTCGGTGACTGCGGTGTCAACTGCCGCCACGGCAGTCTCGGCGGGAAACTACGCGGCCAGAGTCCCGCCGCCGCAGCTCGGTGACGACTTCGACGCACTTGCGACGGCCTTCAACGAAATGGCGGTCCGTCTCGAGTCTGCCGAGTCGATGCGTCGACGGTTGCTGGCAGATCTCGCGCACGAGATCCGGACGCCGGTAGCTGTTCTCGAAGCATTCATGGAAGCGCTCGAAGACGGAGTGGAAGCTCTCGATGATCACACCATTGCGATGCTCAGAGATCAGACCCGACGTCTGGCACGGTTTTCCGGCGACGTCTCGGCGCTGTCCGATGCCGAGACGAATCGAGCTGCAATCGAACCGACATGGACCAGACCTGAGGTACTGGTGAGCTCAGCGGTAGCGGCGCACGAAGAACGATACGACACGAAAGCAGTCATTCTGAGCGTGGACGTCCCCGGAAATCTGCCGTCGGTGTGGCTGGACCCGGAGCGCATAGGGCAAGTGTTGAGCAATCTGCTCGACAACGCACTGCGCCACAGTCGATCACAGAGCACAGTGAAGGTGCGGGGACGGGTGAAAGGGGATCGGTTCATCCTCACACTCACCGACGAAGGCGATGGAGTCGCCGCCGAGCACCTCCCCTATCTGTTCGAGCGTTTCTATCGCGCCGACGCAGCACGCGATCGTGCTCACGGAGGGGCAGGGATCGGACTGTCCATCGCGAAAGCACTCGTCGAAGCACACGGTGGACAGATCACCGCCGCGAGTGACGGAGCCGGGCAAGGCACCACCTTCGTTATCGCGTTGCCAGTACATCGTCCGAAAGGGCGGCACATCGACTGCCGGGGAACTGTCGATGCGTGACATTCGACGCGACATTCGAGGTAATGGAAACGCTCCGGGAACACCCACTCACCCCGCCGCTACCGGCACACCTGGTCAAGAACTCGTGAGGTGAACCGATCAATGACGATTCAAGAGACCAGAGCGCAGAGGTGACCCGGCCCGGGGACTTACACTTCGATCGCTGTGACGTAGGCACTCGCGCACACCGAACCCGAGACCAGGAACCAACTACTCAGGCTCTCCCCTGAACTGTGATACCGCACGGTCACGTCGTTTCCCGCGGTGATGGGAGAGCGATATTCGAGAATCGCTCGGTAGGGGAGTGGATTTCGGGGTCCGGCCCAATCTCTGATCAGGTCTTCGACAGGCTGCCAATACGTGGCGTTGTTGACGTGGTTGAACGGATCGATATCGCTCGATCGTAAGACGAATGTCGTTTCCTCCCCATCGCCCGGATGAGCGGTGTGCCAGGGTTTCCACTTCAATCGGTGATCGTTGGCGGTCGAACCGAGTCCGGCCATGAAACTCTCTTCGATCCTGGAAGGCATCCCGTTGACCGGATTGAGATTTATCCAGAATCCTTCGGTCTCGATCAAGCCGCCGCCGTCGGATTCGATGCGGACACGCATCGTGCACCACCTGCTCGACAACCCCGAGCACCATCTGCGCATGCGCACACGAGCCGGCCAGCTGACCGGACGAATGACATCGATGACTGTGCGGCGCACGACCCACACCGGGTGGGCAGCCGCTGCGCCGCTCGCATCGAGATCGTCGAAACCGATGTCCTGCAGATAACGTGCAACGCCATCGAGTCGCACCGTCCCGGAGACGTCGATATCTCCCGTCCGTACCGGCCGAGAGGTTTCGAACACCGCGCCATTGGTCGGCAAATCCACCAGGCGGTGGTTGCGCATCGCGTCAGCTTCCATTTTGCAGATCCCTTAGATGTGATTGTTCGCTTCGATACTTTGCACACCCTTGCTGCAACGTAGTGCGATCCCTACGCCCAGTCCCGCATCAGCCGCCGGGTCTGCCGCAGTCGTACCCAGTAGTCCGTGCCCGGTCTCCGAACATGGTGAACAAGGAGCCTATCCAGTCTCGCAAACTACTACACTGTCCGCGCGATTGCCGGTTGACGTTCGATGTCCTTTCCAGGTCCTTCTTGAGTGTGCCCAAGATCGTTGCGGCACCATGGAATTCCCATATTCCTCGGCTCGGCCTCGAAGCGCCTCGTCTCGCCGCAGTGCCCACCCGCGCGTTCGCGCTCGACCTCTACCTACTATCCAGGTTCGTAGTTCAGCTACTATCGACCTTAGTAGTTCGGTGGGCATCCGCGCCAACCGAGAGATTGGGGCGACGGTGAGCAAAAAATCAACCAAAACCCGCGCGAAACAGCGGTCTACGACGCAGAGTCGAGCCCGACGCGCCACGTCACCGAAGCGGAACCCCACTTCACGACCGCACGACGAAGTCGGCACAACACCCCGTGCTAGGCCCAGTCCGGCCGGTAGTGCCGTGGAAGAACTGGCCGCAGCGGCCGCAGCGGCGTATCTGAGTAAAGCAGCGCCGACGCCAGCCTCGGCCTTGGCTCAAGCACCGCCGGCGCCGGCCATCGCCGAAAAGGCGATGCCCACCAAGCCATCGGGCACTGAACGCGTTGCCCGGCCATTGGGTGACGACGAGTCGACCGCTGCAACGGAACTCGCTGCGCCCGGCGGTGGGTGCGCTGAAGCGTTCACGCAGATAGAACCACAGGGGCTCGCAGCAACGTACTGGGGAGAATCGCCCGAGGTTACTTCCGATCTGTCGATTCTGTTCCGAGGAGCCCGCAACAGCCCGGGCAGCGAACCGGAACGTTTCGAGAGGGTCACCCACGTCAACGGTGTTCCAGCGGGGGAACGCTTCGCGGTGACTGCGAGAATCCGCGGAATCGCCACTGGTAGTTGGACTGTCAGTGCCGAGCGCATCGAAACTCCGGACGACACCACCGGGCAGTTCGACATCGCAGCTCCGCAGACCGCCACGGCCTGGACTACCGCAGCGCCATTGGTGCACGGGCCCGGCGTGCGACTCTGGACGTGGCCGCTGTTGGTCGGTTTGGGTGCAGTGTTCGCCATCGTCATGCAGGCACTGCTCTTGACCCGTATGAGCGAGAACGCCACTGCGGCAGTTCTCATTTCGATCCTCGGCTGCCTTCTCGGCTACGTGGGTGCGAAGCTCTGGTACTTGGCACTTCACCGCCAGAGCCTTCGAAAATTCGTCTCTGCCGGCGCATGCATACAAGGATTTTTGGTGGTGTCGCTCGCGGTATTGGTGCTCGGCGGAGCAGCCTTCGGTCTGGGCGTCGGTGTGTTACTGGACATGACAACGCCCGGGTTGTTTCTCGGGATTGCGATCGGGCGCCCGGGATGCTTTTTGACAGGATGCTGTTCGGGTCGACCTACCAGGTCGAGATGGGGAATGTGGGCTTCGGACCGGACTCTCGCGGTGCGCCGAATCCCCGTGCAACTGATCGAAGCGTTCGCAGGCTTGATCATCGGCCTCGCGACACTGATTTTCGTCCTCTACGGCACCGAAACGCCCTATGACGGAGCAGTATTCGTTGTCGCCGCGGCTATCTACACGTGGGTCCGTCAAGGGTTGTTCCCCTATCGTGCGGACCCTCATACACGGCGCGGGCGGCTTCTGACCAGCGCGGCATGCGGAATTGTCATCGTCGCGACGATTCTGCTGGGCGTGGTGTGATCGTGACCCAGAGTAGTAGCCTTTTGCGCTTTTCTGCCGATGCCACGTGCGCAGAAGGTGAGTCTCACGAAAATTGGGATGGCCACGAATCAAGTTTCGCGCGGGATCTGGCCAATTCGATTGGCGCCGCGTTCGGTGCATGAGGCCGGTTCAGTTCGAGGAGGGGGTGAACCGGCCTTGAGCACTGGCCCCCTGCGGGCCGGACTCCTTGTTCGTCCACGACCCGGTTTCGCACTGTTTCAAGCACCTGCTGCGCATGAAGCCATCGCCATCGCACCCAGTAGCGCCAGAAGAGGCGCCGCAGGTAGGACGATCGCCGTTCCGCAGGCAGCAAGGGTGCGGAGGTAGCGAATGGGCGCCGGGTGGTGGGTGCGGTGGGAGGACAGACGATCAAGTCGCAACGCCAGGCAATCCTGCGCTATTCCCAGAGCCGCCACGGGCACCTCGTGAGGTGTCATACTGCAGAGTGCGCGGTGCACGGATTCGCGCCCATGCTGACGAACGGCTCGGGAGTCGGCTTCGATTTCCACCAACGCACGGACCAATGGGGGCGAAGATCGCATGATCGGAAGCCACGGGAACGCGTAGGCGAGCGTTTGCGCTGCACTGACGAGCAGATGGTGACGGCCCGTGATGTGTGCCCGTTCATGCGCGAGCACTGCAGCCAGAGCCTCGGTGTCGAGTTGATCTCTCAATCCATCGCTGGCAACGACAAGCGCAGGGCGCCCAGCGATGCTGTAGGCGAAGGGCACAGAAACCGGGAGCCAGAGCAGTGACGAGGACCGTGCACCCCCCAGAATGCGCAGCAACCCGAGGTGCTGCTGGTGTAGCTCGCGGCGGGTACGGGAGAAGCTGAACAGATGGACGGTGCCTCGCACCGCCCCGATGACCAGGGCTGACCCGCCGAGTACACCCACCGCCGTCTCGAGCCTGGCCGGCGCGTCGTCGTGAAGGGCGAGCCAACAGCTGTGGGCGAATTCGATCAGCGACGAGACACCCCCGTGACTGGGTAAAAGGCTCAAGATCACCGGGACACTGATACTCACTACAGTTCCGAGTGCCAGAGCGCCCCACAAGACGAGGACGACATGCGGATCAACGCCGCGACGCATCATCGATCCGAGGAACAGCGGGGAGAGTGCGGCAACGAGAAGGCCACCGACCGCCCACGCGAGGACGGCTGTCACTTCTTGCCTCGTTCACGCAATCCACGCGCCAGGATCTTCGATTCGACGTCGGATGTCCCGCGAACAAAATGCAACAGGACCCCGGTCGGGTCTCCTGTGGATTCGAGAAGTGCGCGCAACCCGTCAGCTGCCGCTTCCTCGCGGCTTCGCGTGGCTTCGTACCAGTACGCGCGCCCGTTTCGCTGACGATGCACCCAACCTTTGCGATGAAGATTGTCCATGACGGTCATCACCGTCGTATACGCCGGTTCACGGTCGTCATCGAGGCCGTCGATGACGTCGCGAACACGGACCGGTTCGGTGGAGCGCCACAGCACATCCATCACCAGCGCCTCGAGCTCTCCCAGACCTTGCATTTTTCCTCCTCGTAGAGCTGCATTCGTCACCGCACCGTGTGAGTGCCCAACCTGCAACCTCCGTCGCTTTCGTACGGGGCCCAACCAGCGCTGTCGGTGATTCGTCGGTCACAGTGATGTGGGACCGCTCGATGAGGGTGTCGTGTCGACTCTGCACGCTGGAGGTTGCCGAGACGGCGAACCGGAGCCCTGTAGAAATACTATCTGTTCTGCTTCCCGTCGCCGCCCCGATACGGCGGCGGTGTCTGGCGACCTCCTCCAGCGACGATCTGCCGAACCCCTGTCAGCTCTGACAGTGTCAAAGGTTTATCCAGCACTTTCGCGTCGACTACGGGAGAACGTCTCGCGCTCAACGACACGATGGCCAACGACATCAAGCGCATGGAAATGCTCGCGATTCCCGCCGTCGGTGCGGAGCTTCTGTTTGCGATTCAGCATCGTTTGCCGGCAGGGCGACAGGTCTTACAGCGCGCTGCCTTCCGACCATCGGTCCCACGGCACACTCCAGTCGCCGTTCTGCCACAATTCGAGAGGGGCGCCGCCGGTATTGCGTATCTCCACGACATCTCCGGGAAGCGAAAAATCATAGAACCATTGAGCATTGGCGCGACTGAGGTTCAAGCAGCCGTGTGAAACATTGGTATTGCCTTGCGCCCAGACTGTGTCTTCGAGTTCGTGAAGGTAAATTCCGTCGGTGCTTATTCGGGTGGCGTAGTTGATTTTTTCCTTGTACCCCAGCCGGGAATTGACGGGAAGTCCGTAGGTCGACGAGTCCATGATCACGGGGTTGGCCTGATCGAGGACGGTGTAAATGCCTGGTTGGGTCCAGAAGGAGATCGTTTGGCCGTTGACGAGCTCGGTTCCTCCCATGCCCATCGATGTCGGCATAGTGCGCACAGTTTTGCCGTTGCTCGTGACCGTCACTTGCTTGGTCGTATCGTCGGCGACGGCGATATGCGAGTCGCCGATGGTGAATGCAGTCGTGGCGTCTTCCTGTCCGAACAGTCCGCCACCGAGCGGGACGCCGAAGACCGCAGCCCGGACCGTGACCTCGGTGCCGGGGGGATAGTACGCACGAGGTCGCCAGTGAACATTCTGGTCATCCACCCAGTACCACGAGCCTTCGAGCGGCACCGACGTTTGCACAGTCAGGCTTTTCTCCGCCGCTGCACGATCGAGGATCGGCTCGTCGAAATGCGTGACAATAACGATCCCTACCCCGAAAGTGCCACCATCTGTGAGGAGGTTACCCCCGGCCGTCACGAAGGATGGTTTGGTCAGGTTCCGCGGCTTGACTGTGGAGAAGGTGCTGGACTGATCGAGACGTGAGCCATCGTTTTGGGTGGCTGACGCTGTCATCGTGTAGGTCTTCCCGTAGTCCAAGGACGCGCCGGGTTTCCACACCTGCCGGTCAGGGGTGAAGATGCCATCGACCACAGCCCCGCCCACTTCGGTGAGCACTACCGAGTCGAGCCTCCCGCCAACAGATTCCACCGTGACCGGATCAAGGGGGTTGACGGTATCTGTCCCCCCGGAAGGAGTCATCACCAGCGCGGAGACAGGAGAGTCGTTCTCGGCGGGCGCACCCGTGTCACTCGGTGCGGACTGCGGTGCTGTGGAGGTGCATCCTGTCAGCGTTGCGACCATAAGGACAAGGACGACTAACCCTGTATGCCGTGTTGAGGCCATAATTGTTCCTTCACGTCAGTGGGTGGGGAGCGCCGACGAAGACAGTGATTCGCAAGGGACGCAAGTAATCAGATGGAAGATCAGAGCGGACAACGAGAAGAGAGGCTTCGACGGACAGGCCTAGCCACTCGCCAGTTTCCGGATCAGTTCTGTTGCAAAAGTGCTTGCATCGCGGTGATCTCGGACTGCTGTGCGGCGATGATATCGGTAGCCAATTGCTTGGCGTCGGCGTTGTCGCCATCGGATAGTTCCGATTGGGCCGTCGCGATCGCGCCGGAGTGATGTTCGATCATCATCTTCAGCCACGCGGTGTCGAAGTCCCCATCGCGCAGCCCCTCCAATTGAGCGATCTGCTGCTGGGACATCATTCCTGAATCAACCCCGCCGTGGTCCATTCCATCCATGGAGTCCACAGGGGAGGTGGCGTCGGACGTAGGTTGACCCCATTGTTCGATGAGCGCTGCAATCTGATCCATTTCGGGCCCGCGAGCGGTTTGGATCGAAGCGGCGAGTTCGAGTATTCGAGGATTGGTGGTGCGACTGTCAACCATCTTTGCAATCTCGACGGCCTGTGCGTGATGTGGATACATCATCGCGACGAACTGCATATCCGCGCTGTTGGCGCCGTTGGGCTGCGAGGCCGCGGAGGAGTTGGACATGTTTCCGCTGTCGTTGCTCGACATTTGGCTCATGTCATGGCCGCCGCAGCCGGCGATCAGCATCAGACCGGCGGCAGACCCCGCTGAGACTGCGATACGTGTGGAAACAGCACGTGTAAGCATCATATTTTTCTCCTGGAATGTGTTGTTGTGCAAAAAATTCTTCTGGGGAGGGGCCGTCGACTCGGATGGTCAGTAGTTCCGCTATGAGCGTCTGTCGTATCCGCAGCGCCGACAGTTGGTTGTGTAGGGGCAAGGTGTCGTGCACGATGCACGTCTGCGGCAACAGGGGAACGTGCAACCCTCCACTCACGCGTGCCGGTATGATCCTTGTCTTCGCGCTCGATGACGACTGTCGCGGTGATCAGCGTGGTGTCGTGCGCGCCGGGCAGGACCAGCGAGGTGACGGTGGAACCTGCAATCAGAAGGTTGCGGTGATCAAGACAAGCGACAGCAGGGGATGAGTGGTTGAACAGACTGCAGGCCAGAGCCACCGCTACCGGTTCGTCACCCTGCGTATGCCGTAGGAATTTCGAAGGCCTGGGCGCGGCCAGTGCGCGGGTGCGACAGAACTGGCAGGGGTGAATGAACGAGTAAGGGGAGATCATCGCAGCTTCCGTTCCTATTGCACGGTGACAGTTCACTGGACGTGAATATCTCGTCAGTTCTCCCCCATCAGTTCACTTCGGGGTAGACGAAGGTGCGGGTGATGAGATGTTTTGCATCGCTTAGTGTTTCGGAAACTATTCGTCCAGTTTGGTCGAGGTCGAGCAGTACGTTCATACCCGCAGCCGGATAGCCCAATGCCAGACGGAGTTGCCGTCCGGCGCTGGGTAAGCGCACCGCGATGGGCGCAGTCCCGTCCGCATACGGCTCCTGGGCGAGGAAGAACTCGCTGGACAGACTTAGTTGCTGAGGTTCGGGTCCGACGTTTGCGGCATCACTGGTCACCGATTCGTAAAAGGTCAGATTCTTCTGAGTGCGGGTGATATCTACGGCTCGAGCGAGATCGGTGTCCCCGGACTGAACAGGCCATGGAATTAACATGCTGACCGTCCCGCCCAGCCACCCTGTCGCCGCGGCCTCGAGCGTGAGCATGCTTTCACCCAGTGGCCAATCGGCTTGCGCCACGAAGCATCCGGATCCGCACCCGCGCAAGGGAAGGGAAGTGTTCTGCCCGCTCGCCCGCAGTGCGCCGATCAAGGTGTATTCCTGGTCCGGTTCCTGAGCGTAGTAGTCGACGCGGCGCGGAGTCGACAGTCGAACCACCAGCTGCCCTTCGCTGGCGGCGACGCTCACCCCAATCTGTCCAGCCAATGTTCCCAGCGGCAGAACCGGACCGATGGCTGCAGGTGGTCCCGGCTGGGCGGGTGAATTGGCAGGCGCCGTCGAGACTAATGCAGCACTGATGGCGAGCACGGAGATCAGGAGGATGCTCTCGATACGAATCTGATTGCGCAGTTTGCCCACTTGTTCAGTTCTGCGCATCGTCCGCCGTGCAGATATCGCCACACCCGAGGCGGCGATGACGAAGAGTAGTTTGACCGTCAGAAGTTGCCCGTACGGGGTGGAAAACATTGCGGCAACGGGGATCAGCAACAATGCCGAGATCGTACCGGTGGTCACGACGACGATGAAGGTCCACAGCGCAAGTCGTGTGTAACCGGCCACGACCCACCGAACCGGGGCATGCTGACCCCGCCACGCGAATGCAGTGCGAACCGTGTGGAGCAAAGCGCCGACCCAGATTGCCGCTGCCGCGAGATGAACGGCGGTGAGAAACGCGCCCCATCCGGGAGCGACGACGTTTGCGTGCGAGCGCAGCCCTTCGGCGGCAATGACCAGCAGAAGGGCTGCGCTCGCAAGTCTGGTGCTCCCCGCGGCTTTCAGCGCCAAGGCCAACATGAGCCCACACGTCTCTACGAGCAAGATGATGCCCGCACGTTCTTGCCATAGCGCAGCAACGCTGGACGAAGCGGCGAGCGAAACCATAAGGCCTGCAACACCTACCAAAGCAATACAAGCGCCGGCCGGAAACCAGGTGCGCAACTTCTTCAACGAAGGGTTCTCGGCGTGCGGTACAGACGACAATCTCTCCGCGACAAGTGTCCCGAGCGCGAGGGCGAACCCGACGAACAGCAGCCACCGGAGCACGGTTTCCGTCCACGAGGTCGAGGCGCTGTCGTCGCCACCGCCACCGCCGCTGTCGGTCAAAGCGAGGCCGACGGCAAACCGAAAGTCTTCCTCGACGAGGTCACCATCTGCGCCGATCACTTGCCACCGGACGGTGTAGGTGCCCGGCGACGGAGCATCCGAGAGCCGGGAAGTGATTGCACGGCCACCTTTGGACGACTCTGCTGCCTCCATCGGGCTCTCACGGCCTGCGCCGTCCAGGACTTTGATCGCATCGGTCCCGGCGGTGACTTGTTCGTTGAAGATCAGGGTGATGGCTTGCGGAGGCTCGGAAACGGCAGTCTCCGAGCCAGGTTCGGTAAAGAGCAGCGTGGGGTGAGCGTTGGCGATGCCGGCGCCCAGAACCACAAGGACTCCCGCAACGAGCACAAGTGTGATGCTCTGGAACATTCGAACGAACAACGACATGTTCAGGTCAGTTCAAGGCATACAGAGACTGAGAAGTCGCCGCGTACGCGCTGTCGTAACTCGCCGCAGTCAACGCTTCGACTGCTCCGACATTAGCGCGCTTCTCCCAGCCTTTTCCCTCCCTGCTCCGCCAGGCGAATCCATCTTGATCGACCCCCCACAGTGCATCCGAGGAGCCCGCGATCAGCACCATGGACGGCGCTCCAGCGAACTTTGTGAAGGTGCGCCCGTCGTCGCTGCTGTACTGCAGCCCTGACGAGGTGACAGCCCATGTCCCACTCTCGGTGAGAGCGAGGGACGCCACACCCAGGGCACCGCCGGATTCCCACGACTTTCCCTGATCCTTCGACACCGTGACACCTCTGGCCCCGTCGAAGCCGACGAGTGTCGTGCCATCTGTAACCAGAGAATGAAAGTCGACCTGTCCCGCGAGCGAGCTATCCGTCCAGGTTCGGCCGCCGTCGTTGCTGGTGCGTAGGCCAAGTGGGTTGGCTGCGGTACTGGACGGTCCCGGGTGCCCTGAGGAAAAGAGCGTGTCACTGCCCGCCACGCCCGCCAACCCCATCAAATCGTCGTCGGAATCACCCACTCGCACTGTGTCGCCCGAATCTCCGATCGCGAACAGTCCGCGATGCGTACCCGCCAAGATGGTGCCATCGGCGTTGATATGCAACCCGTGCAGATGGTCAAGTTCGGGTGTGAGCTCCACCCCTGGTATGGGCGGGACGATGGACTGGCCGGCCTTGTCGTCGTTTCCCTGCGTCGAACAAGCCGCAAGAGAAACGGCGATGAGAGCGGCGCCGACGAGCCCCACGATTGGGGACGTTCGCGCACGACGACTATTGGGCATCTGGGTGTCTCGTCCTGTATTCGAAGGGATGGCAACATTTCCGGGCGACTGGTACCTTATCTACTAAGATGCATAGTAGATGAGGGTGTTGGCTGGCTGCGAATTCACCCCCTGCAATGGTCTAGTGCAAGGGAAATGCTCGCCGTCGAAGCCCCTGATCTGATACGGCAGGGAGGTGCAATTGGTCTGGTCCCACGCACGGGTCGACGGGATGACGGCGCATCGCGTCATTGGTGGCGCAACCGGCGGTGGGCAGGAAGTTTGAACACAGGGCGGGTGCAGCGGTACTGCCTAGCCCTGGTGGCAGGAATGATTGAGAGTTCTTCTCGTGTGGTCACTTACCCGGAGATCTTGCAGTTGGCGAAGCGCCCATACAGACGGGATGCTGCTCAACGTGCCTTCGTGTGTGCCACTGCTGCACTACACCGTAGCCAGGGCAGGTCCAATCGATTGTCGCCCACCATGGAGACGACGTGATTTCGCGTCTGGCCCACTACGGGCGACGAGACCAGGGGAATCTCGTGGGCACAACTAATCCGGTTGGTCCAGGCCGTCGTGACTATGCGACCCACGGATACATCAGCGCAAAGGACTTGTACCTCAAACGCCTCAAGCGTATTGAGGGTCAGTCGCGAGGGCTGCAGCGAATGGTTGAAGAAGAAAGGTGCTGCATTGACATCCTTACCCAAATATCGGCGATGAAAAAAGCGCTGCATGCAGTAGCTATGGAATTGCTCGAAGACCATCTCAGTCATTGTGTCGTCGATGCCGCCGCAAGAGGGGGCGCCGAATCCGACGCCAAGATCAGGGAGGCCGCCGAGGCGATCAGACGGCTCGTGAATTCGTGAGGACCCTCCCATCTGATGTCCGAAACGATCTACTAGTCGGTGGGGCGGAATTTCGATGCCGTTTTATCGAAAGTCATTTACTTAGAATGTAGTTACGATCGAATCATGTTTTTTGAATGCGGGAGCGGGCGGCACATAGGGAAGCACTCCGCATGTTCCGTATTCCGGAGCGATTTCTGCTCGCCACAACCGGGATCCGAGGTCCTCGACGGGAATCGAGTTCATGATGAGCGCGTGCGGTGGCAGTCCCCACCGGGTGGGGATCGCCGAAGCATCATGGTGGCGCACCCGGGCTTATCGTGGGCCTGGGGTATCTGACGGTGATGGGCTCGTCGTGGTGGTGCTCGGTGTCGAGGATCCGTCACTTATGTACAGGGTGATGGTGGAGCCCGGAAGTGCCGCTCCCGACGGAGCTGTCGCGGTTGCTGTCCCTCTCGCGCTCAGACTTGACGTGAGGGAGACCGTCACTTTGAACCCGGCGTTCTGCAACAGAGATGTTGCGGCGGACTCGGTCATCCCGACCAC
Organism: Rhodococcus sp. UFZ-B548; assembly: GCF_903819475.1. NCBI lineage: Bacteria > Bacillati > Actinomycetota > Actinomycetes > Mycobacteriales > Nocardiaceae > Rhodococcus > Rhodococcus sp. UFZ-B548. Next base: position 38,736 of record NZ_CAIJDS010000050.1, read on the forward strand.
GTCGGGTACCTGATCCCCGGCCGAACCGCGAACATATTTCTGGTCCAGCGGGGGTAGCGTGATGGGTCCGAAGTTGCTCGCGATCGGTCCCATCGCGTTGTACCACGTTCGGGCAGGTTCATTGCCGCCGTACAAATCGTCATTGGTGAACTCGTTTCGCTTGTGCACTGGCACCGACACTGAATTACTATCATGCATAGTAATTCATGTTCTCGTTCTTTCACCCCGCCGAACCCGGTACATGCCTCTGAAGAGTGCCGAAGCGGCGAGAGAAAGCACGATCGCAGACAACGCGAGTTCCGGAATCGAACCCACACGTGTTGCCAACGTGAGATCGGAGCGAACGGCGATCTCGTCGGTCAATGCTTGTGCTGTGAAGATCTCGCTCTGTTGACGCACCACACCCGCTGGCGTGATGATTGCGCTGACACCGCTGGTTGCTGCGATCAGCACACTGCGGCCGTGTTCGACCGCCCGCACCCGCGACATGGCCAGCTGCTGAAAGGTCATCTCGGTCCGGCCGAAGGTCGCGTTGTTGGTGGGAACCGCGATGACGGTGGCTCCTGCCTTGACGGACTCGGTCACCAGATCGTCGAAGGCCACCTCGTAACACGTGGCAACAGCTACCTGAATTCCGTTGAGGTCGACGACGCCGTTCCCGTTCCCGGCAACGAAATTGCCCGCAGAATCGGCATATGACGACACCGCACTAACGATCGATCGGAGCGGCAGGTACTCCCCGAAGGGCACAAGCTGCCGCTTGATGTGTTGCTGCCCAGGGCCGTCCGTCGGATCCCAGACCATGGCACTGTTGATCGATGTTCCTGGCTCGCCCTGCAGGACCGTACCGACCAGGATCGGGGCGCCGATAGAACGGGCTGCTCGGTCCAGTCGATCCGCCGCATCCCGATTCGTCAAAGGATCTATATCCGAAGCGTTTTCGGGCCAGATGACAAGTCGTGGCCGGGCTGCTCGGCCCGCTGTGACCTCAGCTGCGAGTTGTTCGGTGCGGGCAACATGATTGTCGAGCACAGCTCGGCGTTGGGCGTTGAAATCGAGGCCGAGTCGCGGCACGTTGCCCTGAACGACGGTCGCAGTGACGACCTCGTCAGGGGCGGCACCGGGAGAACCGGTCACCAATGCACTCACAAAGATGAGGACGATGCAAGCGCCACCTTTCGCCAATGCTTGCCATCGAACATTCAAGGGCCCAGCCAGTGACCAGGCGATGAGTGTTCCGATCAGTGCAGTCACGAAGGAAAGACCTGGCGCCCCCGCGATCGAAGCCAACGGCAGCAGCGGGCCGTCTGCCTGCCCGAAGGCCAAACGCCCCCACGGGAAACCGCCGAACGGAACTCGGCTACGAAGTGCTTCTGCGGTGACCCATGCACCCGCAATCCACACCGGGGAAAGCGGAGCGTGGCCGACGGCCACCGCCAGTACGCCGAACACTCCGAACGCGAGCGCTTCAATCGCCGCCAACGCCAACCAAGGCGTTGCACCCACGTACGCTCCGACCCATGGCAGCAAGGGAACGAAGAATCCCAGTCCCGCGGCATAGCCGAATCCGAAACCCGCACGGAGACTGCGCCCCTGGAGAACGACGGTCAGCAGGGCGATGGCTACAGGGGCGAGAAACCACAGCGTGCGCGGCGGAAAGCTGAGAAACAGCAGCCACCCAGCGCCCACCGAAAGAGCGAGACGCAAAGCGATCCCACCGTGGTGCCGTTTGGGGCGACCACTCTTCAGGCATGCATCTAATTCACTGTCGGCAGTGATCGCACGGTCGACCGAAAGGACCCTCACAGGCCCGCTCTCGTAGAAGGAGAACTGCGCTGGTCAGTCAACAATTTCTCACAGAGATCGTCGAATTCGCCGCCCCAGCCGGCATGATCGGTCCGCGCGAGTCCACCGAGTTCGAGATCAGCCTGCTCCGGTCCCGTCCCCGGGCGTAGGCGGATCCACACTCGCCGCCTCCTGATCACGAGCGAGATCAGAAGTCCGAGCATCATCGTGATCGCAAAGACGAGAACCCACTGTTGCGCAGGGTCGTACGACACCTGCAGATTGGCGAATTCCTTGGCGCCGTCGAACCGAACCTGTGTTCCATCGGTGAGAGTCCGCGTCTCTCCAGGGCGGAGGTTCACACGATCTTGTTTGACCAGCCTTCCTTGGTTGATCATTTCCTTGTTCAACGAGAAGATCGATTGCGGGATGCCGGTGTCCAGACCCGTATCGCCCTTGTAGATGTCGATCGCGACCGCAGGGTCACGCGCATCGGGAAACGACGAAGTCAGAAGCGTCCCGCTGAAGGAAGCGGTCGGCGCGAAGAGTCCCTCGATGGCGATCTGATTCTTCCGGCGCTCGTCCGGATTCGGAAACGATCCACCTGGCGGATCGAACCGCAACGCCCCACTGCTCAGGAACGTGACCGCATCGTCCGGTTGAAACTGCATCGTCTCGGTACGGGACTGTCCGTCGGGAAAAGTGACGGTGAACTGCGGCGCGTACCCATGGCCGGTCAGATAAACACGGGCACCGTCGGTACGCAGCGGTTCGTTGACCCGAAGACGATAGTCTTTCCAGGTATTGGTCGCGATATCCTGCCCGCTCTGATACGAAATGTTGGAGGTGAACATTTCGGCCTGACCAGTATCGAGATAATCTGCGGAAAAGTCGTTGACCTTGATGCAAAAGGGCGCGAGACCCGTGCCGTCAGTAGCACTTCCCGCGCGGAACGAGTCGTACACGGCAGGTGACGTATTACAGAAACCGGGGCCGCCGTCGGCAATGACGATCACCGAACCCTCGTACCCCACCAACTTGCCGATCGCGACGGTGACGAGCAACCCGATCAGCGAGAAGTGGAACACCAGATTCCCGGCCTCACGCAGATACCCCTTTTCCGCGGAAACCGATACCTCGGAATCCTTTTCGGACCTGACGGCTACCCGCCAGCCCTTGAGCGACTGCCGCACTCTGGTGAGGGCCTCGTCATGCGAGATGTCAACTACGCCGTGGAAATGGTGCGGCAACCTGGACAGATTCCGAGGTGCTCGTACAGGTTGGCTCCTGAGTGCGCCGAGATGCGCCTGCAGGCGTGGAACAAGACAGCCGATGAGAGAGAGAAACAGCAGGACGTAGATCGCAGTGAACCAGAAGCTGGAAAAGACGTCGAACAACTCCAGCTTGTCGAATAGCGGGCCGAGGGTTGGCTGCGCCGCGATGTACTGGGAAACTTTCTGTACGTTGAGATTTCGCTGAGGCAACATAGCACCGGGAAGTGCTGCGAGTGCCAAGAGGAACAGGAGCACGAGCGCGGTGCTCATCGACGTCAACCGGCGCCAATTGTGGCGCAGTAGTCGAACGCTTTCTCGGATAATCAGTCTCGGTAGGCGGCGGATGCGACCTCCCGCGGTGGCGTTATCTGTCATATCGGCAGCACGACCGAACTGACGAATTCGTTGCGTAACCAGCCGACGAACATGCCCCACACGCCGGTGACCAGTGCGAGCCCGACAGCGACGAGCATTATTCCGCCGACGATCTGAATCGTCCGTGAATGGCGTTTGAGCCACCCGACGCCGCGGAGAGCTTTCGCCGACCCGAACGCAAGCACGATGAACGGCAGTCCCAATCCCAGACAGTAGGCGACAATCAGTATCACGCCCCGCGCTGCTGTCGTGCCTTCAGTTCCGGCCGCCACCGAAATAACTCCGGCGAGGGTGGGGCCGAGACATGGTGTCCAACCCAACGCGAACACGCCCCCCAACAAGGGCGCGCCGGCAAGGGAGGAGATACGCCGCGGGGCGAACCGTGTGTCTTTCTGCAAGGCAGGAATCAAGCCGATGAAGGTCAACCCCATCACGATGGTGATCACACCACCCACCCGTTGGAGCAGGTCTTCGTTGATGCGCAGGGTTCCGATCACCCCGAACACCGACGCGGTGGCGAGAACGAACACCACGGTGAATCCGGCAACGAACATCGTTGCCGCGCCGGTAACCCGCCATCTGCCTGCAGGTTCCGAGGTCTCGTCGCCACGGGTCACCGCTGGAGAATCAGCTCCGGAAATGCCGGCCAGATACGACAGATATCCGGGAACGAGCGGCACCACACACGGCGATGCGAACGACACCAGACCGGCCAGAATGCACGCTGCTACGGCGAGCAGTAACGGGCCGCTCGCGGCGGCGGTCTGGAAGCTGGAGCCGACACCTTGGGCGAGTTCGTTCACCGCTCGGCCGCCACGCGCTCGATGACCGGTTGCAGATCCTCGGTGAGAAGTGCGCGAAGAAACACAGCGGCGACGCGCTGTCTGCGATCCAACACCAAGGTGGAGGGAATCACGCTTGTCGGATAGTTTCCGCCGAGCGCTGTCAAAGTTCTCATCGACGGGTCGTAGATCGAGGGGTAGCTGACGTTGTTGTCGACGACGAAGTCCTGGGCCTTGTCTCGTTGAGGATCTCGAACGTTGATCCCGAGAAACTGAACACCGAGACTTTCGGTTGCTTCGTACGCGCGCTCGAGATCGTCGGCCTCGGACCGGCACGGGGCGCACCATTGCCCCCACAGATTGATCACGACGACCTGACCGGCGTAATCAGTGAGTGAAATATCGCTACCGTCGGCCATGAGGTCAGGTCCGGCCAATACACCGATCATGTTTCGCGATTCGGGCGGGTCGTACAAAATATCGGTTTGTCCTCCCGGTGACACGAAATCGAAATTCGCACCCGAAGCGACTGCATCGGTGCCGGTTGCACATCCACTCGCGGCGACGACGATCGCAGTGAGAATAGCGACCAGTGGGAGGATGCGGGTCGGTTTTCCGAGTACGCGTTGTCTCGATTTGCGAGGGAGTGCGGGGGCATTCATTTCATCAACTCACTTACAGCGGAGCGTATTTGGTCAGTGTTTTCGAAAACCATGGGGGTTGTAATCTGTTCGACGGACCCGTCACGTTGGACGAGAAAGCTCAGCGGCAGAACTGGCGGCGCCGATAGCGCAATTCCGATGTCGTCGACCGCAGCGAACGAGGGATAGTGCACGCCTGCAGCGGTGAGAAGCGCTAGTGCTGTGGACATGTCGTCCTGGACGTTGATCCCGACTACTCGGATGGAGCCCGGAGTACCTGCATAGTCATTCAGGACCGGGATTTCCGATCGGCACGGCCCGCACCACGAGGCCCAGAGGTTGATCAGGGTCGGCTCCCCGGACAGCGCTGCACCGAGGTCGACCACAGTATTCTCGCCAAGACACGTCGCTTTGATTCCCAGGAGTTCTCCTCCAGCGGGCGGTACTGCCGGGGCCACAGGACAGGGAACCGCTGCTGCCGCGGACTTCGAGGAAAACCCCGAGTCGACGCGATCTTCATCTGCCTGGGCGGCCGGAGGCACTTGAGGCCGGGTCGAGGAATGGGTCTCGGTTGACGTTGATCGAGGCCAGATCGCCACGACGAGAAGACCGATCACAACCAGGAAGAGCAGGAACCACCGAGACTGTGCCTGCATGCACTTCCTCCAAGCGTGGTGCGGTGAACCGGGACAACACTGAACTACTATTGTGCATAGTAGACATATGGTTCGTTCTGTCGCCCCCGCCAACCAGAGGCGGGATCCGAACCCGAGAATCGAGCATCGTGAAACGCCAGTCCGCTCCGAAGGGCCGTATCAATCCACCAGTCAGCCCAGAAATTGCGGCACTGGGTGCCCATCAAGCACCGCAGACGCGCGTGGCGCGGATCAACCGTGTAGCACGGTCAAAGCTCGTGCGTCTGGTGATGTACTACACCGCGGTTCGACTCGCCCTGATCGCCGGCCTCGCAGTGATCATCATGGGAATCAACGCCATACTCGAACTCGAAATCCCCGGTGTGTTAGCACTGTTCGGGGCGGTGCTGCTCGGATTCGCCATCTCTGCGATCGCGTTCCGGTCATTGCGCCGCCGGATCAATGAAGAAGTGATGGTCGTAGATGAAAAACGGCGTGCAATGCGCACCCGGTGAAGGGTTCCCTCCGGTTAGGTGCGCGTGAAAGCTCCAGTAACGAAAATGCCCAGCATCGGTGCCACAACCTGTCTTTTTTGGACGTATGACCGCTCAAAGCTGCCTTCCTGGGTGATGCCGAGGGCGCGCGATCATGCATTGATTGGCATTGGGATGAAGATGTCAGGTGACGGGATCAGGTGCGGAGTCGGCGGTATCCGTGGTGGTCTCGAGTTTCGGAATCGGTACAAGCTGCGGGATCAGGCGGACGAGACTCGAGCAGGCGCAGTACGGAGGACCGTTGAGTCAGCTCGCCCTTGTGAGGAACCCCGGGGCTGCTGCTGGAGACGACCCTGTTGGGACCACCGGTGGGTGGCCGATACTTTCACTCATCGCCCTCTACATCAGCTGTGGGCGCAGCCATACCGAACGCACCCCTCAGTGCAGCAACGGTAGGAGCGCCACCGACCTCGCCCGTGGAATCTCGATAGAGCCTGCATGACACGTTGGGGACCTGGTCCGGTTCGGCAAACGGATCGCGGCCGTCGACGAGCAACGTCGGCGATCCGGTCATGCCCGCAAGCCTTGCGGATCGAGGATCGTCGACGATTACGTGGCGCAGTTCCCAATCGATGGACTCCTCCGCGAGAACGTGCTCGATCCGTTGTTCGAGGAGCTGCACGTTCGGGCAGTCCGGGACTTGCAAAATTTCAAGGTGCATCATGGTGTTCCTCCGTCGGCGTGTGGTTTCGAGTATGCGGCAGTGCAGGACAGCTCGCGGTAAACGAAACCCAGGACTGGTAGGTCTGCATTTTCTCGGCAAGATCGTCAGGTATCGGCATCGGTGTCATAAGACCGGCACGAGTTCGTTCGGTGTTGCCCTCCGGATAGCGGCCCAGTGCGGATCCCGGGGCGGCGACGACGATGATGCGAAGAACCTGCCCGACGGCTTCGCGGCAGTCACGCTGATGTAAGGCCAGGGGAGCATGGCGAGGTGGTTTGTGTGGCCATGGACAGGGCTGGGAGAGGACATGTGTGCGTTCGAGGTGATGCCAACGCTGGGTGTCATCGCTGGTGCGGCCGGCTGCGGTCCTCTTTGCGGGCCGAAACGCGACGGCGCTGTGTCGGTCGTGCAAGCGATGCGCTTCGTGTAGACACTGCGCAATTGTGCGAGCATTCGGTTCATCGGATGCAGAGCCGGCGGCAGGTGCTGCAGGTCTTCGCCCATCAGAGCAACATCGGCGGTCTCGATGGCCACGTCGGAACCCATCGCGCCCATGGCAATGCCCAAGTCGGCGGTGGCCAGGGCGGGGGCGTCGTTGACACCGTCCCCGACCATTGCCGTCGGGCGGCTCGCACGCAAGGTTTCCACGATCCGTGCCTTGTCCTCCGGGCGCAGGTCGGCGTGCACGTCGTCGATCCCGACGTCGGCGGCCAGCGCCTGGGCGGTGCGTTCGTTGTCGCCGGTGAGCATCGCGACGGTGTACCCGCCGCGTCGTAGCCCGGCGATCACCTCATGTGCTTCCGGTCGGAGCTCGTCTCGTACGGCGACTGCCCCGATGACGGTTCCGGCGCGCTCGATCCACGCCACGAGTTCCCGAGACCTCTCACCGATGGCGTGGCCGCCGCACCCGGACTGAGTCGTCTCGACGGATGCGCCGACGTGTGCGTCGGCTACCCAGAAAGCGGTACCTCGCCTGGGCACTCGACGACCCGGACGGCCCACCCCCTCGGGTGGGCGCCCGAGAGGAGCGAACGGCCTACCCGAGCGTATACCCCCAGGGGTACTTGCATACCCCCCTGGGTATATGCAACAGTGGGTAGACGCTCGTCAGAAAGGACTGTCTATGTGTTACCCCGTCCCGTGCCCGATATGCGACAAGATCGCGTGGGCAGGTTGCGATCGACATGTCGACGACGTCACGAAGGATGTTTCACGGCCTCGGCAGTGCACCTGCTCTGCTGAGACCGTTGGTCCTATCGATCGGCGCCAGCGCCTCGCGATCGCTGTTTCGCCGCCAATCCCGGTCGCGAGTGCAAGGGCCTAACCTTCCAATTGGGTCAGGTTTACCGAGGTCTAGCTCGCTCATTTGAATACCCCAGCCCGTATTTTAGGAGAAGTTATGTCTGTGCCCGACACCGTGACGGCCACCGGTCGTGACGATCGTGATCGCGTATCTACACCCGGCATACTCGGACGCCTGGGAAGCGCGATGGTCGCACGCCGCCGATGGGTGTTCGGTGTCTGGCTGATCGCGCTTGTCGCGCTCGGATCTGCAGCGCCGTCGGTTTTTTCGTCACTGGCGGGTGCTGGGTGGCAAGCCAACGGATCCGAATCGGTCCAGGTCCGTGAACTCGCGCAACAGCATTTCGGCGGGAACTCCTCGGCCGCGGTTCAGGTGGTGGTCCATTCGGACACCGCGTCGATCGACGATCCCACCGTGCAGCAGAGACTCATCGACGTCACAGCTGTGTTCGACGGTGACACCCGGTTCGGTGCCGTCATCGCCCCACAGCCTGGTATGACCATCAGCCCCGACGGCCACACCGGCATCCTCATCGCCGGCGCCAACGCAAACGCGGACGACATGGTCAAAGCCGTCGACGATGTCAAAGACGAGCTGACCGCACTCTCCGGCGACGGTATCGAGGTCTATCCCACCGGATCCTCCGCGTTGTGGTCCGACTTCAACAAAGCCAACCACGATGCGATGATTCAGGCTGAACTATTCTCTTGGCCAGTCACTTTGGCGATCATGGTGCTCGCATTCGGCTCCCTCGTCGCTGCCGGGCTGCCGCTGTTGCTCACAGTGGCCGGACTCGTCGCCTCCGCCGGCGGTTTGGTGCTGCTCAACGAGGTCACACCGATCTCGGTATGGGCGATGAATTTCGCGATGATGTTCGCCCTCGCTCTCGGCATCGACTACGCCTTGTTCATCGTCGCCCGCTTCCGCGACGCCCTCCGTACGGCCGATCCACGAGCAGCCGTTGCCGAAACCATGGACACCGCAGGCAAAGCGGTGCTCCTGTCCGGACTTACCGTCCTGGTCAGCCTCTCGGCAGTGCTGCTCGTTCCCGCACCGGCCGTGCGCACCATGGCCGTAGGCATCATGCTGGCCGTCACGTTCGTTCTGATCGCCACCATGACACTTCTTCCGGCCACGCTGGGCGCACTCGGCCCCAAGGTCAACGCAGCATCCCTGCCTTACGCGAAACGCCAACAGCACCGATCCCCGAAGTTCGCTGCGTGGGGCGAATTGCTTCACAAGTACCCATGGCCGTTCGCGCTGGTCTCCGTCGGCATCCTCGTCGCCCTGGCCTTACCTGTCCTGGGACTGAAGGTGGCAATGCCGTCCATCGCTGTCGTTCCCGACGATGCGCCCGTTCGGCAAGGTTACGAGTTGGTTCAGGCCCAGTTCGGTGACGGGGCACCCGGCGCGCTGCAGATAGTTGTCCCGTCTTCCGATGCGGCTGCTACCGCCGCGGCAGCGAGCAGCGTCGACGGGATCTCGATGGTCACCCCGCCCACACCATCAACAGACGATTCGAACTACACACTGCTGCAAGCGTTTCCTGCCGTGGACCCTTCCGCAGAGGCCATGGGCACGATCCTCGGTGACCTACGCGCACAACTACCGGAGTCCGCGCTCGTCGGCGGCGCGCCAGCGGAGAACCTCGACCTGCAGCAAGCCCTGAACGACTACCTACCGTTGGTTATCGGGATCATCCTCGCCCTCGGCTTCATCCTGCTGCTCGTCGCTCTGCAGGCACCACTGATCGCGATCCTCGGCACCGCCGTCAGTTTGCTGTCGACCGCCGCAGCGTTCGGGGTTGCGAAGCTGATCTTCCAAGACGGACACGGATCGTCGCTGCTCGGCTTCACCCCTCAAGGTTTCCTCGACGGCTGGGGGCCGGTGTTCTTCTTCGCGATGATCTTTGCCATCGCCATGGACTACACCGTGTTCCTGCTCGCCACCGCGAAAGAACACTACGAGAAGACCGGGGACCCGAAGGCTGCTCAGGTCGACGGCCTCGCGCACTCCGGACGCGTCATCTTCGCCGCTGCGGCGGTCATGGTCGCCGTGTTCTTCACCTTCGCGCTCTCCGATCCGCTCCCACCCAAGGAAATGGGCATCATCCTCGGCGTCGCGGTGTTGCTCGACGCCTTCCTGATCAGGCTGATCCTGCTCCCGGTCCTGCTCCGGCTGAGCGGTCACGCTGCATGGTGGGCACCGGGCTGGCTGCGCAGAATGTTGCCGTCGATCCGCTTCTCGCACTGACCATTACAACACCTCACGGAGGAATCATGACCGATCCGAACATCACGCATTCGAGCACGTCTGCCGGGTGGCCGATCGAACGTATCGTCCCCGCACTGGCCGCCGGCGTCACCGCGACGGGCCTGACCCTCGGCGAACTCCACGCACCACGGTGGAGGCTGCTCAGCGCCTTCGCCGCCGCGAACCTCGCCCTCTACGCCGCGGTCGGCTGGTGCCCGGCAAGTGCGCTTCTCACCAGAGCGGGCGTACCAAGTCTTCGCCACCCCCGAAGCGGATAGGCACACAATTGCCGCAGTTCGACGAACGGAAGGAATTCTCCACCATGACCATCGCACTCTCGACCACCTTGACCGACACCGACTTCGAGACGGCGGTCACCGCCACCAAAGCAGCACTGTCCGAGCAAGGCTTCGGTGTGCTGACCGAAATTGACATGCAGGCCACCCTGAAAGCCAAACTTGGCACAGACATGGAGAAGTATCTGATCCTAGGCGCGTGCAATCCCACGCTTGCACACCGCGCCGTAGGAATCGTGCGTGAGATCGGCCTGCTACTGCCCTGCAACGTCGTCGTCCGTGCCGACACCACCGCCGGATCGGTCATCGTCGAGGCGATGAACCCGGACCTCATGGTCCAAGTGACGGGCGAACCAGCACTGTCAGATGTCGCGGCCGAGGCCACCACCAAACTCCAAGCCGCCCTGGACACGCTCGGCAGTCGGGATGCAGTGCGCAGTTGATGACGTTGACCCTGGCGCTGGCGCTCGGCCTCACCGTCGGAATCCTGCTCGGTCTCCTCGGAGGCGGTGGATCGATCCTCGCTGTCCCGATCCTCGTGTACGCTCTCGGGTTCCCCCTGCCGGAGGCGATACCGACTTCGCTGTTGGTGATCGGTGTCGCCTCCGCGGTCGGGGTCATCTCCAAGGTGCGGGCGCGGCTCATCGAATGGCGACTCGCGGCAATCTTCGCCGCCACCGGAGTCCTCGGCACCCTGGCCGGCACTGCCCTTGGCAAGCATCTACCTGAAACTGCCGTGATGATCGGCTTTGCGATCGTCATGATCCTCGCGGGGGCACGCATGCTGCGCAGCCCCGACAATCCCGGAACCGCCTGCAGGACGAGCAATTCCGGGATCAACTGGCGCCGATGCGCACCTCGGTCCATACCGACCGGATTCGGCGTCGGTGTCCTTACCGGACTGTTCGGCGTCGGCGGGGGCTTCTTGATCATCCCCGCATTGGTTCTGCTGCTGGGAATCGAGATGAGTGTCGCCGTCGGAACCTCTTTGGTGGTCATCGTCGCCAACTCCGCCGCCGGACTCATCGCTCAGGCCGACGGCCTAGGTGGAAACTGGCCCTTGACGGCAGCGTTCGCAGGTTCAGCCATTGCGGGTTCGTTGGTGGCCGGACGATTCGGTACACGCATCGCCACGGACTCACTTCGGCAGTGGTTCGCCTACCTGGTGTTTGTCGTGGCAGGTTACGTCCTCATCGACACTCTCGTTCTCGGATGATCTACCGTGCACCCCGTTGGATGCCCCCGGGGGTAATCTGGCAATTTCTGGCATCATCATGCATCTGAAGGAGACCCCATGATCGGCGACGAAGACAGCATCGCATTGGTCCTCAACCGCCTCCGCCGCGCACACGGCCAACTCTCGGGAGTGATCGGCATGATCGAGAACGGACGCGATTGCAAAGACGTTGTCACCCAGCTCGCCGCTGTTTCCAGGGCCCTCGACAAAGCTGGCTTCAAGATCGTCGCTACCGGTCTCCGAGAGTGCATGACAGGCGAAGCGGCAGACAACAAAGAACCCATGACCGAAGCAGAACTGGAAAAGCTCTTCCTGGCGCTGGCCTGAACGCCCGCTTCACATCAGGAACGAGGCCGACCGACAACATGTAGGAGCTCCCCATGAGCACGACCGACCCGGACATCGCCATCATTGAAACTTCCAGCCTCGGCGACCGCAGCTATCTGATCAGCCACGACGGTATCGCCGTGGTGATCGATCCACAACGCGACATCGACCGCGTCCGGGCGCTGGCAGCAGAAAAGAACGCTGTCATCACCCACGTGCTGGAAACTCACATCCACAACGACTACGTCACTGGCGGCCTGGAACTTGCGCGCGCCACGGGTGCCGAATACGTCGTCCCGGACGGCGATCCGGTCGAATACGAGCGCCGAGCAGTCGTCGACGGCGATGTCGTCGACGCGGGATCGACGACGTTCGAGGTCATGCACACCCCAGGGCATACTCATCACCACGTCAGTTACGTTCTGCACCGGCGCGGCGAGCCGATCGCAATCTTCACCGGCGGCTCCATGCTCTACGGGTCCACCGGGCGCACTGACCTGCTCGGCTCCGAGCACACTGATGAACTGACCCACGCGCAGTACCATTCGGTCCGCCGTATCGCGGCCGAACTGGCCGCTGAGGTGGAGGTCTACCCCACACATGGGTTCGGTAGCTTCTGTGCCGCAACTCCGACCAGCGGGGACTCATCCACCATCGGTGAACAGCAGCAGTCCAACCCCGCACTGACTCAGGACGAACACACCTATGTCGACGAGCTGATCGCGGGCCTGTCTGCATATCCCGCGTACTACGCCCATATGGGCGTCATCAACACCAAAGGGCCGGCCCCGATCGACCTGTCCATGCCCGAGCCCGTCGATCCAGACGAACTACGTCGCCGCATCGACGCCGGGCAATGGGTCGTTGACCTACGAGGACGCACCGCTTTCGCCGCCGGCCACGTCGATGGCTCTCTCGGGTTCGAACTGTCGACCAGCTTCGTCACCTATCTCGGATGGCTTTATCAGTGGGGCGTGCCGTTGACGCTGATCGGTGAAACAACCGACCAGATCGCCGAGGCGACCCGCGAGCTGGCTCGGATCGGCATCGACAGTCCCTCCGGATCCGCCGTCGGTGAGATTCACTCGCTCGTCGGCGACGGAAAGGTCCGCTCCTACGATGTATCCGACTTCGCCGGACTCGCGGCGGCCACCGGCGAACGTGAGATAAGCGTCCTCGATGCGCGTCAACAGTCCGAGTACGCGGACAGCCACCTTCCTGGTGCCGTGAACATCCCCCTCCACGAGCTACCACACCGACTCGAGGAAGTTTCCGCGGCCGAAGTGTGGGTGCACTGCGCATCCGGTTACCGCGCATCGATCGCCGCTTCACTTCTCGACCGCGAACACCGCACAGTGGTCCTCATCGACGATGACTACGAGCATGCCGTGCAGCTCGGCCTCCACACATCGCCCGCCTGACGAATGCGCCGCCGCTGCGCAAGCCGCACGATGCGAGTGGTTCACGGGGCTGATCTCCCCGATTTCAGCAAACGGCCATCGGATAATTCCGACAGAGGGCAGGAAGCCCAACCCCTGCCCGTGCCGACGTCCGAGAAGGCGGCCACCGCTGGTCCAACGATCATTCGGGCGCCGTCCGAGTTTGTCGTTCTGCCAATTCGCACTGGATCTTCCGCTCGCCTTTGCTTCGGTGGCCGGACCGTTGTGACGCGCCATGCACGGTTCCGGCCGGGATGCGGTGCGCGGAGTCGCAGACATCCGCGTGCCCCGGCGACCGCGAGGAGCCGGGACGGATCAAGGTGCCACCGTGCCAGCAGTGTCGGTCATGCCGCGGCGGCGATCAGGCGGCCGATCACACCGGATTCGAGCAGGATGATGACGCCCAGCCCGATGAAGACTGTGGGCACGAGCCAGTGCTCGACGCGCTCGAGGGTGTCGATGACCTTCTTGTGGGTGCCGAGCATTCTGCCGGCGGCGCACCAGAGTCCGACACAGATCAGGAACACGGCGATGGTAACGATGGTCTGGGGCGCACCGAGAGTGCGGAAGACCGGGGTGTAGACGGCGATGTTGTCGGCGCCGTTGGCGATGGTGATGGCGGCGACGCTGATCGTCCCGGCCGCGACCACTACGGGTTCACCGTCTCCGTCGCTGCGTAAGCCCTGGATCAGTCCCCAGATTCCTAGCGACAGGGGAAGTAATCCGAGTAGTCCAACCCAGTCCTCGGGCACGATCACCAACCCGAGGGCGGCGACCACACTGATCGCGACGAGGGTGATCAGGCCGAGGTACTGGCCGGCAACGATCTGCCATGCCCGCGGCCGTCCTTGACTGGCGGAGGCGACGAACAGGACGGTCAGTACGACGATGTCGTCGATGTTGGTGCCGGCGAACATCGCTACCGCCGCGGCGATGGTGCCGATCATCCTCGCATCCGGCGGCTGCCGCGGCGCGGCCTGATCTCGGGTATTGCTGTCATTTCGAACTCTCCTGTGCGGGCGGGGGATCGGCCGGGTCGTGGGTGGACTCAAAGATCAGTGATGCGACGAGCAGCACGACGCCGCAGGTGATGTAGGTGTCGGCGAGGTTGAAGGTGGGCCACCAGCCGGTGTGGAAATAGTCGGTGACCTTTCCGTCGACGGCACGATCGATCACGTTGGCGGCAGCTCCGGCGAGGATCGCCGACCAACCCACCGTCCCCACCAGTGAAGCGGTGGGGACGGTGCGCCAGGCGTAAATTCCGACGCCGAGAGTGATGGCGGCGGTGACCGCGAGGATGATCCAGGCCGGAAGCTGTTGGCCGATGCTGAACGCGACACCGCTGTTGTACGCCAACTTCAGTTGCAGCAATCCCATATCGACGGTGCGTGCACCGGAAAGGGTACGGCGCGCAACGGGTTCGGCCGACAGTGCGATCGCGATGAGAGCGAGACCGACGACCACGAGAATCACCCGCCGCGTGCTACCTGTGCGGATTGATCGAGCCGCTAATTCGCTCACGTGCGGGCCTCGACCTTCCCCGCCGGTGCGGGTACCGATCCGGTGGGGAAGGCTTGCGCGCGGCCGGCCCGGACACCGTTGGCGATGACCACGATCTCAGCGACCTCGTGCACCAGGACCACGGCGGCCAGGCCGAGAACCCCGAACAAGGCCAACGGCATCAGAACGGTGATGATCGCCAGCGACAGTCCGACGTTCTGCAACATGATGGTCCGGGAGCGGCGCGCGTGCGCCAACGCCTGCGGCAGGTGCCGCAGGTCCTCACCCATCAGAGCAACATCGGCGGTCTCGATGGCCACGTCGGAACCCATCGCGCCCATGGCAATGCCCAAGTCGGCGGTGGCCAGGGCGGGGGCGTCGTTGACACCGTCCCCGACCATTGCCGTCGGGCGGCTCGCACGCAAGGTTTCCACGATCCGTGCCTTGTCCTCCGGGCGCAGGTCGGCGTGCACGTCGTCGATCCCGACGTCGGCGGCCAGCGCCTGGGCGGTGCGTTCGTTGTCGCCGGTGAGCATCGCGACGGTGTACCCGCCGCGTCGTAGCCCGGCAACCACCTCACGTGCTTCCGGTCGGAGCTCGTCACGGACGGCGACCGCCCCGATGACCGTTCCGGCGCGCTCGATCAGCACCGCAGTGGCGCCGGCATGCTGCATCCGCTCGATATCCCCTGCCAGCGGACCCGGGTCGATCCAGCCCGGTCGACCGAGGCGCACAGGTATGCCGTCGATGGCCCCGGTCAGGCCCGCCCCTGTGACCGCGTCCACGTCGTCGGCGGGTGCGTAGTCGTCGACGGCGGCGAGAATCGCGCGAGCGAGAGGGTGCTCGCTGCGCGCCTCCAACGCTGCGGCCACCGCGAGAACGTCCTCGCGGCTGGCGCCGTCCGCCGTGGCCACATCGATCACGGCAGGCTGGTTGCGGGTGAGGGTGCCGGTCTTGTCCAACGCAACGGTGCGGATCCGGCCGAGGGCCTCGAGTGCACCGCCGCCCTTGACCAGGACACCGAGCTTGGACGCCGCACCGATCGCGGCGACAACGGTGACAGGGATCGCGATGGCCAGCGCACACGGGGAGGCGGCGACCAGCACCACCAGGGCGCGTTCGATCCACACCAGCGGATCGCCGAGCACACTGCCGACCGCGGCGATAACTGCGGCGACGATCATCACACCTGGAACCAGCGGTTTGGCGATCTTGTCGGCGAGGCGTTGCGCCTCGCCCTTGCGGGACTGCTCGGCCTCGACGATCCGCACGATTTTGGCCAGCGAATTGTCCTGCGCATCTGCGGTGACCTCGACTTCGAGGACGCCGGTGCCGTTGATCGATCCTGCGAACACCTCGTTGCCGGGACCGGCTTCGACGGGCACCGATTCACCGGTAATCGCGGAGGTGTCCAGAGCGGTGCGTCCGGTGCGGATGACCCCGTCGGTGGCGATCCGTTCCCCAGGCTTGACGACCATGAGCTCGCCGAGCTGGAGTTCGGAGGGCGGAACGGTTTCCTCGCGGCCGCCGCGGAGAACTGTCGCGGTGGCCGGCACCAGAGACAGCAAGGCCCGCAGGCCCCGGCGAGTGCGGGTGACCGCATACTCTTCGAGTCCCTCGCTGATCGCGAACAAGAACGCGAGCATGGCCGCTTCGCCCACCTCACCGAGCAGTACCGCGCCGACAGCCGCGATCGTCATCAGGGTGCCGACCCCGATCTTGCCCTTGACCAGGCGTGCGAGAGTGGACGGGACGAACGTGTAACCGGCAATGAGCAGGGCGCCCACCTCGAGACCGAGCCCGAGAGCATCCGGCCCACCGGTCAGGCCCACTATCAGCGCCGCGATCAGCAGCACGCCCGCAGCTGCAGCCGCCCGGATCTCGGTAACCTGCCACCACTTTTCGGGCCCGTGTTCTTCCTCGCCTTCGACGCGGGGTTCGTCGTGACCGCAACCGCATGCGTCACTCACGGCTATCTCCGATGGCGGTGCCGTAATTCGGGCACAAGGCAACCGCGTTCCCCGTCGCGGCAAGCAGCGTCTCCGCCGAGGCGAGTAGGTCCATCAATTCCGGCCGGGCCAGCGAGTAGAACACCTGCCGACCTTCCGGTCTGCCGTCGACCAAACCGCAATCACGTAGGCATGCAACATGTGCGGACACCGTCGACTGGGCGAGGCCGAGTTCACCGATCAAATCCGCAACCCGCGCCTCTCCTTCGGCGAGACGGCGCACGATCGACAACCGGGTGCCGTCCGAGAGACTGTGGAACAGTGCCACTGCCGCATCCAGACTGGACCCGCTGCCGGTTGCAGCGAGGCATCCCGACTCGTTATTCATCGTCATAAAACGATGATAGCAATGTAGGGCGATTCGAGGAAGATGATGCACCGGACTTGGAAGTGAATGCGGTACGCCAGCCGAACGGTGGCCGGCCGACGTACCTCACCAGGAACGGCGAAGTGACATCGGTAGATTCCGAGTTGCTCGCCACGGCATCACATGGGGGGACAGCAAGGACCCATCGCTCGACACAGCCAGTCGCACAACATCTCCAGTGGGTTCATTTCACACCTCCTTCTGAGCGTTCGCCGTCAGCGCGACGACGAGCGGTCCGAGTCACCTGCGGTTCCCGAACGTCATCCATAATGGACATTCCAGTGCGATGGAAGGTCAAGGATCTCGTGAAAATTGGTGAACTGGCCGCTCGGAGTGGCGTTGCCCCGAAGACGCTGCGTTTCTACGAGGACAGTGGGGTGATTCCCGTCCCGGTCCGAAAGTCCAACGGCTACCGGGATTTCGGTCCGGAATCTCTTTCGCGTTTGCGGTTCGTCCGCAGCGCCCAGTCTGCAGGTCTCACCTTGCGAGAGATCCGCCAGATCCTCACCACCCATGACCGCGGGGCGGCTCCTTGTGAGCAGGTCGTGGAGATGCTCTCGGAGCATCTCTCCCAGGTTCGTGGCAAGATCCGCGAACTTGCCACCCTCGAAACAAACCTTGTTGCGCTGCTGGGTCGAGCGGAAAGTGGGATTCCGCCGGAAACCGACGATGTCGGTGTGTGCTGGATCCTGGAATCCGAGTCTCAGGACGGTGTTGCTGAATCGTGAAATCGATTGCGGGTGCACCCCCCTGTTTCAGCAGGTTCGGCGCTCAGCAATGTGATGAGGTGAGCGAAGCGGTTGTAGCGGTGTTGCCGGTGTGTTGATCAGTCCGGTGCAGAAGTAGTGGTGTCGGGATCTGTCGGGAACATCGATTCGGCGGATTCTCCGGGTGCGGGAATTGACAGGCGCCGCCACTCGGGGGCCGAGGTCACCATTGAGCGTTTCCGGAACTTTCGTTCCCAGGGAGCCATGTGCACTTCGCCTTGCCTTGGAAAGCAGGAATCCTCTGCGAAACCTGCATCGCTGTGATCCAAGGTTGCTGGCGAGCATGAGTGGGGTTGTCTTGCGACGGTTCACTTGCCGGGTTTACTCGTGCTGTTTGTCGTCGATCCAGCGCCAACCTGGAAGTTGTTCGAGTCGTGCGGAGCGGGCGTCGGACAGAATTCCTCGGTGGTGGTGTTTTCGTTGGGTGCTGACCCATTCGCCGAGGGGATAAGTTCCGGTGACCGCGCTCTTGGATGGTCGAGCATGACCGGAGTTCGCGACGAACTGAGTCAATACGGAAAACCCTCTCTCCCATTGTGTTTGGAAAGGATCCCAGTCCCAGCCGGGCAGCGCTTCGAGGGCGGCGATTTTCTCGATCGCCAGGGTGCCGGTTTTGTAGTCGCGGCGCCGGTGGTGGACCCACTGTCCGAGGGAGAACCCGTCGAGGATCTCTGATTGTCGGGGGGAGGCTGTTCCGTGGATGGCGGTGTAGGCCTTAAGGGCCGAGATCCCCTGTATCCACGCGTCGCTCTCGCGGCCCCATCGCCACCCTGGGAGCTTGTTCAGTTCGGCGATACGATCCGGGGGCAGGGTGCCGGCGCGATGCTCTTCTCGGCAGCGGAACACCCATTTGCCCACGTCGAAGCTGTTGGCGCGCGCTGAGCGAGGGACATCGGCACCATCGTGCTCTCGGAGGTACATCTCGAGTGCAGAGCGCCCGGTTTCCCAACGAACGGTGTCGTTGTCCCACATCCAGGCGGGTAGGGCTTCGAGCATGAGAATCTGGGTGTCGGTGAGCTCGCCATTCTGGTGGGCTGTGCGCTGGGCGTTCGCCCATGCGACCAGATCGATACCATCGATCACGAGAGTCGACGACAGGTCCGTGTCGGGGCGCGCGGCGAGCTCGTCCGATAATGCGGACAGTGCTGCTCGCCAACTTTTGCGTCGCGGTTTCCCCCAGGTCCAGCCGGGTAGGTTTTCGAGGAGGTCGGCTTCACCGGCGGAGAGTGTGCCGTCCCAGTATGCGATCCGTCGACGTGCCACCCACCCGCCGAGGTCGATTCCGAACGCATGGACTCGACCTGCGGGGCCGGCATGACCTTTGAGTTCGACGAACTTCGTCAGCGCTCGGAATCCTGATTCCCAGTCGTCTGTGGGTGCGCCCATCACACGACCTGGGAGTTCTTCCGGGTTCTGCTACCGCAGAGAGCTGATGGGTTCATGCACATAAGGAAGGAGCGAGGCGGTAGCCGGCGCCGCGGATGGTGCGAATGAACTGTCCGTGCTGCGCATCCGAGCCGAGTTTTTCACGTAGCCGCTTCACGTGCACCGCGACGGTGTTCGTTTCGGCGCTGTGACCCCATACTGCGAGGCTGATCTCGCTTTGGCTGGCGACGTGGCCGCGGCGTTTGATCAGGTAGACGAGCAGTTCGAGTTCCCGCTGAGTCAACTGTACTTCGCGGTTTCCGACGCGGGTCTCGTAGCCACTGGGGTTGACCCGGATCGGTCCGGCGGTGACGACACTGTCTTCGGCGGGTGAGAGTGTGGTGATGCCGGCGAACGGAGCAATGGTGGTGATGTCGTACGGGCGGGCAACGACCGCCGAGGCGCCCGCGGCGAGGACTTCGCGCACGATGCGCTCGTCGCCCGACTTGGCTGCACCGACCAGGATCGGAACATCGGACCGGCTTCGAATCGTGGCCACCACTCGTGCGGCGTCGACGTTGTCGGTGTGAGCAGCCAAGATCAGGACGGTCGGCACCTCCGCACCCACCGCCAGTAGAGTCTCGGCACCGTCACGGCACCAGTCGGTGCGAATCCCCATGTGGTCGGCGGCCGCCATGAACTGCGCAGCGGTGGCTGGGTCCGGCTCCGCCAGAAGCAGACGCGTATGCGAATCGGCCAAGGAGTAGCCGTAATGCGCTCCCGCCGCGACCTCCCGGTCCGGCTGACGCAATTCGATAGTCAACTGTCGACCCCCTATTTCAGAACGTACCCATTGTCTCACCTGAAGTAGCCGGTGAGGAGGAGGTCGACTGCCCACACAGCCACAGTGTCGCTCAGCCGAAGCGGCCGGAGATGTAGTCCTCGGTAGCTTTTTGTGTCGGGTTCGAGAAGATCTTCTCGGTGTCGTCGATCTCGACGAGTCGACCGGGCTTACCGGTTGCCTCGAGGTTGAAGAATGCCGTCTGGTCACTCACACG
>NZ_CAIJDS010000051.1:0-56765 GCF_903819475.1 Rhodococcus sp. UFZ-B548
TCGCCAGGGAGAATCCTCGAATCGCGTGCATCCGATGCAACTCCACAGGGTTCTCCGGGATCCCGATCTGCATCGGCAACGTCGGAGCTGTCCGATCCAATGCCTGAATCTGCGACTTCTCCTCCACACACAGCACGATCGCGTTTTCCGGCGGATCGAGGTACAACCCTACGATATCGGTCACCTTCGCAACCAGTGCCGGATCGGTGGAAAACTTGAATGTCTCACTGCGCCACGGCTGCACACCGTACTCACGCCAGATCCGCGCGACCGTGCCGTACCCGATCCCCAAATGGTTCGCGAGCAAACGCGAACTCCAGTGCGTAACACCGTATTTCTTCGGCGGCGGCATCAAGGTCGCCGAGACGATCTCCCGGTGATCGAGACTGCGTGGCCGCCCCGACCGAGCATCGTCCTCGAGGCCGGCCAACCCGTCCGCATCGTAGCGAGCGCGCCAGGAAATCACCGTCGGCCGCGACACTCCGACCAGCTCTGCGATCGACGAATTCGACTCACCTTGAGATGCGAGCACAATGATCCGTGCCCGCTGCGCCGCACCCGAAGGAATCGACCTCGACCGCACCCGCCTCGCCAATTCGACGTCGTCGCCGTCACGCAAGATCAGAGGCTCAATCCGCATGCCTGAAGTATCTCAAACCGAACTGTCAAAGAACTTTAGGCGCGCGGCACTAGCGTCACTCCTATTTTGGGGTGTGAGACTATGTACACAAAATTTCGTCTGGTGGAGCATTATAATTTAGGATTCCTGTCGAGTTGCTAGTAAGACGGTGCAAGAAGTTTTGTCTAGCGGTGGATGGAGTTTGAATCGGCTGTAATTCAAGCTCTTCGATAGCGGTCGACGGCCTTGAATCCGTGTATGAGAAAAATCAATCTACCTAAGCCCCGGTCTCTTCCCTCCGTGCGAAGTAACCCGGTGGTCCGGTGGTGTGGACAATATTGCGGACTTTATGCAGATTACTGATTGCAGAAAAGACCGTATGTGGCCGAAGTAATGAGACTTCCTGGAACGCTCAAGACAACTACCTTCCCCATGGCTGGCCCGACACCGCGGCGCTACTTGCCGATGTGAAAACCTCGGCTTAACTCGCCTGAATCCACTTGATTTCTACGGACTCCTCCGGCCACCCCCAGTCGCTGGTTGGATCCCTGCTGCGAAGGCCGATGGTTCGAAGCATTCGCCCCGCTGCTTTCCGTCCACGTGTGTCCGAAATGTCGTCCCCATCGGGGACGCCTCAACCCCGAGACTTCAGCGCCACCCGCGCGGCATTGAACCCACCCATCCCGTGGACCCCGCCGCCCGGGGGAGTCGCGGACGAGCAGAGGTACACGCCCGGGGCTCCGGTGGCATAGGGGTCCAGTCCGAACCGGGGGCGCGCGATGATCTGCCGCGCAGTGTTCGCCCCCGCGGAGATGTCGCCACCCACGTAGTTGGGGTTGTACGCCTGCATCTGGGGCACATTGCGCACGTGGACGCCCACGATCCGGTCCCGGAATCCCGGCGCAAAGCGTTCGATCTGACGCGTGATCGCATCGGTGGCGTCACCTGGATATCCGTGCGGCACATGCGCATACGCCCACACGGGATGGATGTCTCCGACGGAACGGGAAGGGTCGGCCAAGAATTGCTGGCCCAACAGAATGAAAGGCTTGTCCGGCATCTGACCCCGCACGGTCTGACGTTCGACAGCAGCAGTCTCCGAAATCGTCCCGGACAGATGCAGGGTGCCGGCCTTGCGGGCATGCGGATTCGTCCACGGCACGACGCTTCCGTCGGAATCACCACGCACGGCGTAGTCGACCTTGTAGGCGGCGGTGCCGTAGCGGAATTTGCGGTAGGCCCGGGCAATGCGGTCGGGCTGCCGGCCGTCGAGCAGACGACCGGCCGCATCGGGGGCGATGTCGAGCATGACGATGTCGTAACCGGCGATCTGGGAGTAGTTGGTGACCCAGTTCCCAGTTTCGATGGTGCCACCGAGGCTGCGCAGAATCGACGCGAGCGCCGCAGCAATTGATCCTGAACCACCCTGCGCCACAGGCCAACCGTGTGCATGAGCGGCCGCGGTCAGCATTGACGCGACAGCGCTGGACAGGGGAAGGTCCAACCGCCCGAACATGTGCGCCGCGACGCCACCGAACAGCGCCCGCGCTTGTGGGGTCTTGAACATCCGTGCGAAACCTGTCGCGGGAAGCAGAGCGCCCGTCCCGAAACGGGCGAGCATCAGCGGATGCTTCGGGAGATGCACGATCGGCTGGAAGACGTCCTGCACCAACTCGTCGAAGTTCTCGGCGAGGTATCCGAAGACGTCGAGCCAGCGCTTGCCGTCGACACCCAGTCCATCAGCGGTCCGGTTGATGTCGCGCCACAGAACCCCGGCGGTGCCGTCGTCGAGTGGATGGACCAGATCGATCTCGGGCCACAGCCACGTCAGGCCATGCTTGGCGAGCCCGAATTCGCGGTCGAGTTCCTTGAAGTAGGGAGAGGCCAAGGCCGTGGGATGGAAGGCGGAGCAATCGTCGTGGACGAGACCGTCGACTATGTATTCGCTACTGCGGGTACCGCCGCCGATCTTGTCCGCACCCTCGATGACGTGGACGTCGATTCCGGCGCGGGCGAGTTCGATCGCCGCCGCGAGACCGTTGGGGCCACTGCCCACCACTACTGCTGTTGTCATTTGCTCTTCGCCACCCGTCTTCTCAAGGTGAGCCTACGGAAATTACAGCGATGGCATTCTGCGAGCAAACAATTCAGGCCTAGACCTTGGTTGATCGATCAACTTTTGTTACAGTTCGAGGCGCACTGGCCGCAGCTGATTTTTATCGCTGCGGCCAGTTGTTGCATTCATCGCCCATCGCGCCTGTTTCCTGCGGATTCGGTATCCTGTGAATCGGAACTTCTCTGCACAGACGCAGCTCCGAAATCTGTCGAGGGGCCTTCCGGCTCCCTGCATCGCCGCAGTTCAGAGCAATTATAGGGCTACCTTAGTTGCGCCCGTGCCGGGGTTCTGAATTATCGTTTTCGTTACACGGTTGACTCACAAAAGTTTCAACCGACCGAAGACTCACGTCGCCGGGTGCCAGAACGCACACCATCGCGTCTGCGCAGGGCGGCTACTTCGGTGGTACCGAACACATCGTCGTGTCGGTGCTTTGAAGGACTTGCATTGCAAGTTGATGGCCATCAGCGCTGCTGGTCGTCGGTGCATCTTTATGGCATACGAAGGCTGGGTATGAAGCAACTTCCAGGCCCCCAGGGCCTCTATCACCCGTCCAATGAGCACGACTCCTGTGGAGTCGCATTTGTTGTCGACATGCATGGTCGCCGCAGCAGGGACATCGTCGAAAAGGCGATCACCGCTCTGGTCAACCTCGAGCATCGCGGCGCTGCCGGATCAGAACCCAACACGGGTGACGGTGCGGGCATTCTGCTGCAGGTTCCCGACAAGTTCTTCCGAGCTGTCGTGGACTTCGCGCTGCCCGCCGAAGGCGCATACGCAACCGGTATCGCATTCCTCCCGCAGGGCGATGCCGATGCACACGAGGCTGCTGCTGCAGTCGAGAAGATCGTCGTCGAAGAGGGCCTGAAGGTTCTCGGCTGGCGCGAGGTCGGAACAGACGACTCCTCGCTTGGCGCACTGGCGCGCGACGCGATGCCGACGTTCCGTCAGATCTTCATCGGCTCCGAGGATGACAAGTACACCGGCATGGACCTCGAGCGTCGTGCATACGTGGTGCGTAAGCGCACCGAGCACGAACTCGGCTCCGAAGGCGCCGGCAAGGGTGGCCCGGGTAGCGAGACCGTGTACTTCCCCAGCCTGTCCGGCCAGACGTTCGTCTACAAGGGCATGCTCACCACCCCGCAGCTCAAGGGTTTCTACCTCGACCTGCAGGACGATCGTGTCGAGAGCGCACTGGGCCTGGTCCACTCGCGCTTCTCCACCAACACGTTCCCGTCGTGGCCGCTGGCGCACCCGTTCCGCCGGGTCGCTCACAACGGTGAGATCAACACCGTCACCGGCAACGAGAACTGGATGCGCGCTCGCGAGTCCCTGATCGACAGTGACGTCTTCGGTGGCCGCGAGAACCTGGACAAGATCTTCCCGATCTGCACCCAGGGCGCCAGTGACACCGCTCGTTTCGACGAGGTGCTCGAGATGCTGCACCTCGCCGGTCGCAGCCTGCCGCACGCAGTTCTCATGATGATCCCCGAAGCCTGGGAGAAGCACGAGAGCATGGACCCCGCTCGTCGGGCGTTCTACGAGTACCACTCGGCTCTCATGGAGCCCTGGGACGGACCGGCGTCGGTGTGCTTCACCGACGGCACCGTCATCGGCGCCGTGCTGGACCGTAACGGTCTGCGTCCGTCGCGTCTGTGGATCACCGAAGACGGCCTCGTCGTCATGGCGTCGGAGGTCGGCGTCCTGCCGATCGATCCGTCCACCGTGGTCCGCAAGGTCCGCCTCCAGCCCGGCCGCATGTTCCTCGTGGACACCGCGCAGGGCCGGGTCATCAGCGACGACGAACTCAAGTCCGAACTCGCTGCCGAGCACCCGTACCAGCAGTGGATCGACGAAGGTCTGATCCACATGGACGACCTGCCGGACCGTCCGTACACGTACATGTCGCACGAGCGCGTCGTGCTGCGTCAGCAGCTCTTCGGTTTCACCAGCGAAGAGGTCAACCTGCTGGTCAAGCCGATGGCACTCTCCGGTGCCGAGGCACTGGGCTCGATGGGTACCGACACTCCGATCGCCGTGCTCTCGTCACGTCCCCGGATGCTGTTCGATTACTTCTCGCAGCTCTTCGCTCAGGTCACCAACCCGCCTCTCGACGCGATTCGTGAAGAGGTTGTCACCAGCCTCGGCGCGACCATCGGCCCCGAGGGCGACCTGCTGCACCCGAATGCGGACTCCTGCAAGCAGATTGCGCTCCCGCAGCCGATCCTGCACAACGACGATCTGTCGAAGCTCGTTCACGTCAACGACGACGGCGAATTCCCGGGCTTCCGCAGTGTCGTGATCCGCGGCCTGTACCCAGTCAAGGAAGGCGGCGACGGTATCCGTCGTGCGCTCGAGGGCATCAAGTACCAGGTCTCGCAGGCAATCGAGGGTGGCGCACGCATCATCGTGCTCTCGGACCGCGAGTCCACCGAGGACTACGCGCCGATCCCGTCGCTGCTCCTCACCTCGGCCGTGCACCACCACCTGGTTCGTGAGAAGTCGCGCACCAAGGTCGGCCTCATCGT
Source organism: Rhodococcus sp. UFZ-B548 (assembly GCF_903819475.1). Taxonomy (NCBI): domain Bacteria; kingdom Bacillati; phylum Actinomycetota; class Actinomycetes; order Mycobacteriales; family Nocardiaceae; genus Rhodococcus; species Rhodococcus sp. UFZ-B548. Next base: position 5,264 of record NZ_CAIJDS010000051.1, read on the forward strand.
CGAAGCCGGCGACGCCCGCGAGGTGCACCACATGGCGCTCCTCATCGGCTTCGGTGCCGCAGCGGTCAACCCGTACATGGCTTTCGAGACCATCGACGAGTTCCTGCAGAACAAGGAACTCGAGGGCCTGACCCTCGAGAAGGGCATCGCGAACTACATCAAGGCAGCCGGCAAGGGTGTCCTGAAGGTGATGTCCAAGATGGGCATCTCGACGCTCGCGTCGTACACCGGTGCTCAGCTGTTCCAGGTCATCGGCCTCTCGCAGGAGCTGACGGACGAGTACTTCACCGGTCTGCAGTCGCAGCTCGGTGGCATCGGCCTCGACCAGATCGCAGCCGACGTCCAGGCACGTCACGCCGTCGCATACCTGGATCGCCCCGAAGAGCGCGCTCACCGCGAGCTCGAGGTCGGTGGCGAGTACCAGTGGCGTCGTGAAGGCGAGTACCACCTGTTCAACCCGGAAACGGTGTTCAAGCTCCAGCACGCAACTCGCACAGGCCAGTACGAGGTGTTCAAGGAGTACACGACCATGGTCAACGACCAGTCGGAGCGCCTTGCCGCTCTGCGTGGTCTGTTCGACTTCAACATCGGCAAGCGGCCGTCGATCTCGATCGACGAGGTCGAGCCGGCCAGCGAGATCGTCAAGCGTTTCTCGACGGGTGCGATGAGCTACGGCTCCATCTCCGCCGAGGCTCACGAGACTCTCGCCATCGCGATGAACCGTCTGGGCGCCCGCTCCAATTCCGGTGAGGGCGGCGAACATCCGTCGCGCTTCACGCCGGACGAGAACGGCGATCTGCGACGCAGTGCCATCAAGCAGGTCGCGTCGGGACGCTTCGGTGTCACCTCGCACTACCTGAGCAACTGCACCGACATCCAGATCAAGATGGCGCAGGGAGCCAAGCCCGGTGAGGGCGGCCAGCTTCCGGCTCACAAGGTGTACCCGTGGGTGGCCGAGGTTCGGCACTCCACGCCTGGCGTCGGCCTGATTTCGCCGCCGCCGCACCACGACATCTACTCGATCGAGGATCTCGCTCAGCTGATCCACGACCTGAAGAACGCCAACCCGCAGGCCCGCATCCACGTGAAGCTGGTCTCCGAGGTCGGCGTCGGAACCGTCGCGGCCGGTGTCTCCAAGGCACACGCCGACGTCGTTCTGATCTCCGGTCACGACGGTGGCACCGGTGCCACCCCGCTGACCTCCGTCAAGCACGCGGGCGCACCGTGGGAGCTCGGCCTCGCCGAGACCCAGCAGACGTTGCTGCTCAACGGTCTTCGTGACCGCATCGTCGTGCAGGTCGACGGCCAGCTCAAGACGGGTCGCGACGTCGTCGTCGCTGCCCTGCTCGGCGGCGAGGAGTTCGGTTTCGCCACCGCACCGCTGGTGGTCTCGGGCTGCATCATGATGCGCGTCTGCCACCTCGACACCTGCCCCGTCGGTGTCGCGACGCAGAACCCGTTGCTGCGTCAGCGTTTCAGTGGCAAGCCGGAATTCGTCGAGAACTTCTTCATGTTCATCGCCGAAGAGGTTCGCGAGCTTCTCGCGGAACTCGGTTTCCGCACGCTGCTCGAAGCAGTCGGCCAGGTCGACATGCTGGACACCACGCGCGCTCTCGATCACTGGAAGGGAAGCAAGGCAGGCAATCTCGATCTGTCGCCGATCCTGACCCAGGTCGAGTCCGCGTTCATGGACCAGGACGTCCACTGCACCGGAACGCAGGATCACGGTCTCGACAAGGCACTCGATCAGCAGTTGATCGTCTCGGCCCGCAACGCACTCGACAAGGGTGAGGCGGTCTCGTTCGAGTCCGCGATCACCAACGTCAACCGCACGGTCGGCACCATGCTCGGCCACGAGGTCACCAAGGCGTTCGGTGGAGAGGGCTTGCCCGAGGGCACCATCGACATCACGTTCACCGGTTCCGCCGGTAACAGCTTCGGTGCTTTCGTGCCCAGCGGTATGACCCTGCGCCTGCACGGCGACGCCAACGACTTCGTCGGCAAGGGCCTCTCGGGTGGACGCATCGTCGTACGCCCGCCGCTCGATGCAGCGGAAGGCTTTGTCGCCGAGGACAACATCATCGGTGGCAACGTCATCCTGTTCGGCGCCACCAGCGGCGAGGCTCTGCTTCGCGGTGTCGTCGGCGAACGCTTCGCAGTCCGTAACTCCGGCGCCACTGCCGTCGTCGAGGGTGTGGGCGATCATGGTTGCGAGTACATGACGGGTGGAAAGGTGGTCATCCTCGGAGCCACCGGACGTAACTTCGGCGCCGGCATGTCCGGTGGCGTCGCGTACATCTACAACCCCGACAAGGCATTCGAGAAGAACCTCAACACCGAACTGGTGGACCTCGAGGATCTTTCGGGCGACGACTTCACCTGGTTGAAGAGCGTCATCGAACGTCATCGCGACGAAACCGGCTCCGAGGTTGCCACGCGCATCCTCGGCGACTGGTCGCAGCAGGTGGGTCACTTCGCAAAGGTGATGCCCCGCGACTACAAGAAGGTTCTTTTGGCCATCGCGGCCGCAGAGAAGGATGGCAAGAACGTGGACGAGGCAGTTATGGAGGCAGCTCGTGGGTGATCCAAGCGGCTTCCTGAAGCACACGTCGCGCGAACTTCCGGTTCGCCGGCCGGTGCCGTTGCGCCTGCTCGACTGGAAAGAGGTCTACGAGGAGTTCCCGAAGGAAACCCTCCAGACCCAGGCCAGCCGTTGCATGGACTGCGGAATTCCTTTCTGTCACAACGGTTGCCCTCTCGGAAACTTGATTCCCGAGTGGAACGACCTGGTCTTCAAGGACCACTGGCACGACGCCATCGAGCGTCTGCACGCGACCAACAACTTCCCGGAGTTCACCGGTCGTCTGTGCCCCGCACCCTGTGAGGCGTCCTGTGTCCTGGGCATCAACCAGGATCCGGTCACCATCAAGCAGGTCGAGGTCGAGATCATCGACAAGGCCTTCGACGAAGGGTGGGTCAAGCCGGTTCGCGCCGCGCATGCCACCAACAAGAGGGTCGCAGTTGTCGGCAGTGGTCCGGCCGGTCTGGCTGCAGCGCAGCAGCTGACCCGCGCCGGTCACGCAGTGACGGTCTTCGAGCGGGCAGACCGCATCGGCGGCCTGCTGCGCTACGGCATCCCCGAGTTCAAGATGGAGAAGCGGCACATCGACCGCCGTCTCGAGCAGATGGAAGCCGAAGGCACCGTCTTCAAGACCAACGTCAATGTCGGCGTGGACATCACCGCGGACGAGCTGCGCGAGCAGTTCGACGCAGTGGTTCTGGCCGGCGGCGCCACCGCAGCTCGCGATCTGCCGATCCCGGGCCGCGAGCTGGACGGCATCCACCAGGCGATGGAGTTCCTGCCGATCGCCAACCGTGTGCAGTTGGGTGACCTCGACGCTCCCACCATCACCGCTGAGGGCAAGAAGGTCGTCATCATCGGCGGCGGCGACACCGGCGCGGACTGCCTCGGCACCTCGCACCGTCAGGGCGCAGCCAGCGTGCACCAGTTCGAGATCATGCCGCGTCCCCCGGAGACTCGCGCCGAGCAGACTCCGTGGCCGACGTACCCGCTCATGTTCCGCGTGGCTTCGGCTCACGAGGAAGGCGGCGAGCGTCTGTTCTCCGTCAACACCGAGAACTTCGTCGGTGAAAACGGCAAGGTCACCGGACTCAAGGCTCACGAGGTCGAGATGAAGTCGGGTCGTTTCGAGAAGGTCGAGGGCTCGGACTTCGAGCTCGAAGCCGATCTCGTGCTCCTGGCAATGGGCTTCGTCGGTCCCGAGAAGCCGGGTCTGCTCACCGATCTCGGTGTCGACTTGAACGAGCGCGGCAACGTCGCCCGCACGTCGAAGTGGAACACCAACGTCGACGGCGTGTTCGTGGCCGGTGACATGGGCCGCGGTCAGTCCCTGATCGTCTGGGCCATCGCCGAGGGACGTTCCGCAGCAGCCGCTGTGGACACCTACCTCGAGGGTGTCACCGCCCTTCCGTCACCGATCCACCCGACAGCGGCTCCGCAGCGCTAGAGGCTCTTACAAAGCCGCACCCCATCGCATTCGGTGGGGTGCGGCTTTGTTTCTGCAAGTAGTTCGCACGATCTGTAACAAACCTTCATCAATCGTGCATCGGACAGACACAACGCCCAGACAGTATGATTCCGGAGCATCGATAGTGGTGTATGGGTTGCTTAAGTTAAATCAGGGGAGTTTCATGCGTGCGAGGCGTCTCGTTGCGGTGTTGTCGGCACTAGCTGCGGCAGTAGTGGTACCGGTTGTCAGTTCTCCCGTGGCGTCGGCTGATCCCTGCCCCGGTCTGTACGTCGTGGCCATTCCGGGAACCTGGGAGCCTTCTGGTACTTCTCCCGGTGCCGGCATGCTTGCCCCGGTCACCAACGGCCTTCCCGGTTCCGTGCGCACCGATTACGTCACGTACTCGGCAACGGCCTTCCCGTGGGAGTCCAACGTCTACGCCAAGTCGAAGCAGCAGGCTGTCGACAACGCCCGCGGCATGATCGCCGCGATGGCCGCCTCGTGCGGTGACACCCGCTTCGCGATCGTCGGATACAGCCAGGGCGCCGACGCGGCAGGCGATCTCGCAGCCGAGATCGGAACCGGCATCGGCGTTGTTCCCCCGACTCGCGTCGAGGGCGTCGGCCTCCTGTCCGATCCCCGCCGCTCCGAGTCAGACGTCCTGATCGGACCCGCTGTCGGAGGCAACGGCGCCAGCGGCGCTCGCATCGGTGGATTCGGTTGGCTGTCAGGCAAAACGGTGACGCTGTGCGCCGTCGGTGATCTGTACTGCTCGACGCCCAAGGACGATTTCGTGATGCGTCTGGCCGGGTTCATGGCTCAGGTTTCCGACCCCACTCCCGCAAACGCTCTCTCGCTACGCGACGAGGCCGCCGTGATCGTCAACGATCTGGTCACCGCAGGCGGACTCCCCGCACTGATGGCTCAGCTCGATCCAGGCGCGAACTCGCGGCGTGTCGATCAACTGGTCGCCTTCTACGGCTCGCAGGTTCACACCGACTACACGCGTTACGTTGTTGACGGCGCAGGCAATTCGGCTACATCCTGGCTGCACAACTGGTTGGCAGGAAAAGCCTGATCAGCAGTACGTCTGCTCCGCGGTGTCGACGTAGATCTCGGCGATTCGCTGCGAAGACATCGGCGTGATCTGTGAGTACACCTCTCCGACGGAGTTGAACTCCGCCAGCACCTCGGACCGCGGCATGCCGTCGGCCAGCGCCTTGCAAGTGCCGTCGGCGTAGAGGATCTCGGCGGAATCCATTCCGGCGGGCGGGATCCCGGCCAGACGTAGTGCAGCGATGTACCGCTGTCCCTTCTCGCCTGCGTTCGCGACGATCTCGTCCGGTGAGCGTGCGTCGATCGGCGCGTTCGCCGGTGGCGCTACCTGTGGCGCTACCGGAAGCGACACCTCCGGGGGCGTCGATTCGACGACGCTCGGCGCTGCTTCCGCAGGTTCGGCGAGTGGGCTGGTCGGCAATTCGGGGAGCGAACTGGGAGCAGTCGAACTCGACGTTGCCGCCACCGTGGTGCTGGTGGCAGCAGAAGTGGATTCCGCTGCGTCGCTGTCGGATTGGCTGCTGCAGCCGCTGAGGAGTAGGCCCGCTGCCGCGACGCAGAGGACAAGTCTGTTCGTGTTCATCACCCGTGAGTGTTACACACCGTACCGCTTAGTTTGTCCGTTTTAAGGAAACTCCCTTTTGCCCTGTTTTTAAGTCGAAGTCCTGTGATATACATCTGTTCAGTTGTTACTTGTGAGTAGGAGCACACCGCAAGACCTTGTCGGCGGCGGTCGAAACACAAGCAATGACTGCGAGTTTCGTCCCCCATCACATAAACGGCAGGGAGAAATCAGTGCAGAAATCTCACAAGAACGGCAACAGACGTCTCGGCACGCGCGTGGCCGTTATTGCAGGTACCGCAGGTGCAGTGCTGGCTTTTGCAGCGCCGATGGCCTCGGCTCAGGACCCGGTCGACAATTCGGTACCGGGCGCCGCAGTGTGTCCGGCTACTGCCGAATCCTGTGTGTCGGTAGTGGTTCAGAGCGGAACCTTCGACAACAACGGCTTCAACCTCCCGATCGGAAAAGGCGACATGATCATCGCCGCCGAGGCCGGCTCCGGTGAAGGTGAGTCCACCGTTCTTCTCCCGCGCGACGACGGACACAACGGTGTCTACTCCAAGCCGCTGACGGTTCCCGGCGGCGTTCTGGGAATCGATCTTCCGTTCGGCAATCTCTTCGGCCTGGCCGCAGTAACGGCCGAAGTGGAGGCAACGGCTGCGCCGACCCTCAACGGAATCATCACCGACATGGATCTGAGCATCCCGGTGCGGATGAAGATCAACAACGCGTTCCTCGGTGACAACTGCTACCTGGGTTCCGCGGCGGCGCCGGTGAATCTTCGTCTCGCGCCTGACCCGTCGGTGGTCCCTACCTACACGGTGCTGCCGTCGACTGCACTGAAGGTGAGCCCGGTCGGGAACGAGGCCACCGGCTTCGCGCTGCCCGCCGCCAGTGGTTGCGGACCGTTCGGAGTGCTGAATCCGATCGTCAACTGGCGAGCAAAGGTACCGGCCACGTCCGGAACCTCGCTCAGCACGATCTCCGACGCCTACCTGTATCCGGGCGGGCTCACCGGTAGCGATCCTCTCGACGATCTCGGTGGCGGAACAGGATCCAGCGGTTCCAGTGGCTCGAGCGGTTCGTCCGGAAGCTCCGGTTCCTAGAAACTCGGAAGCCTAGACGCAGCGGTGGTGACGGAATGTCACCACCGCTGCGGCGTCCGACCTGTAATAACCTGTGCCTCAGGGTGGGCGAAGGCGGCACTCCATCAGGAGGACCTGCGCGGCCACGAAATCACAGGGGAGTCCTCAAACATGTTTCGAGACAGCGTTATTGCCGGTCCGGTCCTGCGTCGAGGTGTGACGGCGCTGGCAGTTGCAGCCGCGGCCACCATGTTTGTCGGCACCGCAGCAACGGCGGAGCCGGCAGCAGTTGTCGGTGAGGTGTCCGCGGACTCTATCGCGGCAGCCCGTGCGCAGGCCATCGGAACGACGGTCACCGTCGTGGGAACCGCGACCACGCCGTCCGGAGTGTTCGAATCCAGCTTCTACGACAAGGGCTTTGGTCTCCAGAGTGGCAATTCGGGCATTTACATCAGCGATCCGAACAACTCCGGGATTGCTCTCGGCGATCAGGTTCAGGTCACCGGAGTCCTCGCGGATCAGGAAGGCCTGCTCGTCGTCCGCCCGACTGCCGTCGAGGTAATCGGCACGACCACCCAGATCAGCCCGGCGCGATTGCCCCTCAATGCAATCGGTGAGGGCAGCGAAGGTCGTCTCGTGACGGTGTCCGGGATCGTGAGCGGACCCGTCGTCGACGATCTGCCGTACGGTCACAAGATCCTGGTGTCCGGCGTCGACGGAAACACCGTCATCTTCGTCAACACCCAGACCGGAATTGACGTCGACGCCATTGCAGTCGGACGCCCGATCACCGTCACCGGTTTCAGTGGCCAGTACGCCAGCACCTACGAGGTTCTTCCCCGTTCGGAAGCCGATGTGCAGCAGGGTTTCACGGGCAGCCTGAGTTTCGGAAGCTGACCTAGATCTCGAACCGAGCTCCGACGCGCATCGACCCGGGAGACAACCGGCTGATCGTGCGTCCGAGCTTGGCTTCGACGGTCACGGGCACCACGGCCTTGTTCGTGCGAACTGCTTTCACGATGGCACTGGCCACCCGGTCGGGGGTGAAGTTGCGCTTGCGGTAGAAGTTGTCGACCTTGGTCTGATTCTCGAGTTGTTCCTCGGCGGTGGTCCCGGCGAACTCGGTGGTCTTGAGGATGTTCGTGTGCACGAGGCCGGGGCAGATGGTGCTGACGCCGATGCCGTGTGGAAGCAGCTCTGCCCGTAGGCAATCCGAGAGCATGAATACCGCTGCCTTGCTTGTCGAATACGCGGTGAGGGCCTTCTGGGGTGTGTAGGCGGCAGCCGAGGACAGGTTGACCACGTGTCCGCCGGTTCCCCGGTCGATCATCATCGGGGTGAATGCCCGGCAGCCGTAGACAACTCCCCAGAAGTTGATGTCCATGACGCGCTCGAACTGGCGCTGCTCGGTGTCGGCGAATGTCCCGGAGAACCCGATTCCAGCGTTGTTGACGACGATGTCCGGCACGCCGTGATGCGCCGCGACTGTCTCCGCGAATCGGATCACGGCCTGTTCGTCGGACACGTCGACCTGGTAGGCGTGCGAACCGCCACCGAAAACCGCTTCGGCTCCGCTGGCCTGAGTGGGTGTGTTGATGAGTGCCGCAGTGTCCTGCGCGCTTTCGAGGTTGATGTCGGAGACGACGACGATAGCTCCCTGGGCCGCGAAGGCGAGGGCCGTTTCACGCCCGATGCCGCTGCCTGCACCGGTGACAACTACGAGCGTGCCGGTGAGGTCGCGTAGTCGACGCTGCAACTTCGTGCCGCGTCGCCAGCCGGTGACGTCCTTCAGTAGCCCCATTGGTTGCCCTTTTCGTGTGTACGTTTGCGGCGTGTGTCTCTAGCTGACTTCCCCTCTGCGAAAGGTATCCGATGAGGGAGCTTCGTGTCGTACGAGTCGTTAGAGTGCGCACATCTGCAGGCTGCACTGGCCGCGGCTGCCCACTCCTCGACGGGGCTCCGGCAGTTCACCCGTTGAGGACACTCGAATCGGAATGAATTCCTGACCTTCGCTAACGGCCTGACCTGCAAATGTCGCTCGAAAACTGAACAATCTTCTCGCTGCATTCCACTGAGCGGGACCTGCAACTAATCCCTGTGCCTTACGTCACAAACTGTCTCGACAATGCTTCACATCACAGTTTCTGACCTGGAGGTTTTGAATGAGTCGCAGTTCTCGGCGCGGTCACCGCAAGGTTGCCGCCGTCGCGCTGGCTGTCTCCGCCGGCCTGTTCGTCTCGTCGTGCGCTGACAGCGGGAACGGGGGTGGGAGCGGCGACGCACCGGATTCCGGTTCGGGGTTGTCCATCGGCCCGGTCAACGAGCAGTCCGGCGAGGGTGACGCGGTCAAGGGCGGCACGCTCACGTTCAGCGGGTACTCCGCTGTCACGAATCTCGACCCCGCGAAGACTCAGATCGCCGGTTCGGTCGCCGGTTCGGAGCTGGGCGCCATCTACGACACCCTGCTGCGCTACGACCCGGCGTCGAAGGAATTTGTTCCGAAACTCGCGGAGTCGATGGAACCGAGTTCCGATTTCAAGACGTGGACTCTCGAACTGCGCGACGGTGTGAAGTTCAGCGACGGGACGCCGGTGGATTCGGCGGCCGTGTCAGCGAGCCTCAATCGCTACGTCACCAACAAGGGGCCGCAGTCGAGCCTGTACGCGTCGAAGATTGCGTCGGTCGACACCCCGGACGCGTCGACCGTCGTCTTCAATCTTGTCGACCCGTGGACCGGTATCGAGTCACTGCTCTCCACCGGACCCGGCATGATCGTCGCGCCGAGCGCCCAGCAGGGCGATCAGTTCACCCCGATCGGCGCCGGCGCGTTCACCCTCGAGAAGTTCGCTCCCAACGAGGAATTGATCCTCGACGCTCGGGAAGACTACTTCGACGGCGCCCCGAACGTGGACAAGCTGCGGTTGATCAGCATCGTCGGTTCACAGTCCACCACCGAATCCCTCAAGAGCGGCGGCACCGACGTCGCGTACATGCGTTCGCTTCCGAACGTCCTGGATCTGATCGACTCCGGCTACCCAGGCTTCGTCGACATCCCGTCGCTGTCGTACCTCTCGCTCGTCAACACGGCTCCCGGTCGTCCCGGTGCCGACGTGCGGGTGCGTCAGGCATTGGCGCTCGCGACCGATCCCGTCGCTCTCGACAACCGACTCAACGAAGGTAAGGGTCTGCCCGGGCAGGTCATCTTCCAGGACACCTCTCGCTGGCACAACGACGTCGCTCCGATCGGCGTAGACACCGCCAAGGCGAAGCAGCTTCTCGACGAGGCCAAGGCCGACGGTTTCGACGGCAAGATCACATACCTGACGCTGCAGGAGAATTCGGCGCAGGCGATGGCTCTGGCGTTGCAGTCGATGGCCAACGCCGTCGGTTTCGATTTCCAGATCGAGTACGTCAACTCGGTTGCCGACGTCGTCAAGCGTTTGTACGCCGACCGCGACTTCGACATGGCAACAGGTTCGGCCAATCTTGCGGAAGCCGATCCGTTCGAGCGTCTGTACTCGAACCTCAAGTCCGGTGGACGAAACAACGCCACGAGCTTCTCCGATCCGGAGATCGATTCGCTGCTCGACCAGTTGGGTGTAGCGACGTCGAACGACGCGAAGATCGAGGTGCTAGCCAAGATCCAGGAGCGCGCCAATGAGGTTGTGCCGTGGCAGGTTTACGGCAACACTCCGTGGCTCGGTGTGTGGGGACAGAATGTCCACGGCATTCAGCAGAGCCTGGACGGAATCATGTTCTTCGACAAGGCCTGGAAGAACTGAAGGCCTCTGAAGAACTAAAGAACTGATCAGACCCGAGAAGCGTCCCCGCGGGGACGCTTCTCGGCATCAGAGAGTGTGACCGATCAAGAAGTGAGATCGAGGGCGGCGCGAACGATGCTGTCGGAGTCGAGGCCGTGGTACCGGTAGACGTCTTCGAGTGAACCGACCTGACCGAACCGGCTCACTCCGAGCGCAGCACCCGGGACATTGTTGATTCCCGTCAGGAACGCGAGGGTGTGCGGGTGCCCGTCGAGAACGGTCACCATCGGCGCTGACCGGCTGCTCGGAAAGACCTGATCCAGGATCCACGACGGACCGTCCGCGAGACCGCGCCGAGACTGGAGTGCTTCGAAGAGCAATCCGGGGCTGGTCACGCACACGACGTCGGCGGAAATGCCTTGCTCGCCCAGTCTTTCGGCGGCGACAAGTGTTTCGGTGACGGTGGCACCCATGCCGACCAGGGTGATGGCCGGATCAGGGTTGTGCCGCAGCGTGTACGCGCCGGCCACCACCTGACGTCGGCGGCGTTCTCGCGCAGCCGGATCGGTCGGCACCGCGGCCAAGGCCTGATCGACCGGACGGGTCGACAGACGCAGATACGACGAGCTGCCGTCTGGTCGGCCGAGGCGTCCGATGCTGTCGAGGAGCGTCCACTCCACGTCGACGGCGAATGCCGGTTCGAAACTGACGCATCCCGGCTGTTCGAGTCCGATGGACGGGGTCTTGATCGACTGGTGCGCACCGCCTTCGGCTGCCAGGGTGACGCCCGACGGAGTGCCGACCATGATCGACTGTCCACCGGCGTAGATGCCGTACGACCACGGTTCGAGAGCCCGCTCGATGAAGGGGTCGTACATCACGCCGATGGGGAAGAGCGGCTGGCCCCAGCGACTCCAGGTTGCACCGAGTTCGCCCATCAGTCCGACCAGGTTGGTCTCGGCGATACCGAGTTCCATGTGCTGACCGGTGGGCTTCTCACGCCAGTGCATGATCGTTTCGGCGTCGTCGGCAAACCAGTTGTGCCGCTCGTTGGGGGACCAAACCCCGACCTTGTTCAGCCACCCTGCCAGGTTGGTGGTGGAACTGACGTCCGGGCTCAGTGTGACAACACGTTTCGCGGCGTCCGGCGCCTCTCGGCTGAGGTCGAGTAGCACCCGACCGAGAGCTGCCTGAGTGGTGGATGTGCCAGAGGGGGTACGGCCGATGTCTTTCGGAACTGCCGGGGGCACCAGAGGCTCCACCTTCGGGCGAGCCAGCCGCTCAGCGGTTTCGGCGCAGATGCGGCCAGACGGGCCGTCCGCCTCGAACCGTTCCCAGGGCTTCGACGGATCCATGCCGAGTTCCGCCGCCAGAATCTCGTACTGCTCGGTGGTGAGCAGCGACGAGTGGTTCTGCGGATGGCCCTGCGTCGGCAGGCCCCTGCCCTTGATCGTGTACGCGATGATCACGGTGGGACGGGTGTCGTCGATCTGCGCGTACGCCTCTCGCAGAGCGTCGAGGTCGTGGCCACCGAGATTGCGGATGGCCTCGAGCACCGTGGCGTCGTCGAGGTCGTTGATCAGCGACGTGATCGCGTCGGCGTCCGCCGCGTCGCCAGGCAGCCTCAGACGGACCTCGTCGGCCGTGCATCGCAGCAGACGCTGGTACTCCGGATTCGGCATGTCCAGGATTCGTTCGCGCAATGCGGTGCCGCCCGGCCGGGTGAAAAGTGATTCCAGGAGCGCGCCGAATTTCACGGTGATGACCTGCCAACCGGCGCCCGAGAACATGCGCTCCAGGCGGGTGGCCGCGATGTTCGGCACCACCCGGTCGAGTGATTGGCGGTTGAGGTCGACGATCCACACGATCTCACCCAGTTCGGCAACTGAATGATCGAGAACTGCTTCCCACACAGCGCCCTCGTCGAGTTCGGCGTCACCGACAAGGGAGTACTGACGCCCGGTTCCGGCGCCGCCGAGGGAGGCGTCGACGTATCGGCGTGCGATGGCGCCCCAGATGGGAGCCGTTGCACCGATTCCCACAGATCCGGTCGAATAGTCCACCGGATCAGGATCTTTTGATCGACTCGGGTAGCTCTGCAGGCCCCCGAACTCGCGCAGCGTTGTCAGGTACGACTCGTCGAGTTCACCGAGCAGATAGTTGATGCCGTGGAGCACCGGAGCCGCGTGCGGCTTGACGGAAACCCGGTCGCCGGAACGAAGTTGGCCGAACCACAGCGACGTCATGATCGAGACCATCGACGCGCACGAGGCCTGGTGGCCGCCGACTTTGAGCCCACTGGGATTCGGACGGACACGGTTGGCGTGATGGATCATCGCGGTCGACAACCACAGAACGCGCTTCTCGATCTCCGCCAGTGGCTCGGGAGCGTTCTGGTTGATGCTGGGGCTGTTCACGGCCGGTCCTGCCTTCGATAGTTGACATCGATCGCCGCACCGCCTGTACCCCAGATCATGGGGCCGACGATGTGGTTGTGATGTTTGGCAGGACTTCCTGAGGCCGAACCGTTCGGCGCGGCAAAGTCCAGCCGCACCTGTCGATCTGTTGTGCAGATTCTGCGTCAAAGTCCATCATCGGCATACAGATTGGGCAATAGCTACCCAGTGGATTGAGCAATGTGCGCAACACCGAGGCCTGTGCGCCGTGCGAGGTGGGCACTATGCGCAGCACACTGCGAGTCGTGCGCGATCAATCCATCAGATCGTGGACGTAGCACCAGCGCCAGGATTCGCCGGGCTCGTGCGAGCGCATGACCGGGTGCGCGGTGTCGCGGTAGTGGTTGGTCGCGTGCTGATGGGGGCTGGAATCGCAGCACCCGACGTGGCCGCAGGACAGGCACATGCGCAGGTGAGACCAGTTATCCTCGCCCAACTCGGCGCACTCCTGGCAGACGCCGGGCGTCAGCGCCGCCGGGTCCGTTTCGGGCGCATTGGTTAGTTCCTCGCAACCGGTCGGAGCGGGTGCGGGCTGCTGTGTGCGAGCTGCTGCTCGCTTCAGGATTTTCTTCATCGCCTTCCATACTGCATGCTGCCAGAGTGAACGGCATATTACTGGGGGTTGTAGTAGCGGCGTTGCTGGTGGCGGCGGTCGCGCGAAGGTTCGGATTGTCTTCGCCGCTGATCCTTGTCCTGGTCGGTTTGATCGCCTGCCAGATACCCGGTGTTCCGGAGTTGGAGCTCGATCCGGACCTCGTCCTGTTCGTCGTGTTGCCTCCACTTCTGTACTCGGCGGCGCTGGACAGTTCATACCTGGCACTGCGGTCCAATCTGCGTCCGATCGGATTTCTCGCAGTGGGGCTGCCCCTGGCGACGACGGCAGCGGTGGGCTTTGTCGCCTACCTGATCGTGCCGGAATTCTCGATTGCGGCCGCACTGGTTCTCGGCGCCATCGTGGCGCCGCCGGACGCGGTGTCCGCGAGCGCAATCGGACGCAAGCTCGGTCTGCCGCGCCGAATCATGACCCTGCTGGGCGGGGAGAGCCTGCTCAACGACGCCACCGCCCTGACGGCATACAAGGTTGCTCTCGCCGCGGCGGTGGGTACCGGTGCGACACTGATCGGCGGCTTCGAGACCTTCCTCGTCGCAGCGGTCGGTGGAACGGTGATCGGCCTCGCGGTGGGCTTTGTCATCTCGAAGGTTCGCGGCAAACTCCAGGATCCGGTGATGGAGAGTGGAATCGGGTTGGTGGTGCCGTTCTTCACCTACCTGGCTGCTGAAGAGGTCCACGCGTCGGGCGTCATCGCGGTCGTCGTAGCCGGATTGTTCCTCGGCCAGCGCTCCACGCGCGCGAGTTATGCGACGCGCTTGCAGGACACGGCAGTGTGGAAGGCCGTCGACCTGATCCTGGAGTCCTTCGTCTTCCTGTTGATCGGGCTCCAATTGCCCAGTGTTGTCAACGGATTGCAGGGGTACAGCACCTCGATCGTCGTCTGGGCGTCGATTGCCGTGCTCGTGACCGTCGTGGTGGTGCGGATCGCCTGGGTGTTCCCGTTCACGTATGTACCGCGTTGGCTGTCGCCCCGTATCCGAGCGAGGGAGCCGGAGATTTCGGCGCGGGCAGTGTTCGTCGTCTCGTGGGCCGGTATGCGAGGGGTCGTGTCGCTGGCTGCTGCCTTCGCCATTCCGTTGACGGTCAACAGTGGTGAAGACTTCCCGGGCCGTTCGCTGATCCTGTTCCTGACGTTTGTCGTCGTGGTCGGCACGCTGCTGCTGCACGGCCTGACGTTGCCGTGGGTCATCCGTGTCCTCGGTGTGCAAGGAGACGAGGAGCAGTCCGACGCACGCGCCGAGGCGGCGGCTCAGGACAAGGCTGCGCGCGCCGCTGCAGCGCGTCTGGACGAATTGGTCGGAGCCGACGCCGACGACGTCCCTCAGGTTCGGAATCGTGCCGCAGACATTTTGCGGAGCTGGAACACCCACCGCGCGAACTCGGCGTGGGAGCGACTGGGACGCAGCGACGAGGATCTGGGGGAGAGCCCGTCGAACGCCTTCCGCTCGCTGCGCCTCGAGATGATCGATGCCGAGCGAGGTGTGTTCATCGCCGAGCGCGATGCCGGCCGGATCGACGACGAGGTTCTCCGCAAGGTACTTCGAGAGCTCGATCTCGAGGAAGCCACGCTCGACCGGGACTAGACCGGCTGGTCTGATGTCGGTGAGGGTAATCGCTGGCCAGGGTCGGTTTACCTGGCCGTTGAGGCCTGCAACTTAACCGATTCCACTGAGCGAGACTCGATCCAATTTTCTGTGCCTCCCGTCACAGACTGTTTCGTGTTCAACATCACGTCACGGTCTTACCCCGCCTTGGAGGCATTCGAATGAGTCGTAGTTCCCGCCGCGGAAGTCGCAGATTGGCTGCGGCTGCGCTGGCGATCACCGCAAGTATGTTCCTGGCGTCGTGCGCCGACAACGGCTCGAGCAATGGCGGCGGCGAATCCGCTGATTCCGGTTCCTCGCTGAAGATCGGCATGGTCAACGAGCAGGCCGACCCCGGCACTCCCACCAAGGGCGGCACGCTGACGTTCAGCGGCTACTCGGCGGTCACGACTCTCGATCCCGCGAAGGCTCAGGTTGCCGGCGCCACCGGCGGCAGCGAGCTCAGCGCCATCTACGACGTGCTCATGCGCTACGACCCCATCGGGCAGAAGTTCGAGCCCAAGCTCGCCCAGTCGCTCGAAGCGAGTTCGGACAGCAAGACCTGGACGCTGAAGCTCCGCGACGGTGTGAAATTCAGCGACGGAACAGCTTTCGATTCCAAGGCAGTGGCGGACAGCATCAACCGCTACGTCACCAACAAGGGACCGCAGTCGAGCCTGTGGGCTTCCAAGGTTGCCTCGATCGACACCCCCGACGCGACGACTGTCGTCTTCAACCTCGTTGATCCGTGGACGGGCATCCAGTCGATGCTCGCTACCGGACCCGGCATGATCGTCGCCCCGAGCGCGCAGCAGGGTGACCAGTTCACCCCGATCGGTGCGGGCGCGTTCACTCTCGAGAAGTTCGCTCCCAACGAGGAACTGCTGTTGGCTGCTCGCCCCGACTACTACGACGGCGCACCGAACATCGACAAGCTCAAGCTGATCAGCATCGTCGGCGCTCAGCCCACCGCTGAAGCCCTCAAGACGGGCGGCATCGACGCCGCGTACATGCGTACGCTCACCCCGATCCTGGATCTGATCGAGTCGGGTTACCCCGGCTTCGTCGACATCCCGTCGCTCGGTTACATCGCCAACGTGAACATGGCCCCGGGTCGCCCGGGCTCGGATGTTCGTGTCCGCCAGGCGATGGCGCTTGCCGTCGATCCGGAGACGCTCAACACCCGCGTCAACAACGGCAAGGGACTGCCCGGCCAGGAGATCTTCCAGGACACCTCGCGCTGGCACAACGACGTCGCACCGATCGGCGTCGATCCCGCCAAGGCGAAGGAACTGCTCGATCAGGCCAAGGCCGACGGCTACGACGGAAAGATCACCTTCCTCTCCATCCAGGAACCGTCCGCCCAGGCAACGGCTCTGGCCATCCAGGCAATGCTCAACGCTGTCGGATTCGACGCTCAGATCGAATACGTCACCGGTGCAGGTGATCTGGTCAAGCGGATGTATGCCGATCACGACTACGACATGAGCACCGCAGCACTGAGCCTCGCCGAGGCCGATCCCTACGAGCGTCTGTACACGGGCATCAAGTCCGGCGGCCGTAACAACGCCACCGGCTACTCCGACGCCGAAATGGACGCTCTCCTGGACAAGTTGGGCGTCGCAACCACCGACGACGACAAGAAGGCAGTCCTGGCACAGATTCAGGAACGCACCAACGAGACCGTCCCGTGGCAGGTGTGGGGCAACGTCGCCGCACTCGACGTCTGGAACCAGAACGTTCACGGTCTCGAGCAGAGTCTCGACGGAATCGTGCTCTTCGACGGAGCTTGGAAGTCCTAGAGAGCCTGAAGTCCTGGAGAGCTTGAACCAAGACCTGAAATCAGAGGAACTGCTGTGTATTGCGAGCTCGCTGTCCGAAGGAGACGAAATCGATGAACATCGGCGCAATAGGTAAGAAATTGGGCCAGCTCGTCATTGTGATCCTGATCGTCAGCTTCGGAACCTTCGTGCTGGCATCACTGATCCCCGGCGATCCTGCTGTCTCCGTTCTAGGTGAAGGCCGAACGCCCGCCGAGTACGAGGAAGTTCGGCAGCAGCTCGGGCTCAACGATCCACTCCTGGTTCGCTATTGGGACTGGCTGACCAGCGCTCTCCAGGGCGACCTCGGTAATTCGCTTGTTCCCCCGCAGCAGGACGTTCTGACTGCGATCGGCTCGGCACTGCCCGTCAGCGTTCAGTTGGCCGTGATGGGTCTGTTCATCGCACTCGTCGTCGCCGTGCCGCTCGCACTCTGGTCGGCGCACCACGAAGGCGGCGTCATCGACCGCGTCATCAGCGCCGCGACGTTCGGTGTTCTTTCCGTCCCGAGCTTCCTCGCCGGTCTGTTGCTGATCATGGTCACCGTCAATTGGCTCGGCTGGTTCCCGCGATCACAGTGGGTGCGCATCGGGGACAGCCTCTCCGGAAACCTCTCACACGCAATACTCCCGGCTATCACCATCAGCCTCCTCGAGATGGCGATGTTCACTCGCGTTCTCCGATCCGATCTGGTGACGACGCTCCGTGAGGATTACATCCTCGCTTCGAAGGCGAAGGGAATGCCCACGCTGCGAGTGCTTTTCAGTGACGCGCTCCGACCGTCGTCGTTCTCGCTCATCACGATGATGGGTCTGGCTCTCGGCGGCATGATCGGCAGCACCGTGATCGTCGAGACGCTGTTCTCGTTGCCCGGAATGGGCACGCTCATCGTCCGCGCAGCGCAGCAAGGTGATTCGCCGATGCTGCTTGGCGCGGTGGTCGTGATCGCGGTCATCTACGTCCTCGTCAACAGTGCGATCGATGTTCTGTACACCTATCTTGACCCGAGGAGTCGTCGTGTCCATGTCTGAAGTGACGCCAGACGGAGCGGCCCCGTCGCCGGCCCCGTCCGAGGTGATGACATACCGGCAGCAGACAGTCCTGCTGGCTCCCGGTCCCGTCGAGACGTTGGAACAGCCCAAGAATCTGGTCCTGATCGGATCGATTCTCACGGTGATCGGCGTTGCGCTGCTCGGCACCGCACTCTTCGGTTCGGCCATCATGATGACCGTCCGCATCGTGCTCGCGCTCGTTGCCCTGGTTTTCCTCTTCAAGGGTCTCGGCAAGCTCGGTACGTCCAAGTGGGGCAGTCAGTTCGATCTCTCGTACTGGTTGGCGTGCATCTGGCTGGCCGCGCTGATCCTGGCCGCGATCTTCGCACCGCTGCTGCCGCTCGGTGAGTACAAGGACACGGTCAAGACCTTGGCCGAGCCGGGCTTCGCCTCGCCGAGCCTGCTCTCCGATCACCCGTTGGGTACCAACAACTTCGGTCTCGACCTGCTTGCCCGCGCTTTGTTCGGTGCCAGGGCATCCTTGACCGTGGCCATCTGCGCCGTACTGATCGGCATGATCATCGGCGGCACCATCGGCGTCATGGCCGGTTACTTCCGCGGCAAGGTCGACGCAGTCGTCGGAATCCTGACCAACTCGCTGCTGGCCATTCCTTCTCTGGTGCTGTTGATCGCACTGGCCGCGGTGCTCACGTCGAACCTGCGCAACATCACCCTCGCACTCTCGATTCTCTGCATTCCCAGCATGGTTCGAATCGCCAGGGCCAACACCATCGTCGTCGCCCAACGGGAGTTCGTGCTTGCCGCGCGGGCCATGGGCGCCACCAAATGGCGCGTCATCTGGCGCGAGTTGGTTCCCAACGTCCTCGTTCCGGTCGCCGCGCTCGGCCTGGTGGCCGTGTCCGGCCTGATTGTCGCGGAAGCATCACTCAGCTTCCTCGGACTCGGTATCGCACAACCTGATCCGACCTGGGGCAACATGATTGCGGAAGGCCAGGGCGGGATCGTGGAGAAGCATCCGTTCATCGTTCTGGTTCCCGGCGTCTTCCTCTTCCTGACGGTGTTCTCCTTCAACCTCATCGGCGAGAAGTATCGGAGTAAGCTGTGACCACTTCAGTTCAGAACGGCGTTCCGCTACTGCAGGCGGACAACATCAGGACCGTATTCGCCACTCCGCGTGGCCAGTTGCGAGCAGTCGACGGTGTCTCGATCCACGTTTCCGCCGGTGAAACTCTCGGTATCGTGGGTGAATCCGGTTCCGGCAAGTCGGTTCTCGGACGCACCATCATGGGTCTGCTGCAGAAGGGTCCGGCTCTGGACATCAGCGGGACGGTGACGTTTGCCGGCCGCGACATGTCGACGATGAAGAAGTCGGAGATGAAGCACTTCTGGGGACCCGAGATCGCCATGGTCTTCCAGGATCCGATGACCTCGCTCAATCCGTTCAAGCGCATCGGTACCCACATCACCGAATCCTTGAAGTTCCACCTGGGTCTGAAGAAGGACGCGGCCCGCGATCGCGCTGCGGAATTCCTGTCGATGGTGGGTATCCCCGAGCCCAAGCGTCGGCTCGATCAGTACCCCCACGAACTTTCGGGCGGTATGCGTCAGCGTGTGGTCATCGCGATGGCCCTGGCCTGCGAGCCGAAACTGCTGATCGCGGACGAGCCGACCACAGCTCTCGACGTGACCGTGCAGAAGCAGATCCTCGACCTGCTCGCCTCGCTCAACGACAAGCTCAACATGGCCGTCATCCTGATCAGCCACGACCTCGGTGTGGTCTCGGGACGGTCGGATCGTGTCGCCGTCATGTACGCCGGTTCCGTCGTGGAAACGTCGGCCACCGAAGAGTTGTTCACTCGTCCACGCCACCCGTACACCGAAGCGCTGATGGCCGCGATTCCGCGACTCGAATCGCCGACGCACACAGTGCTGCAGACAATTCCGGGTGGACTGCCGGACATGACGAAGCCGATCACCGGTTGCCGCTTCGCCGCTCGCTGCCGGTATGCCCAGGACGACTGCCTGACCGGCGAACCGGCTCTGGCTCCCGGTGGCCTGGGAGACAACACAACCGAAAGTCACACGTTCGCGTGCCACTACCCGGTCGACACCCCTGAAGGCACAACGGCATTGGTCGCCAACGAGAAGGCCGGCACTACCGCAGCGGGCCTGACGCTCGCGGTGAAGGAGATGGTCTGATGACTGCAGCAACCGAAACCAGAAAGCCCGAGACGGTGGACGCGGCCCTGACGGTCGAGGACCTGGTCGTCGAATTCAACGTCGGCAAGGGGCAGACCGTTCACGCCGTGTCCGGGATCAGCTTTACCGTCGCTCCGGGTGAAACATTGGGCGTTGTCGGTGAATCCGGCTGTGGCAAGTCCACAGCGGGCCGGGCGATCATGCAGTTGCCCTCACCGACGTCGGGCTCCATTCGCCTCGGAGAGACCGAAATGACGGCACTGGGCGCAGAAGAACTGCGTCGCAGTCGCACTCAGTTGCAGATGATCTTCCAGGATCCGATCTCCTCCCTGAACCCGCGTCGCAAGGTCAAGGCTCTCGTCACCGAGGGTCCGTCGATCTGGGGCGGAAAAGACAAGGCCGCCATCGAAGCTCGGGCACGCGAGGTTCTTGCCGAGGTCGGGTTGGACCCGGACATGGTGTGGGACCGGACCCCGCGGGAACTCTCGGGCGGACAGTGCCAGCGTGTGTGCATCGCCCGCGCATTGATGCTCGATCCCAAAGTCCTGATCTGTGACGAGCCGGTCTCGAGCCTCGACGTCTCCGTGCAGGCGCAGATTCTGAACCTGCTCGAGGATGCGAAGAAGCGTCACGGGCTGTCTTTGCTGTTCATCGCGCACAACATGGCCGTCGTGAAGAACATCAGCGACCGCGTGATGATCATGTACTTGGGCCGCGTCTGCGAAATCGTTCCCGCAGAAGACATGCAGAACCGCGCGCTGCACCCGTACACGCAGCTACTGCTGTCGTCGATTCCCGATCCTGATGCCACCGTCACCGCAGCGCAGAACGTCGAGCAGAAGGTCATCGAGCTGCCGTCGCCGCTCAATCCGCCCAGCGGCTGCCGGTTCCGCACGCGGTGCCCGCTGGCCACGGATCTTTGCGCCGAGGAAGTTCCCGAACTTCGTCTCGTCCAGGGCGGTCATCAGGTGGCGTGCCACAACGTGTGACTACACGCGAAGCATGTTGCGTACGTGACCGGTTTCGTTGATCGACCCGACCCTGCGGCTTCCGTCCCGGGAAACAAGAATTCGCGTGACGGACACGTACTCGATCGGGAAGGTCAACGGACGCTCCAGCCCGAGTAGTTCCTGCAGAACGATATTGATGACGCCGCCGTGGCAGAAGATCGCCACGGTGGCGTTGTTGTCGGTTGCGGCGACGACGTCGTCGATCGCACCGAGGACTCGCGCACGAAAAGCGTCGCCGTCCACCGACTCGGGTAGCCATCCGGCCTTGATGCGCGCATACGTTTCCGGTGCGCGTTCCAAGACCTCGTGCATCGGGATGTAGTGGGGCTGCTCGTAGTCGTACTCCGCCAGACCCTCGAGCTGGGTGACCGGAAGATCCAATGCCTGCGCTACCGGGTCCGCGGTCTCGAGTGCGCGCTTCTGCGGGCTACTGAAGAGCCCGGTGATCCGGTAGGGGGCCAAAGCCGCAGGCAGCCGAAGTGCCTGCACGCGACCGGCGTCGGTCAGTGAGGGATCGGCGAAGCCTTCGGTGACCTCGGCGAGTTCGGGGAGCGCGTGTCGGATCAGGAGTAGTTGCACCCACGTCACCTTGCCATGTACAGATCGACGGCCACCACGAGGTTTCGGCCTTCACGTTTCGCCTGGTACATGGCGGTGTCGGCGATGTCGAGCAGAGCGTCCATCTCGGCCATGGCCTGATCTACCCAGGCGACTCCGATACTGACCGTTCCGGCGAAGCCGCGGATGGATCGGGAGTGCGCCTCCTGTCTCTGCCTGATGCGTTCTGCCAGGGCAATTGCTTCCTCGAATGTGCAGTCGGCGGCGGCGACGGCAAATTCCTCACCGCCAAGGCGACCGGACAGTCCCAGTCCTTCGGTAGTGGCGAGGAGGGTGTTTCCGAACTGTTCGAGGACCGAATCTCCGGTGAGGTGGCCGAGGTTGTCGTTGATCGATTTGAAGTGGTCGAGATCGAGCATCATGACGGCGATCGATTTTCGCGCTGTGTGTTGGGTGTCGAGGAGTTCTTGCGACTGGGTCCAGAATGCATGTCGGCTCAGCGTTCCGGTCAGGGCGTCGCATTCGGCGATGCGTTGGAGTTCACGTTCAGCGCGTCGCTGTGCGCCCGTGGCGACGGCTACGGCGATGGGGGAGAGCGCCATCAAGATGACGGAGATTCTGGTGGTTACACCTTCGCTGAGCAGATGAACCGGATCGGCCAGGGCCAACCGCCCCTGGCCGGCCATGATCAGCGCCCACGCGCTCCACCCAGCCGCGAGGAGCGAAGTGCTGAACAGCGAGACGCGCATCGCGCACCACAAGAGCGCCGGCATCGGAAGCAGCAATGCGAGGGCTCCCTGCACTTCGAGGGCCAGCGGGAGGCAGGCGAGGAGGGCTGCCAGCGGCAGAAGGATCTGGGCGACCCGTCGAAGTCGCAGATTCTGCCGCACGGACGGCCCGAACGTACGACGGACGTGGTCGAACGGAGGTGCGGAAAGAAGGATGGGCAGCACGATCAGATAGGTGCACAGGTCGGCGAAGAACCAACCCACCAATTCCGTTCCCGCACCGCTTCCTTCGTGGAGTTGAGTGCGCAGCGCGCTCGCGGACCCAGCCGTGAACGACGCCAGAACCGAGACGACGAAGATTCTGGTCGTGTACTTGGTCTCGGAGATCCGCCGCGGAAAACAGCCGAGCAAGTTCGCGGCGATCAATCCTGTCGTGACGCCGACCAGATTGATCGCATTCAGTTCGAAGGCCCTCTGCACGGGGCTTCCGGTCGCAAGATCCGCCGTCAGCAGCGCGGCGCCGCCGACAGCGAGTCCGATCGGCGCAAACGAGCGTGGGTTACGAAGGAGAATGCCCAGAAGGATCGCGTTGGCGGGCCAGAAGGTCGACAGAAACCCGGGCGGACGGGCGGCGATGCCGGCGAGGGCGACAACGAGTATGGCGACGAAGATCAGCGACGAGCGCACCCGGGTTGTCGAACGATCCATGGCCAGCCTGTCGTAGAAAGCAGAAGCTGTCCGAGCCTAGCAATGATCCGGCTACTGTCCGAGTTGTACGTTGAAGTGTCATTCCCGAGGGTTCGGCTGCGTGAGGCGCCGAATCAAGTTCGCCAACTCCTCGGGCTGATCGATCATCGCGTGGTGATGCGCCGGGCGCAGGACGTGAAAACTCCCGCCGAGGTAGGTGGCGAGTTTCTGCTGCTTTGCCATCCAGGCGATGGACCAGGGAGTGGTGTGGCCAGTGTGTGCGGCAACGACGCTGAGGTCGATGTCGGGCAGTGGATGCTTGCTCGAGCGTCGTAAAGCGGTGAGCTCCAGCGCCATATCGGTGTACGCGACGTATTCGATCATCGCCGCCTCCAGATAGTGAGGCTCGCGGTAGATCTTCCTGACCCATTCGAGGGTGGCTTCGGACGACCCGCTCGGCGGCACGGACTGGTTGAGGATCTTGCGCGTCGTGGTGCCGAGGAGTCGTTGGAGCCCGGTGGTGCTGAACGAAGCCGCGGCGGCCCGGGAGGCGATCAGCAGCAGGTCACGGGGGAAAAGACGTTTCGGTTCTTTCTCGGCACTGGAATCGAGGAGCAGCATCCCCGCCGCCCGATCGGGGAACAGTCGCGCGAAGCCTTCGGCGTAGAAGCCGGCGATGGAGTGGCCGACGACGACGGCCGGCCGTGCCAATCCCAGAGTGTCGAGCACGTCGCGGATCCGCTGAGCTTCGCCGCGGACGGTCGGCACTTCGGAAGACGGCTCGCTGAGTCCGAAGCCCGGGCGATCGAAGCGGACGACGGTGTGGTCCGACTGGAGATGACGCGCGCAGTCATCCCAGTCGAACCAGTTGCCCGCCAGCCCGCCGCACAGGACGACGACGGGGCCGTCGCCCTCGGCAAGAACATGAAGTCGGCTCTCGCCGACCTGCAAGATCTCGCCCGGTGGTTTCACGTGGAACAATTCCGGCACGTGAGAATCCGGACTACTGACGCGGTTTCGCGAGGGGGAAGGCCAGCGTCTCGCGGATGCTGCCACCCGTGATCAGCATGACGATTCGGTCGACGCCCATCCCGAGACCACCCGTCGGCGGCATCGCGTGTTCGAGGGCTTGAAGGAAGTCCTCGTCCAATTCCATTGCTTCTGGATCACCGCCGGCCGCAAGCATCGACTGCTCGGTGAGCCGGTTGCGCTGATCCACGGGGTCGGTCAACTCGCTGTACGCGGTTCCCAGTTCGACACCCCACGCCACGAGGTCCCACTTCTCGGCGACGCCGGGGATGCTGCGATGCGGCCGGGTGAGCGGAGACATCGAGGTGGGGAAGTTGGTGTAGAACGTGGGGAACTCCGTGTAGTCCTCGACCAGGTGCTCGTACATCTCCTGCGCGATGGCGCCGGTATCCCAGCTGGACTGGTACGGGATCTCGTTGGCGTCGCACAGCTTCTGCAGGTCTTCGAGACTCGTCTCGGGGGAGACGTCGACACCAAGCTTTTCGGCGACGGCGCCGTGCATCGTCTTCACCGGCCACTCGCCGGAGATGTCGACCTCGACCAATTCGCCGTCCGGGCCGGGTCGCATGATGATCTCGCGCCCGAACGCTGCGACGGCCGCCGCCTGGATGAGCTCGCGGCACATCCGCATCATGCCCTCGTAGTCGCTGTGCGCCTCGTAGGCCTCGAGGATCGTGAATTCGGGATTGTGTTTGAAGTCGACGCCCTCGTTACGGAACACGCGGCCGATCTCGAACACCTTCTCCATTCCTGCGACGCACAAGCGCTTCAGGTACAGCTCGGGTGCGATGCGGAGATAGAGGTCGAGGTTGTACGCGTTGATGTGTGTCAGGAACGGAGCGGCGTTCGCGCCGCCGTGCACCTGCTGCAGGATCGGGGTCTCGACTTCGAGGTATCCGCGACCACCGAGTGAATCGCGAAGCGACTTCACGACGGCACTTCGAGCTTCGAGCAGTTCGCGGGCCTTCGGGTTGAGGGCGATGTCGAGGTACCGCTGGCGGACTCGGGTCTCGGGATCCGAGAGGCCCTTCCACTTGTCCGGCAGCGGGTGCAGGCACTTGCCGTTCATGCGCCACTCGGCGGCGATGAGCGACAGCTCGCCCTTGCGGCTACGCCCGATGGTTCCGCTCACTTCGATCAGGTCACCGAGATCGAACTCGGCGGCGAACTCCGCCAGCTTCTCCCGGCCGACGTTGTCCTGGTCGACCAGAACCTGGATGTCGCCGGACCAGTCGCGCACGTCCGTGAACACGACTCCGCCGTAGTCGCGAACCCTCAGCAGGCGTCCCGCGATGCGTACGCGGGTGCCCTCCGGCGACTTCGCTGCGGCTGCGATCGTATGCGTCGGCGGGTAGGCGACGGGGTAGGCGGCGATTCCTTCGTCGGCCAGTTGCGCGAGTTTGTTCATGCGCACGCGGACCTGCTCGGGTCGACGCGGACCGTTGGTCGTTAACGACGGCGCCGAGTCCGGCGGGCTGCCGTCGGCGTGCAGTCCTTCGGAAGTCACCAGAGCTGCCGGCACCGCCGCATGCGTTCCGGTGTGCTTGACGACCTGGCTCGACTTGCGCCCGAAACTGGGCAGAACCACAAAGCCTTCGGCGATGGCCGACGCGAATCCGACGCGTGGAAGCTCACGGTTGTCCTCGAAGCAGAGAAAGCGCGGCTCCCAATCCGGCTGGTACTTCACGTTGGAGCGGTACAGCGCTTCGAGCTGCCACCAGCGGGAGAAGAAGACGAGCACCGAGCGCCAGATACGGAGGATCGGGCCGGCGCCGATGCGCGAACCTTCCTCGAACACCGAGCGGAAGACGGCGAAGTTGAGCGAGACCCGCACGACGCCGATCTCGTCGGAACGTGTGGCCAACTCCGAGACCATCAGTTCGACGACTCCGTTGGGTGCCGTCGGCTTGCGACGCATCAGGTCGAGCGAAACGCCGTTCGGTCCCCACGGCACGAGCGAAAGCATGCCGACGACGCTTTCGTCCTCCGTGCCTTCGCCCATGACGGCTTCGACGAGGAGGCAGTCGCCGTCGAGGTGATCGCCCAGTCGGCCGAGCGCCATGGAGAAGCCGCGCTCGGTGTCGGTGTCACGCCAGTCGTCCGCGCGGATGATGACGGCCGCCATGTCCTCGGGCGGGATGTCTCGATGGCGTCGCATCCGCACGGTGACGCCGTGGCGCCTGACGCGGGTGACGGCCTGGCGCACCGGGCGCATGTCGCGTCCGTTGAGGTTGAACTCGCGGGTGCGCAGGATCGCTTCGTCGCCGAGTTGCAGGACGCTCAAGCCTGCCTTCTTGTACGCCGTCGCCCCGGTTTCGCTGGCGCCCATGACGGCTGTCGCCCAGCCGTACTGCGAGGCCAGGTCCTGCCACGCTTCGATGGCGTGCGGCCACGCTTCGGGATCGCCGATGGGATCACCACTGGCGAGGCAGACGCCGATCTCGACGCGGTACGTGATCGCGGCCTTGCCGCTCGGCGCGAAGATGACGGCCTTGTCGCGGCGGGTGGCGAAGTAGGCGAGGGAGTCGTCGGCGCCGAAGTTCTGGATCAACCCGCGGATCGCGGACTCGTCGTTTCCGGTGAGGGCGTTGTTGGAGCGTTGCGCGCGGAAGAGCGTCATAACGGCGGCGAGTAGTGCGATGGCGCCGAGGAGACCGAGGACCGTGTTGACGAAGACGCGTGGGTGGCCGTCGAACACCTCGTTGTCGACCGAAGCCGCAGCGGTGACGCGGTTCAGGGCCCAGAGGAATCGTTGGTTCTGCGGCAGGTCGCCCGGGAAGAGTTCGACAAGGCCCCAACCGATCACGGTCGCGACAGCCATGCCGCCGATCAGTACGCCGAGCGCTTTCCAACCGGCGCCGCGTCGTACGCGTGTGTAGAACTCGGGCCTCGCGGCGATGAGGATTCCGATCACGACAAGCAAAACGACAGCGGCGACGGCGTTGTTCGGGTTCTTGTCGACGATCGTGGAGGCGATGTTGGTGAGGGTGATCAGCGCGAGGTAGATCGTCAGCAGCCACCAGGCGATGCGCTTGCGACTCGCGAGGGCCGCGGCGAGCAGGGCGACGACGAGCGCCCACGACAGGCTCGTATCCGGTGCGTCGAAGTAGTAGCTGTCGATGTATTCGCGTGGGACGCGGAGGATGTGCCGCAGAACCGGCGAGATGCTCCACAGGAACACCAGTACGGAGAAAACTCCGAGGATCAATCCCGAGATATGGGGAACCTGGCTGAACCGCCCTTTGCGGAATCGCCGCGCCTGGCGCGGATTTTCGGGTGGCGATTCCACCAGCTCTGCAGTGGTGTCCGATACCTCGGTCAATGGTGCCATCGAGCTTCCTCTCCTACCGGTCGATCAGATCCTCACGCTAAGTGTGGTCTGTCGTGTCCAGTTTTGTGGGAGGAGGAAGATGATTGACATGACCGACAACATTCCAGCAGTACCCATCCGCGACGAAATGATTCGGCTCGGTCAGTTTCTCAAGCTCGCGAACCTCATCGAATCGGGCGCGGAGGCCAAGGAAGTGATCGCCGACGGCATGGTTTCGGTCAACGGTGAGGTCGAAGATCGTCGGGGCCGCCAGCTTCGTGACGGCGATGTCGTCGAGATCGGCGGGATGGCCGCCAAAGTGGAAGCCCCCGCCTGATCCCGCGACTTCTGACTAGCTTTCGCGAACGACGACGCCGTCCTGGTCGCTGTAGACGATCTCGCCGGGGTTGAAGGTGACTCCGCCGATTTCGATCGGCACGTTCTTCTCGCCCGAACCGGTCTGAGTGCTCTTGCGCGGGTTGGTGCCCAGCGCCTTGACGCCGATGTCGAGGGTGCGCAGGATCGCCGAGTCGCGGACAGCTCCGTTGACGATGACGCCGGCCCAGCCGTTGTCGACGCCGCGGCCGGCGATGATGTCGCCGACCAGGGCGGTGTGGATGCTCGCGTCACCGTCGACGACGAGGACTCCGCCGTTGCCCGGTTCGCTGAGGGTCTGCTTCACGAGCAGGTTGTCCTGGAAGCACTTGATGGTGGTGATGGGGCCGGCAAACACTTCACGTCCACCGAACTGGGTGAACTGCGTGTCGCAGCTACGGATGTCGGGTCCGATCTCGTCGGCAAGGTCAGCGGTCGCTACAGGCTCGGTCATGCCCCACAGGATAGTCGGCGGGGCTCGGGCCTAGTTGTCGTCGGGGAGTATGCCGTTCAGCACTATGTCGGCGAGAGAATCGGCAAACGGTCCCGGGTCCGAGACGTCACGAACCGACAGCGCGAAGATGGCCGCGCCCGCCATGATGTCGAGGAGAGCGTCGGCGTCGACGCCACTTCGGATGTCGCCGCGCTCCCTCGCCGCTTCCAGTCGACGGTTCAGCTCGACGCGGACTCCGGCCAGTTGCCGCACCACGAGAACGTCGCGTAATTCCGCGTTTGTGCGCACTTCGCTCATCAGTCCGGGCGCCGCGGCCCGGGTGGCGGGAGCGGCAAACAGTGCCACTGCGCCCTGCACAAGCGCGCGAATCTGATCCGCGATCGTGCCCTCGGCGCCGAGTTCGGTGTCGATGTCCGCGCCTTGTTCGACGTCGAGCACGGGGTAGATCGCGTCGTTGACGATGTGTGCCTTCGACGGCCACCGACGGTAGATGGCTGGACGCCCGACTCCCGCGCGCGTCGCGATGGCGTCGATGGATGTGCCGGCGTACCCCTTTTCCTCCAGCAGTTGCCTGGTCGCGTCCAGTACTGCGTCGTCGATTGCAGGGTTTCGCTGCGGGCCCAGGCGGTGCTGAGTTTCGGAATCTTTGGACATTTTGGGCAAATCCCTTGCGGTATCGCTGTGATGGCCGTTACATTCTGTCACGGCTTTAGTCGATACATATTGTATCGACTATCGGCACGTGCGCATCGGCGCCACCGAACCACGAGGAGTGGTGATGAACCTTCGAACCGAAACAGAAACCTCAGGCGGAGATCCCGACTACGCCGAATTCGCCAGGCCCGGCGAATCCCGCAATGACCCGGCAGAGATGCGACGCAGCCTCGAAGGCTGGCTCGCGAGCGTGCTGTGGCGAGGCTCGAAACCTTCCGTGACCTCGGTCGAGGTGCCGGCCGCGAACGGCATGTCCAACGAGACCGTGCTGTTCGATGCAACGTGGATCGAGGACGGGATTCGAGCCGAGCATCGCCTGGTCGCCCGTATCGCTCCGCGAGACAGTGCGGTGCCGATCTTCCCGTCGTACAACCTGGACCAGCAGTTTCGGGTCATGAGCGCCGTCGCAGCCCACACGTCGGTGCCGATCCCGCGCGTGTACTGGTCCGAGAGCAACCCGGACGCGCTCGGCGGCGAGTTCTTCGTGATGGAACGGCGCGACGGCGAAATCCCGCCAGACGTCATGCCGTACACGTTCGGATCCTGGCTCTCGGAGGCTTCAGCGGACGACTGTTCTCGACTCCAGCAGTCATCGGTCCAGGTGCTGGCGGAGTTGCACGCTATGGTCGATCCACACCTCGCTCTCCCCGAGTTGTGTCGCGATGGTGCCGAACCGACTGGGGCAGAAGCTCTTCGCGCGCACCTCGAGGACCAGCGACGCTATTACGAGTGGGCAACAGCCGACGGACCAGGATCTCCGTTGATCGAGCGCGGCTTCGACTGGATCGAAGCGAACTTTCCCGCCGATGCCGGTTCCGCAGTGCTCTGCTGGGGTGACTCGCGGATCGGAAATGTCATCTACCGCGACTTCGAACCAGCGGCGGTCCTCGACTGGGAGATGGCCACACTGGGGCCGCGTGAACTGGACCTCGGCTGGATGATCTTCCAGCACAGGTTCTTCGAGGATCTCGCTGCCATGGCCGGACTCCCCGGAATGCCGGACTTCCTTCGTCGCGAGGCCGTGGCAGAGGTCTACGGCTCGCTTTCCGGCCACCAGGTTGCGGATCTAGATTTCTACATCGTGTACGCCGCGCTGCGGCATGCGGTGATCATGTTCCGAGTCCAAAGTCGCGCAGTGGCTTTCGGTCAGGCCGAACTCCCCGACAACCCGGACGAGATGATCCTGCACCACAAAACACTCGAAGCCATGCTCGACGGCACCTATTGGGAATCGCTCGCTACAGCCACGCTCACAACAGCGTCGGTCGCAACAGGAGATGCACGATGACACTGTCCCCGCTCGACGACTACCCGGTACATCAGATCGCCGAGACCATCCGCCACGTGGGCACCTCGGATCGAAACTTCTACGACCGCTACTACTTCAACTGCCATGCAGGCGTCGACGGCGATACCGAGCCGCTGTTTCTCATCATCGGTCTCGGTCAGTACCCCAATCTCGGTGTGTGCGACGGCTTTGCGGTTCTTCGGCGCGGCGACGACCATATCGTCTTCCGAGCATCCCGTGCCTTGGGCGACGATCGTATGGACCTGTCAGTAGGCCCGTTGAGGATCGAGATCATCGAGGGTCTGCACCGTCTGCGGGTGGTGTTGGACCCGAGTCCCGAAGCGCCGGACCTGAGCTTCGACCTCACCTTCGAGTCCGACGGCCCCGCCAATCTCGAGGCCAGACATTTCCATCGCCAGCTCGAACGAGTCACCTTCGACACGCAACGATTCGTGCAGACCGGAACATGGTCCGGATCCCTGACCGTCGACGGCGACGTCATCCCGGTCACCCCGGAGACGTGGCGGGGTAATCGCGATCGATCCTGGGGTGTTCGACCGGTCGGCGAGGCGGAACCTCCTGGACGCAAGGCGGATCCGTCGATCGCCGGTAGTCAGAACTTCTTCTGGATCTACTCGATCATGCAATTCGGGGACTTCACCGTCGTCACGGTCGTTCAAGAGGATCAGCAGGGACGCCGAATTCTGGAGGATGCGACACGCGTCTGGGCGGATCGTTCGCGCGAGCCGGAGTGGTTGGGTCGACCGGACCACCAGCTCACCTTCATTTCCGGCACCCGCGAGGTGAAGAGCGGAACTCTGTACTTCCGGCGTCCCGGTGCACCAGGCGAATCCGACCACATCCTGGAGATAACCTGCGAACCGATTCTGCCCAACTACATCGGTGTCGGTACGGGCTACGGACTCGAGCAGGATTGGCGCCACGGGATGTGGCAGGGAGAACTGGTGGTTCAGGGCCTGCGAGAGAAGGTTTCGGACATCGAACCGTGGAAGAAGATGCTGTGCCCGGTCGACAATTTGGCCCGGTTCACCCTTGTAGAAGACGGCCTGACTCGCACCGGGACAGGACTGTTCGAGGTAGCAGTCATCGGACCTCATCAGCGATACGGGTTCACCGGAATCGGTGACGTCGCACCGTAACTCCAGCTCACCAAACCGCAAATCCCAAACCACAGAGAGAGACACTGCCACATGTCCACACGCTCACGAATGTTGTTCGCTCGCACTGCGAAGGCCGCCGCACTTGTTGTCACCGGAGGCCTGTTGTTTGCCGCTCCCGCCACGGCCATCCCGCTCGACTTGGGCTCTCTCAACACGGGATCGGTCGATCTCGGCTCGCTCGATCCTGTGCTCGCGCCGACACCGAACTTGGCCTCCGTGGCCAACTTTCGCGACGTCGCCGGCAATGACGGTAGGGGATACGCCACCGTCGACGGCTCGCACCTCAAGCGCGGCGTCATCTACCGGTCCAATGCGCTGACCGCGACCAGCGACGCAGACAAGGCGACGCTCACCGGCCTCGGACTTGCCGACGCCTATGACCTCCGCGGTTCAACCGAGATCTCCAACCCGTTCATCGGTGGCGCGGACAAGCTCCCGGACGGTGTGACGTACACGAACATCCCCATCGAGTTCAAGGATCTCACTCAGCTCGCCACAACGATCAAGTCGCCGGAAGAGGCCAAGCAGTTCTTGGTCGACACCAACCGTAGTTTTGTCACCGATCCCGTGCGCCGTGCCGGCTTCAAGCAGGTTCTCTCGGACATCGCTGCTGGTGACGGGGTGCAGTTGTTCCATTGCACTTCAGGCAAGGACCGCACGGGTTGGACCGCGATGTTGCTGCAGACCATCGCTGGTGTCCCCGCCCAGACGATCATGGACGACTATCTGTTGAGCAACACCTACCTTCAGGCGACCAACGAGAAGATCCTTGCGCAGATCTCTCAGGCCCTGAGCCCGCAGGTAGCGACCAATCTCGAGCCAGCCCTCGGTGTCGATGCGTCATACCTGGAAGCTGGACTCGCGCAGATAGCCAGCGATTACGGAACCGTCGACGGTTATCTCACCGAAGGTCTCGGACTCACTGCGGACACGATCGCACTTCTGAAGGCCAAGCTCGTCGACTAGTTGCGCGCCGCTAAAACGCTTGAACGAACGAGTACCAGTCGCCGTCGAACTCCTGGTATCCGATCTCGCCGTCGCGGCGGGGCTTGCCGAGATATGGTGCGCCGTCGGGTAAGTACGCCAATCCGATCGAATCGATCAGACCGCCCTCGATGTGGAAGCGGCACCCGTTGCCGACGGGCCAGACCTGCAGGACCCGGTAGACGCCAATTGTTCGGTTGTCCAACGACTTCTGGCAATCCGCGGCCACTGCTTCGAGCGAATCTTTCGACAATGCAAACGCAACACGCGAAGGGACGGACAAGGTCACGAGCGCGCCGGTGACGAGGACTATCACCGGCGCGATCGTGCTCAAACGGAGCGTTTTGTACTTCATCCAACCAATCAGGCTGAGTATCAACCACACTCCACCCAAACCGAGTAATACCGAGGCGGCGACCGCAAAGAATGGAAAGTACACAACCGGCGGCATGAAGGACCACACGATGATGCCGCATGTGAGAGCGACAAGCACTGCGATGACAACTGCCATCACCTTCCACCAGGATGCCGGACCTCCGCGCTTAGTTACCGGATCACCGTCAGTCATCGGACAACCCTTGCACAAGGCAGTAATTGTGGGGTGGCAACGAATGGAATTGTTGCCACTGGTTTACGTCGAGGCCGTCGTGCGTTGAACCGAGAATTGGTCACTTTCAGCGCCGGCTATCTCTCTGATGCCGGAGGGTATGGTCGGATTGTGAACCAGGATCTGATCATTCGCCGCTACCTACCCTCGGATGAGGATGTGGTCGTCGACCTGTGGTCGCGCGCTGCCCGTGAAGCCCATCCATTCCTTGCAGGCGAGGGGACCGGTGAGCGGGAGCAGAAGATGCGAGAGGTCTATCTGATTCAGGCCGACAATTGGGTGGCTGAGCACAACTCCGAAGTTGTTGGCCTGTTGGGAATGATCGGCTCCGAAATCGGGGGACTGTTCGTCGCGCCGGCATCACAGGGGTTGGGAGTCGGGAGGGCGTTGGTCGAACACGCCACCACCATGCACGACGAGGTGACACTCGAGGTTTACACCCTCAACGATCGCGCCCGCAGGTTCTATGCGCTGATGGAGTTCGAAGAAGAGGGGCGCCGACACGACGCCGAGACGAACCACGAATTGATCACTCTGCGTCGTACTGGTCGCGACTTCTCCCTCATTCAGGCCTGAGAAAGGCGATTCAGCCCAGCGCAGGGTGCCAGGAGTTCCACCACTCCACGATGGGAACCAGCCAGGGAGTCCAGATCTTCCAACTGTCACCGAGTCCGTACGGCGGTATCGGAATCATGACCATCGCCTCCTGAACGTCCCGCAGACAAACTCGTCCGTGAATCTGATGTATCCCAACGCACCTACGCTTGGGCCTGCTGGTCTGCCTGCAGGTGCTTGACCGGGCATCCCGTGGGGAAGGTGCCGAGGTCTTCGACCTTGTAACCGTTCGGGTAGCTGCGGATGTTGGGCAGCTCGCGGGCGAATTTCCGCTTCGTACGCACCGGGAAGAAGCGCAGCAGACGCGCACGGACCTTCAGCGCACCGCGCGAGACGACGCGCATCGCGGTGCTCGGGTGCTTGTAGTGGAAGGCGTCGAGTAGGTGATCGTCCATGAGGGCGAACGCGAATCCCTTGACCAGAGCCTTCGGCGCCAGGTTGTTGGGCGGGAAGGTGCACATCAGGTCGAGGGTGGAATCGGCAACGGCCCGCGCTCCGGAGTCGAATGAAAAGTGTTCACGCTCATAGTCGTCGAGAAGTTTGACGAACCCCTCGTAGGTGTCAGGAGTGTCCTTGATGTTCATGTACCGACCCAGGTGGCGGTAATAGTTCGTCGACCCGACGATCTCGTTGTCGGTCATCTTCCGCCAGCCGTACTCGTCGAGCCATCTGACCGGGGTGACGACGAAGGTTGCCAGTACGTAGAGCATGTCGTCGTTGGAGATGTCGTACGAACCGTGCATCTGATTCATACGACGCACGCTCTTGCGGCCTTCGGTGCTGCTGAGGCCGTGCTCGAGGATGGCGTCGAGGATCAGGCTGGTGTCGTCGTAGCGCTTTTGAACCTTGTCGGTGAACTCGCCCGTCGAGAAGAGGAGCTTGCCGATGGAAGGGACCGCGTACGTGCGAAAAAGGGCGAAGCTGAGCGCCTGATTGATGTCCCAGGGAAACTCCTGCGCCGCGAGAATGCGCGACATCTCTTCGTAATCGGTTTCGGGATCGAGTCGATCCGTGCGACTGCGGAGGTCGTAGCGCTTCATCTGAACACTCCCTGGGACTGGTCTGCGCGCTGCAGAGGTAGGTGTGAGCTGCACCACCGACTGTAGTTCTGACAACACGCGTTGTCTAGGGGTGTGAATAGTCGACTTTCCATCGTTTCGGGCGTTGTACCAGGGGTATCCGGAAAGTGTTGTCGACCCGAGGAGCAGCTATGAGCGTCACACGCACGGCCGGGGTTTTTGCGGCCATCGGATTACCGATTGCCGCGAGCGTCATGTTCGCCGGAGTCGCCTCGGCTGATCCGCCCCACCCTTTCGGCGGCGCCGCCGTCACCATCGGGTGCCCGAATCAGGGGTCACTGGCCTCGTTGACCGGGCTTACCGGCCAGTCCGGACCAGAGTCCAATCCGCCCATCGCCAAGGGTGATATTCGCTTCGATTCGTTCCCGGCAGCTGCGCCCATTCCGGCGGCGGGTCAGGTGACCGTTGCGTGGGTCAACACAGACACGGGTAAGTCCGGAATCGTGGACCTGGTAGGGGCGTACCCGTATCTCTCTGCCACGGTGAACACCGGCGTCGGCAATGTCGTTGCGACGGCGTTCGGTTCGATCAATTGGGGCAGTAGTCCCATCTGCCAGTCGAATCCGACGATCGGCAGGTTCATAGCCTGATCGTCACAGCCTGATCGTCACAGCCTGAACGGGCACAGGGTTGGCGGTATCGCGTGATTATCTGTCATCTCGGAGATACCGCCGTGTCCGTCCCATCCCATATTCTGAAACGTGTTAGTTGAAAGCATATTTCAGGGATGGAAAAGGTGGCGACGTGAACGGGTCGAGCGCGCGTCAGTTGATGAGCCAGATGCTCGTCGAGAAACGAAACAGTCTTGCGCCCGAAAAGGTCGGCATGCGCTGCGAGGGTGCTCGCCGTATGCACGGACTCAGTCGGCGTGATGTCGCGCAGATTGCCGACATCAGTTTCAATCACTATCAGCGACTGGAACAGGGTACATCCGTTGGTGTTTCGGCTCCGGTCATCGTACGTATCTGCGACGCCTTGTTGATGGAAGACGACGAGAAGGCGCGCATGCTGGCGTTGCACCAGGCATGGGCGCGCCCTCGTCGACCGCTGGCTGGATCCCGAGTTGCCGGACCTCAGGCCGCCGGTGAAATCTCCGGTAGGCAGCGGGCCAGTTCGGCCGGCGTGTAGAAGAAACTCCCGGCGCTCACCGGAGCGCACGGGGCAGCAAATGCTGTCTCGCGCTCGTTGTAGAGCATTCGGACCAGCCGTTCACCGTCCGGTCCGGCGTAGACGTCCCACTGCACGTTGGCGGCCATCGGGCTGACATTCGCTCCGCGCCAGGGGTTGTTCGCATAGGTGTAGAGATCACCCTCGGCCTGCGAGACGGTGCTCCCCGGCAGTTTCAGGAGCGCAGCGAAGGGGATGATCGTTTCTGCGTGTGCAAACCGGAAGTCTGCTCCCGGTACGGCGGCGTCGCCGGTGTGTTCCTGCAAGCCGCGCACGAACTCGTCGCGCAGGACGGTTGCCATCCGGTAGGTGACGTCTTCACCGGTGAAGCCAGGGCCCTTGGCGTAGAAGTCCTCGGCGTCGTTCGTGTACGCGAGCCACTGAGCGTCGTCGGAGTCGATGAACCGCTCGAAATTCCACTTGCCTTCTTCGGCCATGCCCGGAGTGATGATGTACGTGTTGTACAGCATGTACGCGGCGTCGACCTCGTTGTCGATCGTGCTGGAACCCTTGCCACGGTCGACGAGTGAGAACTCGCCCGCACTCAGCCGGTTCACGAAGTCCTCCGAGTAGAGCCTGAGCATCATGTGCCGCGAGACCTCGCGGGTGCGGGGAAGATCGGCGATCTGGTCGTCGACGGCTTTCAGTCGAGGATCGGACTCTTCGTAGTCCTTGTAGTCGGCGTTTGCATTCGAGTCGTGGAAGTAGAGAAGGTCGGCATCCGTGGTCACCGGCGCAACATCGCCGGCGACGGCCGGAAACGCACCGGTCAGGCCCTGAGCGAAGTTCTCGGCGCTGTCCACGGCACGGTCGACGCCCGACGAAGTCAAAGTGATGGTGCCCTGTTGCGCTGCGATGGCGTCGAACAATTGAGGGAGGCGCTCGGTGACGCGCGCTCCGAGCTGCCGATGTTCGGTGACCCCGAGTCCGCTGAGGTTGCCGTACCCGAGCTTCTTGTTGGCTGCCATGAGATCACGAAGCGCCGGGCCGAATTCCTTGCCGACTGGTGTCAATGCGTTCTCGGCTTCGGCGATTTCCCACAGCTGCAGGCTCAGGTCGTCGTACTTCAGGCTCGACAGTGCCCGAGAGCCATGGCGCGCAACACTTTCCGTGTACACCGGGATGTATCCGGTCGGCGGCACCTGATAGTCGGCGATGCGCTGGCCGGGAGTGTAGGGCGTCTTGGACGTGAAGCCGCCGTCGCTGACGGTCGGTGTCTCTGTCGAACCGGAACTCGAACCGGCGTCGAGCGAACCGAACGGTGACGCCGTGGCGATCGACTGGACGCTGCTGGTGACAAGCACGAGTCCGACAGCGCCGGCAGCGGCCAGCACGCCGAAGCGTGAGCTTCGCATGGTGAGTTGATCCTCTCCGTCGGTGCCGAGGTGACACGACGGAAGGAAAGTTAGAACAGCTAAGCGTCCGAATTGCTCCTATTTGCCCATGTGCAGATGGACGCGGGGTTACAAGTTTCGGATCCGCCGAGCTCAGGAGGGTTTGGCGGCAATCCCGATCGACACGGAGAGCGACAACGCGATGAGGGTCATGGCCAGCCACTGGTAGCTCTTGGGCGTGGGCTGCTTCTTACGTCCGAACTTGCTCACTGATGTCTCCCGTTTGTCCGTGGGTACTCAGCACATATTACTGTTCCATTACCCCGATTGCGTGGTCGACCTAAAACTGTGCGCGATCAGACAGCAGGCGGACCGTGAAGTCCGCCCGCTGCCCTGTGATCAGGAGGTCGTGCGCAGCTCCCGTCGCAAGATCTTGCCGGTGACGGTCTTGGGCAGTTCCTCCACCAGCACCACGGAGCGTGGGTACTTGTACGCCGCCATCCGCTGCTTGCAGTGATCGATCAGATCTTCCGGGGTGACGGACGCCCCCGCGACGAGGCTGACAAACGCCTTCACCGTCTCACCGCGGTATTCGTCGGCGATCCCGACGACTGCCGCCTCACGGACTGCGGGGTGCTCGGCAAGAACGTCCTCGACCTCGCGTGGCCACACCTTGTAACCGGACGCGATGATCATGTCCTTCTTA
The DNA here is from genome assembly GCF_903819475.1 of Rhodococcus sp. UFZ-B548. Taxonomy (NCBI): domain Bacteria; kingdom Bacillati; phylum Actinomycetota; class Actinomycetes; order Mycobacteriales; family Nocardiaceae; genus Rhodococcus; species Rhodococcus sp. UFZ-B548. The sequence continues at coordinate 43,269 of NZ_CAIJDS010000051.1, forward strand.
CGGTCGACGACGTAGAACCAGCCGGCTTCGTCCATGAAACCAACGTCGCCGGTGTGGAACCACCCGTCGCGAATGGCCGACGCACTCTCCTCCGGCTTGTTCCAGTAACCGCGCACCACCTGTGGACCACGGACGACCAATTCACCGATCTCTCCGATCGGCAGGACCGCACCGCCCTCGTCTTCGATGCGGACCACGGTGTTGGGTACTGGAACGCCGACGGACAGTGCCCCGGACGTGGGGTCGACGGGCGTGTCCGCCCCGACGGGAACGGCGTGAGTGGGCGACGTGGTCTCGGTCAGCCCGTAGATGTTGTGCAGCGCAGCACCGGTCATGGCGCGGACTGCCTCGGCGGCTGTCGGCGAGATGGGTGCGCCGCCGGAATACAGCAACCGCATGGAGGTGAAGTCTGCGGGCGCGCAACCCGGAGTGTTGAGCAGTGCGGTGAACGCAGTGATGGCGCCGACTGTGAATGTCGGGCGGTGCTCACGAATCGCGTCGAGCATCACCTCGGGCTGGAAGCGATAGGCCAGCACCAGCGGCATTCTCGCCAGGACGGACACCGCGATGTGACCGATCAACCCCGTGATGTGGAAGAGCGGTGCTACGCCGAGAACCGTGTCTTTCGGGGTGAGCCCCAGCCAGTCACGGTAGACCTGGGCGTTGAAGGTCATATTCGCGTGAGAGGTCATCGCTCCCTTCGGCGGACCTGTGGTTCCCGACGTATAGGTCAGTACCGCAATGTCTTCCGGTGCAGCGTCGGTAGTGATCGGATCGCCGAGACGATGCTGGTCGATCAGCGTCGCGAGATCGTCGGTACCGAGATCCTTCTTCACGATTCCGTCGAAAACCCGTGGATCGTTGCGGCTTTGGTACTCGAGTTCCGAGGTGGTGATGACTCGCCTGACCGGCGAGTCGGAGACGACGTTGCGGCCGACGGACTCGTAGAGCCCCTCGAGAGCGATCAGAACCGCTGCTCCGGAATCTTCGAGTTGGTATCCCAGTTCTCGTTCACGGCTCATGGGATTGATCGAGACTGCGACGCCGCCGGCTTTCCAGATTCCGGCGAGGGCGAGCACGAATTGCGGAACGTTCTGCAGGAAGAGTGCGACACGGTCTCCCTTCGTCAGACCACCTGCTCGTAGTGCGCGGGCCAGGGCGTCACTCTGCTGATCCAGTTCGGCGAAACTGAGTTGACCGTCGAAGTACTTCACAGCCGTGGCGTCCGGATCAGAGCGGACCGCCGCCGCCAACATTTCGAGCATTGTGGGCTGTTCGACGTCGATGTCGGGGGGAACGTCGTTGCGGTACAACGCCAACCAAGGGCGATCTTCGTATGTCATTTGATGGCAACCGGATTCACGGGAGAGCCGCTGGCCTTGGCAACCTTGAGCGGTGCGGCGACGTACAAGAACGTGTACTGGCCGTCGGACGCGCAGTCCGCGGCCAGCTTCTCCAGATCGCAGATCTCGGTGAACACCACACCGAGGTTGCGCATCAATGCGTTGTGGAGAACCAGTGCCACACCGTTTTCGGGGTCGGTGGTGACCTCGTTGGCAATGGTGTCGGTGACGAGGTTCGCAATCTCCATGTCCTGGAACCACTGGACGAGTTCGGGGCTGTAGATCAAGCCGGGCTCGCAGAAGCCCTCGTAGAAGGCCTCGCCTTGGTCGAAGAACAGCTTGAGGAAGTTGGTGCGGATGACGAGAATGTCACGCTTCTCGATGGTGACGCCCTGCGCTTCGGCGCAGGCCAAAAGATCATGGTGCGTGAAGGTTTCGGCCTTGTCGAGGTTTTCCTTGCCGCGGAACTTCGCCATGTCGAGAAGTACTGCGCGTCCGACGACGCCGCGGTCGGCAATCGGTTCGACGCTGGCCTTCTCCAGGCCGCCGACAGTGGTATCAGCCGAGTATCCGTTCCACAGGGCGCCGTCGTACCAGACGTGGCCGAGTGCGTCGTACTGCGTCGAGCCCTGCAGGAATGCGTCGATCTTGTCGTCCGCGTAATGCAGGCCGCCGGGGAAGTTGGGGGCGTCGTCGCCGTCCCAGCTGCTCTCGTCGAAGATCTGTGTGCGCTCGGCGGGGCTCCGGCCCGGCCAGACCGGATCACCCTTGGGATCGCCGATAAGACGTTGGAGTGTGAACACGGAACCCTGCTTGATGGTTCCGACGCCGCGAAGCACCTGTCCGGCGTCGAGGTAGTTCAGTGAACCGACCTCGTCGGACTCTCCCCACTTGCCCCAGTTGCTGGGTGCGTCGCGCAGGAGTTCTCCAAGATATGGCGCCTCGGTCATGGTGATTCGATCCTCTCGCTACCGACACCGAACGATCGCTCGGGCGGACCTGGGTCTTTGTGATCCACATCATGTTCAGGCCGATAACTAGTAGTCAACACGTTCATAGATTTCCGTGGTCATCGCATTGTTGGAAATCCTATGTTCGGCAATACTGAACACTGTGACCGAATTTGAGAATGCTGTCCTGATCGGGGCGTCGATCCGGCAAGCGCGGCGTCACAGCGGGCTCTCGCTGCGTGAATTGGCCAGGCGTCTCGATGTCAGCCCGGCCACCCTCAGCGCTGTCGAGACCGGAAAGACCAGAGTCAGCGTCGACCGGTTGGCGGCAATCGGCGGGATTCTCGGAGTGCGTTTCGACGCTCTGCTCCCGGCTGCGATAGTGCGTCCGCCGGAACAGCCGCGATGGGGAGGCGACGACGCCGACCCGGACGCACATTTTCGCCCGAACGAGTGGCGAAGGTTCGGTCCGAGTTCGTTCGATCCGGTGTTGGCTGCCGCGCTCGCGGAGATGGTGAAGACCGGATATCACGGCGCTGCGATGCGTGAGATCGCCAAACGTGCGCAGATGAGTGTTCCGGGTCTGTATCACCACTATTCCAGTAAGCAACAGATGTTGGCCAAAATTCTCGACCTCACCATGGCTGAACTCAACACGAGATCGTTGGCGGCTATCGAAGAGGGCGAAAGTCCCGACGAAAGATTGGCTTTCCTTGTCGAATGTGTGACCTTGTTCCATATCTATCGGCGTGATCAAGGATTTCTCGGCGCCAGTGAAATGCGCAGTCTCACAGCCGAGAACAGGTTGCGCATCACGGAATCACGCAACTACCAGCAGTGGTTGATGACGAAGCAGGTGGACGACGGAATCGCCGCCGGTGTGTTCGAGACGGATCGGCCGCGACAGGCCGCGCGTGCGATTGTCGTGATGTGTGTCTCTGTCGCGCAATGGTATCGGCCGAGTGGGCCGCAAACGCCCGAGGAAATCGCACGTGACTACGTGCGTTTTGCGCTCGATCTGGTGCGCCTTCAACGACCGTGACGGACGTCATCCGGCTCGGGTGATGCGCCTGCGGGCAAACGGGTCCATGCTTGGAAGGTATCCGTACCGCGACTCGAGTAAGGAACGAAACCCAATGTCTTCCAATCTGTCTCACAAGGCCTACATGATCGGTGCCGGCATCGGAAACCTCTCGGCTGCCGTCTATCTGATTCGAGACGGTGAGTGGAACGGTGAGGACATCACCATCATGGGCCTGGACATGCACGGAGCGAACGACGGCGAATCCGCCGCTACGTTTCAGCACCAGTACGGCCATCGCGAACTCGGTAACGACGCGGGTTTCATCAACCGCGGCGGCCGCATGCTCAACGAGGAAACCTACGAGAACCTCTGGGACATATTGAGTGCGGTTCCGTCGCTGGACAACCCGGGAAAGTCGGTGACGGATGACATTCTCGACTTCGACCACGCGCACCCCACGCATGACGTCGCACGGTTGATCGACCGAGACGGTATTCGCAACAAGGGCGAGAACGATTACAAGCACATGCAATTCGACAACAAGGACCGGTACTTGTTGACGAAGCTGATGACGATGCCGGAGTCGGACGAGGCAAAACTCGACGACATCAGCATCGAGCAGTGGTTCGAGGACACTCCGCACTTCTTCACCACCAACTTCTGGTACATGTGGGAGACCACTTTCGCTTTCAAGCGGGTGAGTTCGGCGATGGAGCTTCGCCGGTACATGAACCGAATGATTCTCGAGTTCAGCCGCATTCAGACGCTTGCGGGTGTCACCAGGTCCCCGTACAACCAGTACGAGAGCATCATCTTGCCGATGCGGACCTTCCTCCAAGGTAAGGGCGTGAAGTTCGTCAACGAACTGAAGATCACGGAGTTCGTGTTCAAGGACACCCCGCTTCGAGACGAGATCATCGTGACGGGACTCGATTACGAGAACGTCCGCACCGGCGAGAAGGGCCGAATCGACGTGGCGGAAGGCGATTTCGTCTTCGACACCAACGGCAGCATCACCGACAGTTCGTCGATCGGCGATCTGGATACTCCGATCGTCGAAGACATGAGATACGCGCCGAGTGCGCTGCTGTGGAAGCAGGCCACCGAGCATTTCTACGATCTCGGGAATCCCGACAAGTTCTTCGGGGACCGGGCGCAGAGTGAGTGGACCAGCTTCACCGTCACCACTTCGTCACACGAGCTCATCAACGAGATTTCCCGAATCACCAAGCAGCTCCCCGGAAATGCACTCAACACGTTCGTGGACTCGAACGTGCTTCTGTCGATCGTGGTTCACCATGAGCCGCACTACCACGCGCAGAAGGAGAACGAAGGAGTCTTCTGGGGTTACTGTCTGTTCCCGCGCAAGGACGGAGATTACGTGAAGAAGCCGTTCATCGAGATGACCGGCCGGGAAATGCTGGAAGAGACTCTCGGGCATCTCGAGGCACTCGACGAGAGCGGTGCGCTCGCCGCGCGCCGACAAGAGATTATGGACAGCGTCGTGAATTCGATTCCCAGCCACATGCCTTACGCCAGTGCGCTGTTCAATCGGCGAGCCGTCGGCGACCGGCCGCTGGTGGTGCCGAAGCACTCCAAGAACCTGGCCTTCATCAGTCAGTTCGCGGAGTTGCCGTTCGACATGGTGTTCACCGAGCAGTACTCGGTGCGCTGCGCTCAGGTGGCCGTCTACAAGTTCCTGGGGATTCCGGAAGACAAGCTCACCAAGATGCATCACTACGAGAAGGATCCGAAGGTCCTCGCCAAGGCCGCAGTGACGATGTTCCGCTGAGGGGTGCTCAGCGACCGTGCCGCTTCTCGTAGTCCTCGCGAGTGCGATCGGCACGGCGCTGGGCCTTCTCGTCGAGCAATTCGGGATCGAGTCCGTGGCTCAGCAGTCGGTGACGGCGGTAGATGGTCCCGAGCGCCACGACGAAGTACGCGAGCGGGATGAGCAACAAGGCCATCATGGCCAAGGGAATCCAGATCGGTCCCGGAATCAACAGGAACAGCAGAAGAATCAGCGTCGCCGGCACGGTGAAACGAATGATGTAGCGAGCCTGTGCACCCGGTCCGACCAGATCGTTCCGCACCCAGTCCTGGTACCGGTCGGGGAGCGTCTTCCCCAGGAGGTATCCGCAGTACTGGGGAAAGTTCGGGCGAGTCTGTTCGGCCATGGTCTCCAGGATAGTGCCTGGTACTGCCGCTTACGCCGGTGCCTTGAACGTGCGTCGGTAGGCGCTCGGTGAAACGCCGAGCGCTTCGTTCATGTGTTGACGCATCGATGTCGCAGTCCCGAAGCCGGTTCGAGCTGCAATTGCATCGATCGACAGATCGGATTCCTCCAGCAATTCACGTGCCCGATCGACGCGTCTGCTGGTCAACCAGCGGTTCGGCGTGGTTCCGACTTCGTCGCGGAATCGACGGCTGAACGTGCGGACGCTCATGTTGGCACGCGTCGCCAGGTCTGCCAGCGTGATCGGATCGCCGAGATGTTCGAGGGCCCAGTGCCGAGCGTCGGCAGTCGATTCCGAAGGCTTGTCAGCCAGTGGGCGGCGGATGTACTGCGCTTGACCACCGTCGCGCCACGGCGGTACGACGCAACGCCTCGCGACGGTGTTCGCCACTTCCATGCCGTGGTCGCGTCTGACGATGTGCAGACAGAGATCGACGCCTGACGCCACGCCGGCCGAGGTCAGGATGTGGCCTTCGTCGACGAACAGCACGTCGGGATCCACGTTCACCTTGGGATAGACACGCTGGAAATGGTCGGTGTTGCGCCAATGCGTCGTGGCGCGGAGTCCGTCGAGCAAACCGGCCGCGGCGAGGATGTACGAACCGGTGCAGATCGAGACCAGCCGGGTCCCCGGGCGGATGTGTTCGAATGCTGCGGCCAATTCGGGGGAGAGATACCCCTCGTCGAAGGCCGGGCCCAATTCGTACGACGCGGGGATGACGACGGTGTCGGCGGTGGCGAGCAACTCGCTCCCATGGTCGACCGAAATGCTGAAGTCAGCGTCGGTCTGCACGGGATTGCCGTCGACGGTGCACGTCAGGATCTCGTACAGCGGCCGATCCTCGACGTCGAGGGCACGCCCGAAGATACGCGCGGGGATCCCGAGTTCGAAGGGAATGACTCCGTTCAGAGCCAGTACGACGACGCGATGCGGACCAGACATGGCTCGATTCTTTCATATATTGGCAATCTGGCCACTGTTCTCGATCGAATCCGAACTGCAGAATTCTCTCTGTGACTTCTGAGACCGCTCTCCCCGAATCGGGCCCGCAGCAGGTGAGCCCCCCGCGCTTTCACCGCGCGTGGTCCGTCGCGATCGTGGCATTCCTGGCATTGGTCGGTGCGGCGAGCTTCCGCGCTGCCCCATCGGTGCTGATCGATCCGCTGCACGAGGATTTCGGGTGGTCGCGCGCCAGCATCTCGGCCGCCGTCTCGGTCAACCTGATCCTGTACGGGCTGACCTCGCCGTTCGCCGCTGCCCTGATGGAAAGGTTCGGTATCCGGGCGGTCGTCACTTCGGCGTTGGCGCTCATCTCGCTCGGCAGTGGTCTCACGATCTTCATGACCTCGAGTTGGCAGCTCATTCTGCTGTGGGGTGTGTTCGTCGGCCTCGGTACGGGTTCGATGGCGCTGGCGTTTGTCGCCACCGTCGTCGATCGCTGGTTCGTCGAAAAGCGTGGTCTCGTGACCGGCATCCTGACGGCCGGTGGTGCTGCCGGTCAGCTGGTGTTCCTGCCGGTCCTGGCGAAGCTCGCGGAAACGTACGACTGGAAGAGCGTCGCCTTCACAGTTTCGTTTGCCGCACTGGCCGTCGTGCCGTTCGTTCTGCTGTTCCTGCGTAACTATCCGTCAGACGTGGGAACGACGCCGTACGGCGCGCCCGCCGATTACGCCCCACCCGCCAAGCCTGTCTACCAGCGCGGCGGCGCCGGAGGCCGGGCGATCTCGGTGCTGGTGATGGCGTCGAAGACCAAGGTGTTCTGGCTTCTCGCCGGTACCTTCGCGATCTGCGGCGCGAGCACCAACGGACTGATCGGAACGCACTTCGTCCCGGCGTCGCACGATCACGGAATGCCGATCACGACGGCCGCGTCCCTGTTGGCGTTGATCGGAATCCTCGACATGGTCGGCACCATTGCTTCGGGTTGGTTCACCGACCGGATGGACTCGCGAAAACTTCTCGGCATCTACTACCTCTTCCGCGGAATCTCGCTGCTCTTCCTGCCGCTGCTGCTCGCCAACACCGTGAATCCGCCGATGATCGCGTTTGTCATCTTCTACGGGCTCGACTGGGTGGCGACGGTTCCGCCGACGGTCGCGCTGTGCCGTCAGCACTTCGGCGCCGACGCTCCCATCGTGTTCGGTTGGGTGCTGGCATCTCATCAGATCGGTGCGGGTCTGGTGGCCTTTTTGGCCGGCCTCGTTCGTGATCAGATCGGCTCGTACGACGCTGCCTTCTTGGTGGCCGGCGCGCTCTGCGCGATCGCTGCAGTCATGTCGTTGTTGATCGCAAAACGTCCGAAAGAGGCAGTATTGGTTGACTCTGTCTGATTCGGCACTGTGATCGGTACCACCGACGGGGTAAGTTGTGTGTAACTCCAAGAACTACTCACCAGTAGGGGTACTGAAATGCCTGCTCCGTCCGCTGCGACCTTCTCGCGGCTCGCCGATCTGATCGCCATCGACAATGTTGCCGATCGCCCGACGAAGTCCATCACCGAGGTGTTCACCGGCAAGGAGCTGGCGACCATCCCCGTCGGCACCGCCGACGACGCACTTGCGGCCATCGCCCGTGCCCGCGTCGCCCAGAAGGAATGGGCCAAGCGCTCCGTCCTCGACCGCGCCGCCGTCTTCCACCGCTACCGCGACCTCATCCTCGAGAACCGCGACGCCCTCATGGACATGGCTCAGGCCGAGACCGGAAAGTCGCGTACCGCAGCTCAGGAAGAAGTCCTCGACATCTCGATGACGTCGCGTCACTACGCACGTGTGGCTCCGAAGCTGCTGCGCCCGCGTCGCGTCTCCGGCATGCTCCCGGGTCTGACGAAGACCGTCGTCCGCTACCAGCCCAAGGGTGTCGTCGGCGTCATCTCGCCGTGGAACTACCCGATGACGCTGGCCGTGTCCGACGCCATCGCCGCGCTGCTCGCCGGTAACGCCGTTGTCCTCAAGCCGGACAGTCAGACGCCGTACTGCGCGCTCGCCTGCGTCGAACTGCTCTACAAGGCGGGACTGCCCCGCGACCTCTTCGCCGTGGTTCCCGGACCGGGCTCCGTCGTGGGCACCGCGCTGGTCGAGAACACCGACTACCTCATGTTCACCGGTTCCACCGCGACCGGTCAGCTCCTCGCCGAGCAGGCCGGCCGTCGACTGATCGGCTTCTCCGCCGAACTCGGTGGCAAGAACCCGATGATCGTCGCGGCCGGCGCAGACCTGCGCGAGGTCACCGACGCCGCCGTGCGTGCGTGCTTCTCCAACTCCGGTCAGCTGTGCATCTCCATCGAGCGCATCTACGTCGAAGAGTCCATCGCACCCGAGTTCATCCGTATGTTCGGTGACCGCGTCAAGAAGATGAACCTCGCCGCTGGTTACGAATTCGGAATCGAGATGGGCAGCCTGGTCTCCGAGGCCCAGGTCAAGGCAATCTCCGCGCATGTCGACGACGCAGTGGTCAAGGGCGCCACCGTCATTGCCGGCGGCAAGGCCCGCCCGGACATCGGACCGCTGTTCTACGAGCCCACCCTGCTCACCGGGGTTCCCGAAGACGCCGAGTGCTACCGCGACGAGACCTTCGGGCCGCTCGTCTCGATCTACCCCGTCAAGGACGTCGAAGAGGCCATCGCTGCGGCCAACGACACCGAGTACGGCCTCAACGCCAGTGTGTGGGCGGGAAGCAAGGCTGCCGGCGAAGCCATCGCAGCGCGCATCCACGCCGGCACCGTCAACGTCGACGAGGGTTACGCACCCACCTGGGGCAGCACCGCAGCACCGATGGGCGGCATGGGTGTCTCGGGCGTCGGTCGTCGTCACGGCGCCGAGGGGCTGATCAAGTACACCGAGCCGCAGACCGTTGCCACCACCCGCGTCATGAATCTCGGTGGACCGCGCGGACTTCCGGCCAAGGTGTGGGCAAAGCTCATGCCTCACGCCATCAAGATCATGTCCTGGGTTCCGGGCCGGTAACGGGTGGAAACCGCCAGCGCGTACATCGAGGCAACTCCCGTATCGGTGTGGAAGGTTGTCAGCGACATCGAAGGTATGGGTCGCTTCAGCCCTGAAAACACCGGCGGAACATGGACTTCCGGAACCCCGGGCACCGTGGGCGCAAAGTTCAAGGGCACCAACAAGCACGGCCTGATTCGGTGGAGCACGCACTGCACGGTGGTCGACGTGGTCGACTGCCGGAAGTTCTCCTTCGAATCGGACGAGCCGAAGGCTCGGTGGACGTACGTGCTCGAACCTTCGGGAACGGGCACTGTGCTTACCGAGACTCGTGAAATCTATGCGACGCCTGCGCTTTACGTCCGCATGATGTCGGGTAGCGGCCTACTCGGTCGGGGTCGAGATCAGCTGATGCAGACCGGAATGGAAACCACTCTGGCGCGCATCAAGGCGTTTCTGGAGAGCTAGAAACATACACAAGTGGGGCTGCACTCGATTCGAGTGCAGCCCCACTTGTGTTGCTGCGGATCAGTTTGCAGTGGTGACAAGCGCGGCGTCGATGAGCGCGGTGTAGACACGCTCCGGCTCTTCGGCGATGCGATTGAGTACGTACAGCCACCACTGTGTTCCGAAGATGACGTATTCGCGTGTGGTGAAGCCCGCGGCTCGGAGTGCGTCCAGTTGCTCGGTACCGAGGCCGAGCAGCATCTCGAACTCCACATGTTCGGCTCTGAGCTTCGAATCATGCTCGGCGCGCAATGCTTCGAGGATGTCGCGGTCATGCGTCGCGATGGAAACCTGGTGACCCGAGTCGACGATTCGGCCTGCGTAGTCGAGATACGCGCTGCGCAGTTCGGCACTACCGCGCGGGTAGGCGACGGATTCGGCTTCGAGGAAGGCGCCTTTCACGAGACGGATGCGACCGGGTCGGTCCAGCAGAGCGGCGAGATCCTTTGCGGTCCGGTGCAGTCGGGCCTGAACGGTGATTCCCACGTGAGTGAAACGCTCGGTCAGCCGCGCATGCATGTCGAGGACCAGGTCGGTGCGATCGGACGCTTCGGCGGAAATGATCAGCTCGGCACCTGCGTGTTCCGTGGCCTCGGCCAGGCGCACGACATTGCGAAAGCACTGCTCCGGATCGATCACCAAGCCGATGTGTGAGAGGTCGAACGACACGGTGCTGTCGACACCCGACGTGCCGATCCGTTCCGCCAGTTCCACGAAAACATCGGTTTCGGCGTTCGCGAGCTCGGGATCCCGGACGCTTTCCCCGGTGTATTCGATGCTCGCCTTGTGCCCTCGGGCGAAGATCGAGGGAAGACGATCGAAGGCGTCGTCGATGGTTTCGCCGCCGATGTAGCGAGCGGCGACTTTCCGTGCGAGTGCTGCAGTCGCAGCGTCCGCCATGGTGCGTTCTTTCAGGGATTCGTCGAGTGCGAGGCGGCGTAGGACGTCTGCGGCCTGGGCTTGTAGATCCGTGTTCACGGCTTCAGCGTATCCGGACGAGGGTGCGGGAATTATTCTCCGGACCCTTGCGTTCGATCTATTGTCGATATATCGTCGATACGTCAAACAAACACAGACAGTCCAGGAGGACAACATGTACGCCCCACATAACAACCCAGAAATGCAAGAACGTCGCGAGCATGGCCGCCGAGGCCCGCATCGTGGACACGGTTTCCGTCGAGGATTCGATGGAGAGCGCCCCGAGGGTCGCTTCGAAGACCGAGCAGAAGGACGCCCCGAAGGCCGACGCGGTCGCGAAGGTCAGCGCGGACACGGCCGCCCTCACTTCGGTGAAGCCGGCGCAGCGCTCCGTCCCGCGATGGGTCTACTCCGAGGTGCCGCTGTCGCGGTAGCCGCAGGTGGGACTGCTGAGCAGGTCGCCAAGGCAGAGGCAATTCTTGCCGAGGCACGCCGTGCACTGTTCGAGATGCTGGCGGAAAAGCCGGCTGACGTGCAGCAGGCTCACGCAGAATCTACCGACACACTGCCGGCAGAGTGATCACGGCGCTCAGGCGCCGACGGTGACTTCCTCGCTGTTCATGCCGGAAACGTGGCCGTCGGCGCCCTCTCGCCAGTACCCGACAACATTGTGCTTGTCGCGAGCAATTCCTCGAACTTCCCTCAGATGCTTACGAATACGACGGCTGGTTGCGCTTTCGCACGCCACCCACGCGTAGATGTCGGCCGATTCGGATTCGGGAAACTCGATCTTCTCCACAGCTTCGAACAGTGCGCTCGGCGCCTTTCCGAGGCCACTCCCCACGAGCCACGTGTACGTGACGTCGCCGCGAGTGACAAATTCCTGTCGATCCTCTTCGGTTTCGACCTCGATGATCGCCTGTGCGACATCGCCCTCTCGAAGTTCTTCGACAATCCTGCCCAGTCCGGGGAGACCCGTGGCGTCTGCGACCAGCAGCTGCCAGCGAGGACCCGCCGGTGCTTGGTAGTGGGACCGCGAACTGTCCGACCAGAAGACGCCTAGTAGGTGACCTGGTTCGGCCCGCAGGGCCCAATCCGCTGCAATACCGCCAGGGTGCACGACGAAGTCGATGTCCAGACGTCGGCCACCGTCGTGCACCTTGCGCACGGTGTAGTGCCGCCACGGTGGCTCGGTTCCGAGATCGGCCTTGCCGTAGTCGGGATTGTTGAAGTAGTCGTAATCTGCTTCTGTTTCACCGGGTTTCGGGAACGCGATATCGATGCGCTCGTCGCCTTGTCCGCCGGTCGGCCAGTGCCAGTCACCTTCTGCCTCGATGCTGATTCGCCGCATGTGCGGGGTCAGGGACGTGACGGTGACAACGCGGGCGGGTTCGCAGAAAGACATGCCTCGACCCTATTGGTCCTGCGTGTCGAAGTGGAGACAGATGCTGTCGCAAGACGGACATCGAGCGCAACCGAAAATGCCAGCGTATGCCCCGGGGCATGGTTATTCCCCGGGGCATACGCTGGCATTTTCAGTTATGCCCGTTCAGGCGGCTGTCGGTGGGCTGTTCCCGCCGATCGGGTGCTGATACGGGTCAACGGACATCGGCGGATAGAACACCGTCTTCCGATCCGGGCCGATCTCGACACGCCACTCGGTGTGGTGCAGCGTCCGGTGGTGATGACCGCACAACAAGATCAGATTGTCGAGATCTGTTGGGCCACCATCATTCCAGTGAACAATATGATGAGCATCGCACCACCCCGACGGAGTCCCACACCCCGGAAACGCACACCCACCATCACGAACCGCCAACGCCCGCCGCTGCGGCACCGTCGCCGTTCTCGCTTCCTTACCGCACTCGAGCGGAACACCATTCTCGTCCAACAGGATCCGGGTGACGGTGCAGTCGCACGCCAACATCCGTGCGGTATCGATACTGATCGGACCCACCCAATCCGTCCACGCGAACCCGAGTTCCTCCGTCGACGGCAGCAAGTCCTTCAAGGCCTGCAGATCCGTCATGTCTTTCGCGGACGCGGTGATCGTGATGTGCGGTTTCACCCCGCCCTCGATCGGACCCAACCCCGCCCGCTCGTACCGGCGCAACAATTCGCAAAACCCGTCCGCACGCCGTAATGCCGGAGTACGCGTGTCCTTGACACCGTCCTTCTCCGGCGTCGGCGCCGACAAACTCGACAACAACGTGATCAACCGCGCCCCGTTCACAGCATCTAGGTCGCCCTTCACAGTCACCCGCCCGTACAAGCCTTTCGAGGCGTAGAACTCATTCCGCTCCGAATCTTCCCCGACCGGAACGCCATCCTCGCGTTTTCCGTACTGCTTCTCGATCCGCCGAATCGCTGCCCGCACCGCATCACAATCCGCGATGTTCTTCGACGCCAACCCGAGCAGAATCCCGCGGGCCTTGTCCACATCCGCCAGGGTCATGTTCTTCGGTGGATGCTGACAAAACGACGCCACCTGACGGGCTTTCAACGCATCCACATCACCACGGTGAAACGCATCCGCCACAACAGGTTCGAGCATCAACAACCGCGCCAACCCGACCA
>NZ_CAIJDS010000052.1:0-12305 GCF_903819475.1 Rhodococcus sp. UFZ-B548
GCGACTCGCCTTCCCGTCGCCACCGACAACGACACGAGGCCGCAGCTCGGCCACATCCGAAACATTGCGACCCGCGGAGACACGCAAACGCGAACAGGGGCACAACCGAGACTGATAACTGTCATCCGCCGAAATGGACTGACCAGCAGGACTGTTGCCGCCCCGCCCATCGGCGCTATGAAACTCTGTTCGCGTGATCGCTCAGCAGCCGAGCAAGAGCCCGAATCGTTTTCGGGTCGCTCATATCGCCGCCGCGCGCGCAACCAATCCGGGCACCGGACGCCGCTTCCGCAGCCTGCAACTGCTGATACGCCGCAATAAGCTCAGGACTCGGATTCGCCACCCGCTCCGCGCGACGCTGCCACTCCGCGATACGCGCGCGTTGCGCCCGGACTGCACACTGATCCTCACGCCAGATTCCGAACCTACGACGCTTCCACCGCGAGCGAACCACTGCACCGTCCATCCAGGCCGCGAACTGCGCCTTGTCCCGCTTCCACTTACGCGGCCGAAACTTTGGACTCCAACTGTCCATCAACTTTCCCATCGAGCGTCGTTAGTCTTACCGGTGTTCGGACCCATCGCCTAGCCCCTACTCGGCAACTTCGTCGGCGGTTTCTTCCTCGGAGTCCTCGTCCGCCGGGCTGAGTGGCGCTCCGTCTGCATCGACTTCGGTTTCTTCCTCGGAGTCCTCGTCCGCTGCCTGGCTGAGAGGTGCTTCGTCTGCATCGGCCGTGTCAACTGCGGCAGGCGTTCCTGTGGGAGCCAGGGCATCTGCCTGGTTCTCGCTGTTTGTGATGTCATCGAGGTCTATCCGCCCTTGGTCTTTCAGCCGCGGCAATAGGGGCAGACGTTCTAATTCGGTCCGAAATACAGAGAAGGCCGCGATCCGCGTGAGCGGATTCTCTCCGAGCTTGTGGTCGCGTTTGATGGTCGCGAGTCCAGCTCGGATGATGTCCCCGATCTCTGTGTCGTCGGCCGCTGCTTCGATACGACGGAGTACGACAAGAGCTTGGTCCTGAATGCAGCCATCGGGGTGAGCTTCGAAGAATTCGGTAATGAGCTGCTCAACGCGCCTGTCACGACGCCGGGCCGCCTCATTCTCGCGTGCAGTTGTCAAGGTGGTGCTCAGTTTGGCTATGAGGGCTGCGAAGTTCGCGTCAATAACCTTCACTTCTCGAGGCTGCACTTGGTCGTTGGCGTGTTCACCGAGGTAGGCGATCAACTCTTTGGCGAAGCCTGCCTTGCCTATGCCAGTGTCAAAAGCAGAGCGGAAAGCTGTCTCGATGGCATCCCACAGAGAAGGTGTTTCCGGTGAGATGCAGGCTAAGATCGCCTCGTCGGTCAACGCAGTGGATTCGTCGACACTTAAGCCGAGTAGGTGTGTGGCGTAGCGGCGTGCTGCAATTCCAGCTAGTGGCAACGGGACCAGGTCCTCGGGCTCCTCGACGACCACGCCAGGTTCTGTCACAGCGTCCGGCACGGCCTCCCCAAGCATTACAATCAATTCTTTTGCCACGGTCGGACGTCCCTTGGCTCCACCCTTGAGGATCTGTCGTCGAGCTTCCTGACCGGCACCGTCGCTGTCGAGCAGGACTGCACACGCAGGCTTGAACTGGTCTCGTCCGCGTGCCAGGTACAGCATGTAGGGCATGTTCGAGCCACCGGGTACGAGCGTTACCTGGTTGAGGTCCAGGGTGGCACTCGGTGCGGCACCGGCGAGTCGCAGGCGGGTGTTCATGCCGGAAAGCAGCACTTGGTCGGAGATGCCTTCGACAAAGAGGTTGTCGCCGCCGATGAACGCGGTCTCAGCTACAAACGCTCCGAGGGAGGTGCGTAGCGGCTCGTAGTGATTTTGTGTCACGTCGGCTACGAGCCGCGTGCCTTCGTCGCCGGTGCCCTTGTCAACGACGCGGACGCGGTGACCGGAGTTGCGGTTGATGAGAAACGGGGAGTGCGTTACATACACGACTTGGTCGGTGCGATCGGTGTTGTCGGGGTGGGCGTAGTACTCCAGGATTCGTAGTAGGTCTTGCTGCCCGGTGGCCGACAGATATGCGTCGGGCTCGTCCATCAAAAGCACTTCGGGCACTGAAGGTCGCTCGTGAGACCAGAGTTGAACAAAGTACGACAAGAAATATGTCAGTCCGCGGCTGCGCTCGCTGAACGAGTAGTCGGTACCAGTACGGTCACGAATCGTGAAGACCAGCTCGTGCTCACGCGGCGAGATTCGGAGTGCGAAGTCCTCATCCTGGCTCCACCACCTTGAGACGTTGAGGTGTCGGGCGATGGAGTCATTCATCTTTTGGATAAGAGCGTTGACCAGGCCTTCACGCTCTTCTGCGATCGCGTTATAGAGGTCAGCGAAGGCGCTCCGATCGATGCGTGCGATCTTTGTCAGTAAGTCTTGACCCAGTTTTTGCTGCTTTGCGGCCAGCGCCTGCACAGTTTCATCCTCGGTCGTGGTGGGGGCCAGATCGATAAGGGCGAACAAGGTGCTGGCTTGCTCCTTAAGGGCCTCCAGACCGCTCACTCCGGCCAGGAAGCGCAACAGATCAATGCGGTTCTTCCGTCCTGAGGGGACGGGCTCAATTCCGGCGAGGGAGGCTAGCGATACCGAGTCGGGGAGGTCTACTTGAGTCTGGAGTTTGTGAGCCTTTGGTAGTAACGCCTGTAGCGCGACGGCTTGAGCCCCGCTGAGCAGAACCCGCTTCTCATCGGTGTTAAGGACCTGCACGACTCCGGCTTCGGGGCGCAACAATAGAAGGTCGTCATTCTTGTAGAGCGGGATTTTCAAAGTAGCAAGTTCGCTTCGCTCGATGTCCGACAGTGCGAATTGAGCGCCTACTTCCGGGTACAGGCGTTTGTCCTTCTCGACCGAGAACAATGTCGAGTAACGGCAGAAGTCACTACGGGAGTGTTCTTCTCCCGAGAGCACAATGTGGATGGCATCGAGCAGATGGGACTTGCCAGACTCATTGGCGCCGACCACAGCAGTGATGTCGTGCTCGAGACTGACTGTTATGTGCGGCAGCCAACCATCGCCCGTCACCTGCCAATCCTTCTTCTTCGACGACGGCGCGAACTTCAATTCGTAGTCGTAGTTGAACGATTTGTACCAGCGGACCAAAACCTTGCGGATGCGCACGGCATGCCTTTCGTCTGTCGAAGCTTGGTCGCGTGTGCGACCAAGCGAGCAAAGCACGGCCCAGACACGCGTCACGTCGAATCAACCGAATTATGTCCGACCGAGAGATCGAATTGACCAAACGAGCGAGCCACCGCTGCTGGGGCTTGGTTAGGCGAGAGGCTGCGCGCGACATCTCTTGCCGCGGTGAGGTCGTCGGCGTCGTCCGCTCGGGCGAAGACCTTCATCGAGTTTCCGGTCGACCGATCTTGCTACTTGGAGTTGCATGACGAATGCAGAGTTGAACTGACCACTTTCAATTGGCTGAACCAGGAGTCCGTCGCCCAGATGATCTACGCGACGAACGCTTTGGTGAGGTTCTCTCCCATGGGTCATGCCCGCCGTGCGCGCCGTGAAGACGATCGCCAAGCACAGAGATCCCGTTGAGAAGATTCAGAGCTGGGTGCGGGCCGGGACGAGGCGCAACCACGCGGTAGTGACGCGCTTGAGCTGAGAGTGGACGACCGTTCTCGGCGTCAACCCCGAGCCGAGAACGGGTGCGGGCATCGGGTGTAGTACTAAGCGCTTTTCTGCTCACCGGATTCAGCGGACGGCGAAGTTTCGATCTTCTTTGTCACCGGCTTCTTCGGTGCAGCCCGCTTGCCTGTTGACTTTCGAGCGGCCGGCACACGCCACTGTTTGATCGAGGTTTCGGTGAATCCGACCCGCAGCGCCTCGCTCAGCGCGGCGTCGAGGTTGCCGACGTTCGCTGCGTCCGTCCGGGCGAATTCTTCGCGTGTATCGAGGAGTTCTTTGTGTGCGGTTGCCACCACACGGATGATCTTCATCTTCTCTTCGGCTTCCGCTTTGATAGCTGCGTCGAGTGCGTCGAAGTCTGGTGTGTTCGGTGTCGTGTTCATGCGCTACATCGTAGGAGAAATCTCGCCCGCTCGTGCACCACTGAACGGGCGCTAAGCGGAACTCGCGAATACCGGAACCGTTGTCCACAGGTGGGTGTCCGGGGCGGCGTTGTGTGCACACCAGACGCGGAGCGGAGGAATCTGGTGTGTGCCCAATGCCGAGAACCCCGGTGCCCGCCTGTGGACAACATCAACCACCCGAACTGCGTATCGACGCGCTCCGCGCGGCGCATCTTCTTTTCTCCGAGATTCGCCACAGATCGGGACTGCTCCGATCCTCATATGGATGCCCGAGATTTCCCTCTCCGCTCCGCTGCGTCTCAGGCACCCACAATCGGGACCAGCCCCCAAATGGGGACGAATTCGAGATCGAAGGAACTCGCAGGCTCGTCCTGGCGCTTTTGAGATTTCGGGGACGAGACTCAGAACGGACGTGACCCCGAAATCTTGGCCCTGCAGAGCAGAGCAAGATAGTAACTTAGGTGCCCTAAGTTGGGTCATGTCTTGCCGCTGCGCTCTGGACCTGAGACACTGGCGTGTAGCCCCACGTGGTGGGGGCGCTGCGCTGGGCCGAAGGGAGGCACGACGGACATGAGTGAAGACGAGGTCAGTCGACCTCGCCGGTTCCGTCGTGAACGCCGGGAGAATGTGCCGGGCGGTCGAGCTGGCCGGCACGTGGTGAAGGTGACTCCCGAGGAGGAGTCCGAGTTGCTGCGCCGTGCGCAGGAAGCGCGTATCACTGTGGCGCGGCTGATGGTCGAGTCTGCTCTGTCCGACTCCGGTGAAACTGCTACTGATCGGCGCGATCTTGCCGCGGAGTTGTTCTCCGCGTTCCGGTTGTTGTCGGCGATTTCGATCAACATCAACCAGATGGCGAAAGCAACCAACGCGACCGGCGGAATCCCCGCCGAACTGAACGGCGCACTGGTCAGTGTGCGGCGTTTGGCGGACCGGATTAACGGCACCCTCGACGAGATGTCTGCGCCGTGATCGTCAAGATTTCCCGCGGCGCCAAAGTCACCGGCTTGATGTCGTACCTCGCTGGTCCGGGCAAGAGCAACGAGCACACCGACCCCCATCTGGTGGCCGGCGACTACGCGATCATGGCGTGGCACGACGACAATGAACTCAGCGGTGTCGACGCTCTCGCGATTGGCAAGCAGATCGACCAGCCCCGCAAAGTGTTCGGCACCGAAATCAAGATCCCGAACTACCTGCGCGACGACGCCGGCCAAGACGTTCGCGACAGTCACGGCAAGAAGGTCCGCGATCCGATCGACCCGTATCGCGATGGCAATGTCTGGCATTGCTCGCTCTCGCTCAGGGCCGATGAAGGCGAGCTGACGGACGAGCAGTGGAACAAGATCGCCACTGAGTTCATGGACGAGATGGGTTTCACCGAGACCTCCGGTCGCAGTCCCGCGAGGTGGGTCGCCGTCCGACACGGAGTGTCTGCGAAAGGCAACGACCACATTCACATCGCCGCATCCGCCGTGCGCGAAGACGGAACCAAGGTCAACCTCTACCGTGACTGGAAACGAGCAAGCGTGGCGGCCGCACGCATAGAACGTGAACACGGCCTCGTTGTCATCGAGTCCCGCCAGAGCAAGACCGGCGAACGCGGATACCAGCGCGCCGAAAATGCGCGCGCAGTACGCAACGGGCAGACCGAACTCGACCGTGATCTCCTCGCACGGCGCGTGCGCGCCTGTGCGACATCGTCGAAGTCCGAAGCGGAATTCGTACGCCGACTTCGCGGGCAAGGATTGCTCGTCCGGCCCCGCTTCGCCTCCGGACGCGATGACGTCGTAGTCGGCTACAAGGTCGCCGTCAGACCCGACCGCGAAGCCACCGGTGCCGATGCAAAGCCGATCTTCTACGGCGGCGGTCATCTCGCCAAAGACTTGACCCTCCCCCGTCTCCGCATGGAATGGGAAGACACCCCCACGGCATCATCGGAGGCCGTCGACGAATGGCGCAGCGCACGGCGCGAGCGTCCCGCTGCGCGACCCGGTCGCGAAGCGAAAATACTCGACCCGAAACTGCTCGAGCGAGCCGGTCAAGACATTGCAGCCTGGAACAAATACCTGGCTTCGATTCCCGTCACCGACCGAGCACAATGGGCACGCGCGGCAGGCCGAACAGCTGGGGTGTTTGACGCATGGTCTGTCCGGACCGAAGCCACACCAGGACCCCTTGCCCACGCTGCGAAACAACTCGCCCGATCATCACAGATCCCCGCACATCAGCACGCACCGAAGAAGGCGGGCATCGTCTCCGCCGGAGGTGCAGCCCTGATCTTGATGCAAACAAGCCCGCAGCTCGGCAAGGCAGCGTCGTACGCGCTGCTGATGCGCCAACTGATCAAGACGGTGGAGGCGATTGCCGCCGCACATCGCGCTGCCGGCGACCTGACCCGGGCACGTGACCTCGAGATGACCGCTCGCGTGGAACTCGAAGCGATTCACCGTCGGATGCCGCAGCCTCGTACCGAGATCGAGCACGTCGAATGCGAGGGCAGCGTCGCAGTGCTCGAACGGCCGGTTTCGAAAGAAAAGACAACGACGGAAGAGACGTCGTCGGAACCAACCGACAACAATGCAGCAGCCCTCGCGGCCGGCGACTTCCCAGTGTCCGCACGGGAAGCAGCGAAGCGAGGCACCTCCCCAGTTCCTCCCCGACTTGATCCCCAACGGGAACAGACGCGCGCAGGGAAGAGCCGAGACAACGACAACGGGCGCTAGTACGGGAATCGAGCAGATTTAATTCGTCCTTGTCGACTTTCGAATGAAGTCATGACGAAGTCATCATCACTACTGGTGACGTCATCACCATCCTCCGTCGAATGTTTCCTTTTGTCTGGTGCGCAACGGACTGTTTCATTTGCTGGAGCGTTTGTCAGCGCTGCTGACCAAGCTCAAGGATTCCTGTATTGAAGCCTGCTCAACCGGAATCGTTATTGCTTGGCCTTCGTAAATCTTTCCGTATCCCTGTGCGGTCACGGTCCATTCTGCGGTCACCTCGCTGCTAGCAGCGAGGTTGGCAACCAGAATTATGTCGTCGGCCTCGCTCACCCATGCCGGGTGGGGGCGGAGATGCTTGAGGTCGAGAGTGATCTCCACGGAATCGTCAAGGCTTTTCCAAGTAACCGGGTAATCGGCGATCCGCAGGTCGTCATAAAAGCTCGGGTCGATGCCAGCGTAGGGGTCTTTCGGGGCCGGAATAACAGGAGATAGCAACTTGGCTTGATCGAATCGGTCGAGGTGCAGACACTGCAGGCCGCGCACACCACTGATAGTGATGATCACTTGGACGTCGTTGAGGAACACTTCACCGGTGTTTTTCAGGCGGAACCGCAACCCCGGCCACGTGGTGGACGCTAGGTGGTCCTCCGATTCGGCCCACCTCCGGCGAACTTCGCGTTCCCACCGCTCAATTCGCTCCTCAAGATCCGCTTCGGTGAGTGGTGGCAGTGCCGACTGCATCCATTGCATTCGCGTAATCGCGGGGTTCAGCGCGGTCTGTTGACGGTTCCGGGTGTGCCGTGCGCGTTCCTTCTCCGCTGCATGCTCAAGCCACCAATCGCGGACGTCCTCACCGCCTACAAGGTGGCGCGCGGTTCCGATGATCTCGAGCTCGATCGCAATCGGAAGCGGGCCAGGATCGATGTCGAGGTATTGCTTGCGGATCGGCGACATCGACGGCTCGTCGAGAATATGAGCAACGCGCTCGAGATGAAACAGTTCGACCGTCACGCCTTTGTCCGCGCCGAGCTCCCTGAGCTCTGCGCGTTCGCTCAGCCTGATCTCCTGATTGGTGACGAACGCTAGCCCGTATGGCTGGTGCTTTGTGGCGCTTTCAAGATCGGACACGAACTTTCGCTTGATGTCGCCGAATGTCTGTTCGTCGCGGGGGAAATTGACGGCCATGATCCACCGGCGACCGTCCTTGGAACAGACGGCATCACGGCCGCCATCCTTGCCTCCAAGAGGGTGCGATGGGTCGATGTTGTCGAAGCCGGAGTAGGCGAGGACCTGGGCGGCGAGACGCTCGGACGGAGCCTGGCCCTGAGTCCATTGCCGCAGTCGAAACCACGTCTCATCTGTACGAGTCATGTCCTCTTCATACTCGATGCCCCTGCCGTCGAACCTTTCGGTCGGTTTGTCGGGTAAGTTCGTTTGATCGACCCCAGGCGAAGCGCAGACCGACACGGCCCGCGATGAGGATCTCAGTCGAGTGCAAGGAGGATCGGGTGAGTGGGTTGATTCCAAATCTAGAGGACCTTCGCGAGCAGTTGCCGCCAAGCCAGACTTCGCTGGACGCACACGAATTCGTCACAGCGTTGGCAACGGCCGTGTCTTCGGCAGAGGTTGCATCGAAGGTCGACGCGCTGGTCGACGGATGGTTGGAAGTCGAATGACTGCACCACTTCTTCCAGGGACCCAGCCGCCCCCTCGCATTATTCGTCTGCGTATTCGGGGGTTTCGATCCTACGGAACTGAGGTTCGAGAACTGGAACTGGACTCGCCCATCACGGTTATCAAAGGCGATAACAGCCAGGGAAAGACCGCGACCGCTGAGGCGCTGGAATTCTTGTTCACCGGGCGCAACAGCCGGAGAGACTTGTTCGGGGGAGCCAAGGCGGAGTACGAGCGGATGCTCTCCAACGTGCACTTGCCGTCAGATGACACCGACGTGTGGGTGGAAGCTGATGTCAGGTCCCTCGATGGCACTGTACGGACTATTCGTCGCGTATTGACGGCAGACTATTCTGCGTCGGCGGACTGCACGAGTGTGGTGACCATTGATGGTCAGCAGGCGACGGATCTGGATTCTCTTGGCATCCCGTTCGGAGAACCTCCGCTAGCTGCACCGGTCTTGCTGCAGCACAATCTTCGCTACGTCCTGTCTACCGAGCCGCAAAAACGGGCTGCGTACTTCCGTTCGATGCTCGAGCTGATTGACCTCGACATTGTGAGAGATGCGGTTAGCCGCGCCAAGGATCGGGTTGCGAATCTTCCTTCGCTAGTGCGGGTGGGTGCGATGAACGGGCTTGCGCAGGGAAACACGCCTGCGACGGCAGCGATCGACAAGGCTGCGAAAGCGAAAGACCAACCAACTCTGACAAGCCATCTTCTGACAGCCGCCAGCGCTCTTGGCTTGCCGTTGTCCGGTACGAATGCCGAAGACGCCATCGCTGATCTGCAGAAGATCAAGGCACAGGCAGAGGAGAAGGTCTTCCCGATCGGTGCTCTGACGCCGAATCTGACTCAGATACCCACCGATGTGGACACCTCGCGCTTGAGCCTGCACATCGTTACCTACTCCGACCGGCTTCAGGCTATCGATGCGGAGGCGGCCCGTCTGCTACCTGTTTTCGAGGCCGTTCTTGCACATCAGGACCTCGGCGCCGTGTCGGCGCCGACCAGTTGCCCCGTTTGCGAAGACGGAACTCTCCGTGCAGAGCGTATCGAGCAGATGCGTGAGCACTTAGCTGCAACTACGGGCATGCAGGAAGCAGCAAGAGCCGTCGTTGATGAGCTACAGTTCGCGCTCCGAGAAGTCGATCGAGTTGGGGTTGCGCTCAAGTCTGTGCTTCCTGCGGCTCAGTCTTGGCAGGACCACCAGTGGGCCGATGTCTCAGCGCACCTGGAGGCATTCGCGGCCGGTAGTCATACGGGCGCACCGGGATTGGATTCCGGGGACTCAGCCCGTGGGCATATCTCTCGTGCCGCCGGCGAAGTGCAGCGGCTCAGAGATATCCGGGATCAGATTAGGGACTTGGTTGCCGCAGGAACCCTCAAAGTTAGCGAGCGCACAGAGATTCGAGATGAAATTTCGCTTCTGCTCAAGCAAAGCAACGAGTGTATCGCCATCGTGCAGAAGGAAACACAGGCACTGAAGAAGCTCGTCGCTGACCTACACGAGGGGCTGGGTGAAAAATTGCAGGCGGCGTTGATGCCCGCCGGGACTCGGGAGATCCTCGAACTCTTGGAACACCGGGACGACCTTTACCGTGAACTACGAGTCCAGGCGCAGAGGAAGAAAGCGAAGCAGCGTATCGATGCGCTCGGTCGCGCTATCCAGAAAGCCGAGCAAGCACTCCTCGATGACCGATTCGCCAAGATGGGTGATGAAATCGATAGGTGGTGGGCTACCCTTCGCCCCGATGAGTTGGTCCGGTTCGGTGGAGTTGGACGACGGGCATCGGGACGACGCTACGTGAATCTGACTGCCGAGCTCGCAGTATCGGACGAGGCTTCGCCGCAGGTACGTGACGCCGTCGGTGTATTCAGCGACAGCCAGCTCAACGCGCTCGGGCTGGCGGCCTTCTTGGCGCGACAGCGTTTGCTTGGAAGTCCTGTCGTAGTCCTGGACGACCCGCTCCCTGGGTACGACCCCGAACATCGAATTACTTTTACTCTCAACACCTTGAGCGCCCTCATGGATGAAGGTGTGCAGGTGATCGTTTGTACGCACGATCCCAAGTTGGCAGTCAATATCGTCGAAGGCCATCGGCATCGAGGTTTGGAGCACTACGAGTTGGTGCTCTCGGACATGAGCGAGGGCACGGCTGTGACCAACGAAAGCGATGTCTTCGGAAGACATCTGTTGGAAGCCCAAGATGCCATTGCCAGTCTCACCGTCGAGGGGAGGCGCAATGCGGCCAATGCTCTGCGGCGAGCCGCCGAACGACTAGCGAAGCAGATCATCGCCACGGGACGGACACAAGCCGGCACGCCTACCCGAGTGTCTGAAGTTGGTGACAAGATTCTTGGCGAGTTGATCCCTGATGTGCTTGGTTTTGCGCTGGGTAATGACGAGCGCGGCCGCTGGACTCTCTGGAAAAGTTGTTTGAATCCTGGGGCCCACGATGACGATGTACCGCCGCCTCAGACCTTGAAGACCGTCCTTGGTGACATCAAGAAGCTGAAGAAGAACCACGAGAAACATTGGCCAGATGGGCTGTTGAAGTGAGTTCGAGTCCGCTTCACGTGGCCGTCCACAGTGTCGGGAAGATCTTCGCCCATCTCGGCAGGATGCCAATTCTGGTCGCGGAGTAGATGGCACCCGCCTGTAGGCGGCCCGGTCCGCAAGTGCATCTTCGATCGGCGGCCGCATCACCCCGTTGGGTAGACGGGCTGACTATCCGAGCTTTGGCGCGCAAGCATGAGGTCCTGAGATTTCAAGCCCCTGAAGCGCAAAGTAACTAGTTTTAAGAGCCGACCGTTCGGTCTTTGGTTCGATGGCACGTCCCGCCGCGCCATCGACCCCAGGGGGTTTCTCTGCAGCGGCAGTTTTAGTACCTCTGCGATGTGCATATTTCCCACTGCAATAGTCACGATGTACACGATTTTTGCAGTAGCAGACGGACACTTTGTCGGCACTATCAGGCTAGGTGCTTCAAATAGGTTCACCGAATCTGCAAAAATAATGCTCAGTGATACTATTGCAGTATGGCTCAAGGCTATTCCATCGTTGAACTAGCGGATCTTGCCGCTGGCCAATGGGGTCTGTTCACTACCGCCCAAGGCAGAGCGATCGGGTTCTCAACCCAGCGCATCGCACGGCTTGCCCGTAATGGCACCGTGGAGCGGATTCGCCACGGTGTGTACCGGGTTAGTGGCGCGCCGAGCGTCCCAAACGAACAGCTTCGAGCTGCCTGGCTCGTCATCGAACCCAGATTCACCGCAGGTGAGCGGCTCGATGGTAAGCATCCCGCCGTGGTTTCCCATCGCTCCGCTGCACGGGTCCATAACCTTGGAGACCTGGACGCGGATGTCATGGAGTTCACGGTCACTCGTCGGAAGCAGTCCCGGCTAGACGATGTTCGGTATCGCGTCGCAACACTGGACCCGGGCCGATGGACCCTAGTTGACGGACTTCCCACCACCACCATCCTCTCCACGATCGACGATTTGGCCACTGATCATCTCGACGGTGGGCATCTCGCCAGCATCGTTCGCGACGCCGTCACCACCGGTCGCGCCGACGCAGACGCTGTCGTTACTGTGCTGCGGCCACACGCTCACAAGTACGGGGTCGCCCTCGGTGATGGATCCGGTCTACTCGACCGGTTCCTCTCCGAGGCCGGAGTGCCGGAATCGACGCGGGCCCTTAGTCGACGCGTAACAGCCAGCGCCAGCGAATCGAATGTTTGGTCCAGGCTCGGCCAGACTGCGGCGTTCCGGGAGGCGCTGGAGACTCAAGGTGTCCTCGCCGGACTCAGTGAGAGCACGGCGTTCAGGGAGGCACTG